>NZ_NERM01000002.1:0-349297 GCF_002215235.1 Rhodococcus sp. BUPNP1
CGCCCACCCCGGGCGCCCCGCATCTACCACGGCACGGAATACACACCGCTCGACCGCAACCCACGGAACCCACCAGATGCACCGGACCATCTCGGCCCCACCCTCGAATGGCTCCAACCCACCGTCCGCGATAAATACATCAGCGCACTGCTGATAACGGGAATCTTGATCGTGTACCTCACCGTCATCAACGGAGATTTCCGCTGGATCCACTGGTGGATCATGTGGGTCATCATCATCGGAAGTGCCATGCTGTTGTTTCGAGGCATCGGGAATCACTGGACCGCAGCGGGTATCAACTGGGTTCAATGGCGCGAAGATTGGGTCGACACCTACCAACTCACCCGCATCCAGTTCTCCGCTGACGGCTACAACCGCGTTCTTCGTTTGAAAGATGTACACGGCAACGAGATCCATTCGTTCAAGATCAACGAGATCCAGCGCAACCCTGATCTGTGGGACCTGGTCTACAACGGAATCCTTTATTCCATTGCGTCGGGCAACTGCGACATCGACGCCAAGACCCGCCACATCCTGAAGATCCCCTACGAACTCGGGCCGCGCCCCACCAGAAGCGAACGCACCAGAGGGCGACACAGCAGAGGGTGAGCGCTGTCGATCACCGGGTGAGGGCCGCCGCACCGGCCAGGGCACCGAGGAGACCGACGTCGACCCGGACGATGCGGGTGAGCTCCTCGTTCGCAGGACCGGCCGCCTCGACGAGCCCGACGAACGACCCCAGCGACAGCACCCCCGCCAGCAGGGCCGGCAACCGGTAGGGCGGGTGGACCGCACCGGCGAGCAGCGCAGCACCGACGAGCCCGAAGAAGGTCGCACGGTGCCGCAGAAGCAGTTCGACGTTCCGGTCCCTCGCGTCGACGTCGTACAGACCCTCGACCCGCCGCCGCGACACCACCGCCGTCGCAGGAACGAGGTGAGCGACGCCGACTCCTGCCATGAGTAGCGAACCGATCCTCGATGAACGCATTCCGACTCCTTCGCTTCGTGATCGGACCGAATCGGTGAAGACCACCGGCTTCGGGACGGACACTCCTAGACTCGCGGCATGGCCTCCGCCGCGCTTCCGGAAACGTGCGCTGTTCCGGATTCATCGCCACCGGATCCGATGCTCTGGGTATGGCCCGGACGAGCGGCCTATCTCGGCCCGTCTCTCGAGCTCGATCCGCACTCGACGTCGGTGTACTGCGTGGTCGTCGGTGTCGACGCCCCGTTCACGCTGACCGCCGAGGACGGAACGGAGATCAGCGCCCGCAGTGCCCTGGTTCCGCCACGATTGGTCCACCGAGTGGTGTCTCCTCCACCGAACAGGATCCTGTTCTGCTACGCGGACGTGAACCAGGCATATCTCCGCGAGCACGAGGTCTGGAGATCGGATCGGTGCGGTCCGTTCCGTATCGGTCATCGTGAGGAGTCCGTACTGATCGATCTGTGCAAGGCGCCGGCTCCGGACGGCGTTGCCATCACCGCGACGGCGTCGGGACCGCCCCGACGGCGCCTGGACCCGCGGATCGCGCGGACCGTCGAACGCATGCGATCCGATCCGTCGTCCGAACGCAGCGCCGCCGATCTCGCACGGGCGGAATCACTCTCGACGCCGTACTTCCTGCGACTGTTCGGACGGGAGACCGGCACGAGCTTCCGTCGTTACCGTTTGTGGCTCCGCATGCTCGCCGTCGCCCGGACTATCGCGGAGGGAGGAGATTTCACCTCGGCCGCGATGTCGGCGGGGTTCGCGTCGCCGTCCCATTTCAGCGACACCTTCCTGCGCATGTTCGGGCTCACCGCCACGGCACTGACCGCATCCGGTGTGAGCATCGTCGTCGACGAGCGCCTCGATTCCCTACGGCAGTCGTGAGGCCAGCAACTCCGCCAGGTGCGTGCCGCGCCGCGTCGTGAGGTCGCTCAGTTGGGTACGGCACGAGTACCCGTCGGCGAGGATCACCGCGTCGTCGGATGCCGCCTCGACGGCCGGCAGCAGTTGGGTCTGCGCGACCGCCACCGACACGTCGTAATGCCCGCGTTCGACACCGAAGTTCCCGGCCAGGCCGCAACAGCCGGCGAGGCGCTGCACATCGGCGCCCGCGCGTCGCAGCAGTGCGGCGTCGGCTCCCCAGCCCATGACGGCGTGGTGGTGGCAGTGGGGTTGCGCGACGATCCGTGTGCCGTCCAGCGACGGCGGTTCCCAGTCGGCGAGGAGTTCGGCGAGGGTCGTGGTGCTGTCGGCCACGAGGCGAGCAGGTGCGGACCCGAGCAGTTCGACCGCGTCGGAACGCAGGACGGCGGTACACGACGGTTCGAGACCGACGATCGGCATGCCGCTGCGGAAGAGTTCGGCGACGGTGCGGCCCACGATCTTCCGAGCCTGGTCGAGCTGGCCGGTGGTGATCCACGTCAGGCCGCAGCAGCGGGGTTCGTCGGTGAGGTGCACGCTGTGTCCGGCGGCTTCGAGCACGCGCACGGCGGCAACCCCGATCTCCGGGGTGAAGTACTCGGTGAAAGTGTCGACGAACAGCAGCACCGGGTCGCCCGTGCGGGATCGTTGCGAGAGGGTGTCGGCGAACCACTTCCGGAAGGTGCGGGGCGCGAACCTCGGTACACGGCGGCGGCGGTCGAGACCGGCGACGGTCAACCCGAGCGGGGCGACCCCCGGAGCGCGGACAAGGGCGTTGACGGCGCTTGGCGCACGGGAGGCGATCGCCGCCCACTGCGGCAGCCTGCCGAGACCGTAGTGACTGGCGGGCCGCCTCCGTCCCCGGTAGGTCTGGTGCAGGACTTCGGATTTGAGGGTCGCCATGTCGACTCCGGTCGGACAGTCCGACAGACATCCCTTGCACGACAAGCACAGATCGAGCGCCTCGTGCACTTCCGGCGACTGCCACGACTCGGCGACGAGGTGACCGTTGAGCATCTCCTGCAGCACCCGGGCACGTCCTCGGGTGGAGTCCTTCTCCTCACGGGTCGCGAGGAAGGACGGGCACATCACCCCGCCGGTGCCGGTGTTGTCGGCGCGGCACTTGCCGATCCCCGTGCACCGGTGGACTGCCTGCGTGAAGTCGCCGCCGTCCTCGAGATAGCGGAAGGCCAGACCCTCACGAACCTTCCGTGCGGCCGGGACGCGGAGGTCGACGTCGACGGGACGTGGGTCGACGAGCACTCCGGGATTGAGGATGTTCTCCGGGTCGAAGACCGACTTCACGGCGCCGAACAGCGCGAGAGCGTCGGGCGAGTACATCAGGGGCAGCAGTTCGCTCCGGGCCCGGCCGTCGCCGTGCTCCCCCGACATCGACCCGCCGTACTCGGCGACGAGTTTGCCTGCTTCGAAGAGGAATTCGCGGAACAGGCCGGGAACCTCGAGCGGGATGTCGAGGCGGATGTGGATGCATCCGTCGGCGAAGTGCCCGTAGGGATAGCCGGTGACGTCGTATCCGGCGAGCAGTTCCTCGAAGTCGCGGAGATAGTCGCCGACGCGGTGGGCGGGGACGGCGGCGTCCTCCCATCCCGCGTGCGCGGGCAGTCCCTTCGGACTTCTCGCCGACAGGCCGGCCCCCTCCTCCCGGATGCGCCACAGCGCGGCGGCCCGCGCCTGGTCCTCGACGTGCAGGACGTCGGTCGCGGCTGCGGCGTGCGCGAGCGCCTTCGCCCGGTCGCGCACTTCGTCGGCGTCGTCACCCGCCAGTTCGACGAACAGCCACGCCGCACCCGACGGCAGGGGCGGTACTGCTTCCGGCCCGCGCCGGTGCCGGACGATGTCGACGATCCGCGAGTCGAGTCCTTCGCACGCCGTGGGCCGGAACCCGAGTAGTCCGTGCGCGGCATTGCCGGCGGCGACGATGTCGGGATAGCCGAGTACGACCATCGTGTGGACGGCAGGATCGGCGATCAATTGCACCGTCGCCTCGGTCGTGATCCCGAGGGTGCCCTCGCTGCCGACGAACAGCTTTCGGACGTCGAATCCGTTCTCCGGCAACAGATGCTCGAGTGCGTAACCCGATACCTGCCGGCCGAAGCGACCGAATTCGGTACGGATGGTTGCGAGATCGCGCGCGACGATCTCCCGCAGCGGCTCGAGCGTCGGGTCCTCGCCGGGCAGCGACAGCGGGTGCCCGGTGCCGGTGAGCACCTCGAGCGCGACGACGTTGTCGGACGTGCGGCCGTAGCCGAGCGCCCGCGCCCCGCACGCGTTGTTGCCGATCATCCCGCCGATCGTGCATCGGTTGTGGGTGGACGGATCGGGGCCGAAGCGCAGACCGTGCGGTGCCGCGGTGCGCTGGAGCTCGGCCTGCACGACCCCCGGTTGCACCCGCGCGGTCCGGGTCTCGGGGTCGACGGAGAGCACCCGGTTCAGGTGACGCGAGAAGTCGATGACGACGCCGGGTCCGACGGCGTTGCCCGCGAGGGAGGTGCCGGTGCCGCGGGAGGCGAGGGGGACACCCTCGCGCCGGCACACGTCGAGGGTCGTGGCGATGTCGTCGATCGATCGGGCGCGCACCACGGCCTGTGGTGGGACGCGATAGAGAGAGGCGTCGGACGAGTACAGCGCGCGCGTGGTCGAGTCGTCGCAGACCTCCCCGATGCCCGCCGCGCGCAGAGCGCGCCCGATCGGGGTGGAGGTCTTCATAGACAGCGATGCTAGTGGCGGGAGGTACGGCTCCGGACGTGGTCGGACAGAACCGCGGAGTACCCACGAGTAGTGCGAGCGGAGCGGCACGAGCCCGGACCGTGACGGGACTCGCCTAGCATCGACGCTTGTGCCAGCCGATACCGCTTCGCCCGGGAAAACCGATTCGTCCGACCCGACATCGCGCGTCCGCACAGCGCGGATCGTCGCGATCGTGTCGGGACTGCTCGGGTTCGTGCTGGCTCTGACCCTTCCGTTCCTGCCGGTCCGGCAGGAGACCGGCGAACTGCAATGGCCGCAGAACGGCAGCATCGACAGTGTCGAGGCGCCGCTCGTCACCTACGCCCCGCTCACGCTGCGGGCCAGCGTGCCGTGCGCGGCAGCAGCGCAGCTCGGTTCCGACGGCGGCACGCTCGTCTCGACCATCCCGTCCGGCTCCCCCGACGCCACGGCGGAGGGCCTGGTGATCCGCGCGGTACCCGGTGAGGACGGCGCCCCCGGCACCGTCGAGGCCGTCCTGCGCAACTCGGTGCTCGTCTCGGCGCCGCTCGACGAACCGTGCACGGCGGTGACCGTCGCATCGAACTCCGAACGCACCGCCGCCGAGATCGTGGGCTCCGACCCGCCGGTCGCGATCGAGCTCGAAGGCGACGAGCGACCGCAGATGGTCGGTGTCTTCAGCGACCTCACCGGCCCCGCGGGCGCCTTCGAACCCGGCGGTGACGACTCCACGGAACGGTTGTCGGTGCGCGCCGAGCTCGACTCGCGGTTCACCTCGACCCCCACGGTGCTCAAGCTCCTCGCGATGATCGTGTGCGCGCTCGCGACGCTGGTCTCCCTCGTCGCGCTGCATCGCCTGGACGGGATCGACGGGCGCCGCGCGCGCCGGTTCCTGCCGGCTCGCTGGTGGCGGTTCACCCTTGTGGACGCCATCGTCGTGGGCACTCTGTTGCTCTGGCACGTCCTCGGCGCGAACACCTCGGACGACGGCTACATCCTCAATATGGCGCGAGTGTCCGGCGACGCCGGATACATGGCGAACTACTTCCGCTGGTTCGGTGTGCCCGAGGCGCCGTTCGGCTGGTTCTACGACGTGCTCGTCGTGTTCGCGCAGGTGTCGACGTCGAGCGTGTGGATGCGCGTGCCCACGCTGATCGCGGCGATCCTGTGCTGGATGGTCATCAGCCGTGAGGTCATCCCCAGGCTCGGTGTCGCCGTCCGGCACAGCCGGGTGTCGCTGTGGACGGCCGGGCTGGTCTTCCTCGCGTTCTGGCTCCCCTACAACAACGGTCTGCGCCCCGAGCCGATCATCGCGGTCGGTGCACTGCTGACCTGGTGCTCGATCGAACGCGCCATCGCGACCGGTCGCATGCTGCCCGCCGCGATCGCGGTGCTCATCGCGGCCTTCTCCCTCGCTGCCGGTCCGACCGGCCTGATCGCGGTGGCCGCGCTCGTCGCCGGGATGCGCCCGCTGGTGAAGGTGCTCATTGCGCGCCGGCATCTCGTCGGTGTCGTCGCGCCCCTCGCGCCGATCCTCGCCTCGGGCACCGTCGTGCTCATCGCGGTCTTCGCCGACCAGACGCTCGCGTCGGTCCTCGAAGCGACCCGCGTGCGTTCGGCCGTGGGCCCGAACGTGCCGTGGTTCGACGAGCGGCTGCGCTGGGACGCGCTGCTCACCGTCTCCCCCGACGGTTCGCTGGCCCGCCGGTTCGGTGTGTTCGTGATGCTGTTGTGCCTGGTCGTGTGCGTGATGCTGATCCTGCGCAAGGGCCGCATTCCGGGCACCGCGATCGGACCGTCGCGCCGCATCCTCGGCATCGTCTTCGCGTCGTTGCTGCTCATGATGCTCACGCCGACGAAGTGGACGCACCACTTCGGTGTGTACGCGGGCCTGGCCGCGTCGGTGGCTGCGCTCGCCGCGATCGGAGTGGGTTCGGTCGGCATCCGATCGGCCCGCAACCGGGCGCTGTTCACCGCCGGGGTGCTGTTCGTCCTGGCGATGGCGTTCACCGGCTCGAACGGCTGGTGGTACGTCTCGAGCTACGGCATCCCGTGGTGGGACAAGCCGCCGTCGATCTCCGGTTACGCCTTCTCCACGGCGCTGCTCGGCCTGACGGTGCTCGCCCTGCTCCTCGCCGCGTGGTTCCACCTGCGCGAGCCGTTCACGACACCGCGGCCCGACCGCAACGGCAGGGTGCGGGCCCTGGCGTCGGCGCCGCTGACGCTGGTCGCGGCGGCGGTGGTGCTGTTCGAGGTGCTGTCGCTGCTCAAGGGCGCGGTCTCGCAGTACCCGGCGTATTCGATCGCCAAGTCGAACGCGGCGGCCCTGACCGGCAACTCCTGCGGTCTCGCCAACGAGGTGCTCGTCGAGTCCGACCCGAACGCGACGATGCTGCAGCCTCTCGACGGTGATCCGGGCGAGGCCCTGGGCGCCGGCACGGCCGTCGGTTTCACCCCGAACGGCGTGGCGCTCGACCTCACCGCGGATGCGGAGACCACCACGACCGGTGGCGCCAACACCGTCGACAGCGAGGAGGGCGGCACCACCACCTCCACCAGCGCCGGCACCGAGGGCGGTCGCACCAGCGACGAAGGCATCAACGGCAGCACCGTGAAGCTCCCCTTCGGCCTCGACCCGCAGACCACGCCCGTCCTCGGCAGCTACCGCTCCGGCGCGCAGCAGTCGGCCGAGCTCGAATCCGGCTGGTACGCGCTGCCGGAGCGCACCGACGAGACACCGCTGCTGGTCGTGACCGCGGCGGGACGCGTCCGCTACGTGGACCCGGACGGCGTCATCACCCCCGGTCAGGACGTGCTGCTGGAGTTCGGTTCGTCGTCCGGGGACGACGTGACGCCGCTGGCCACGCTCGCCCCGATCGACATCGGCCCGTCGCCGTCCTGGCGCAACCTGCGCGTGCCGAGCGACGCGATCCCGGCCGACGCCGACGCCGTGCGGATCGTCGTCGACGACGGTGACCTCTCCCCCGATCAGTGGGTCGCGGTCACGCCGCCGCGGATGCCGCGCATGCAGACCCTGCAGGAGGTCGTCGGATCCGACGCCCCCGTCCTCATCGACTGGTCGGTGGGTCTCGCCTTCCCGTGCCAGCGACCGTTCGGGCACCGCAACGGTGTCGCCGAGGTCCCCGAATACCGCATCCTCCCGGACCGTGTCGGGGCCGACGCGACGAACGGCTGGCAGGACGACATCGGCGGTGGACCGCTCGGCTGGATCCCGCTTCTGCTGAACGCCGAGGCCGTCCCCACCTATCTGAACCACGACTGGGATCGCGACTGGGGATCGCTCGAGCAGTACCGCCCGATCGACCCGGATGCCTCCCCGGCGGAGGTCACCACCGACGTGACGACCCGCTCCGGCCTGTGGTCGCCGGGCCGCATCCGTGACGGGGTCCCGGTCCTGCTGGAGTAAGGGCGAGTGCCGTCACACCACGTCGCCGGATACCATCGACTCCCGTGCCCGACGACGTGACGACCTCACCCGCGCCCGCTCCGACCGCCCCACGGTCGATGGGCGAGGACCTTCGCACTCGGTACCGGACCGCGCGACTCGTCGCCGTCGTCGCCGGGTTGCTCGGCATGATCTTGGCGCTGGCCACACCGTTCCTCCCGGTCCGCGTGACCGAGGCGACGATGTCGTGGCCGCAGGACGCGGCGGCGACCGACGTCGAACTGCCGTTGATGTCGCAGGTCCCCCTCCAGTTCCGCGCCACCGTGCCGTGCAGCGCCGCCGCGGAGATGCCGGGTGACGGCGGGATGCTGCTCGCGACGGCCCCCACCAACGGGCAGGACGCCGCGCTCAACGCGATGTTCGTGCGGGTCGGCGCCGAGAACGTCGACGTGCTCGACCGCAACGTGGTGGTCGCGACCGCGCCGCGCGCCGACGTCGAGTCGGGTGCGTGCAGCGAACTGCAGATCTTCTCCGACTCCGAACGCACCACCGCCGAGTTCGTCGGCCTCTCCGACGAGAACGGCAACCCGCGGTCCGGTGAGCTCACCGGCGACCTGCGGCCGCTCGTCGTCGGCGTGTTCAGCGACCTGCCGACCGCGGTTCCCGGCCTCGACGTCACCGTCGATGTCGACTCCCGGTTCACGTCGTCGCCGACACTGGTCAAGTCCCTCGCGATGATCCTGGCGGTGCTGTCGACGGCACTCGCGCTCGGCGCGCTGGCCAAACTCGACGGCACGGAC
The DNA here is from genome assembly GCF_002215235.1 of Rhodococcus sp. BUPNP1. Classification (NCBI taxonomy): domain Bacteria; kingdom Bacillati; phylum Actinomycetota; class Actinomycetes; order Mycobacteriales; family Nocardiaceae; genus Rhodococcus; species Rhodococcus sp. BUPNP1. Next base: position 8,846 of record NZ_NERM01000002.1, read on the forward strand.
GGTCGCGGACACCGCCGTTTCCTGCCGGCCCGCTGGTGGAAGTTCACCGGCGTCGACGTCGTCGTGGTCCTCACGCTCGTCGGCTGGCACTTCTTCGGCGCGAACACCTCGGACGACGGCTACCTGCTGACCATGGCCCGGGTGTCGGAGAACTCCGGCTACATGGCCAACTACTTCCGCTGGTTCGGTGTCCCCGAAGCGCCCTTCGGCTGGTACTACGACGTGCTGGCGGCGTTCGCGAAGATCTCCACGGCCAGCCCGTGGATGCGCATCCCGGCACTGATCGCCGGAATCCTGTGCTGGATGGTCATCAGCCGCGAGGTGGTGCCGCGTCTCGGCCGGGCCGTGCGGCACAACCGCATCGCGCTGTGGACCGGCGGACTGGTCTTCCTCGCCTTCTGGCTGCCCTACAACAACGGTCTGCGGCCCGAGCCGATCGTCGCCCTCGGTGCGCTGCTGACCTGGTGCTCGATCGAACGCGCCATCGCGACCGGTCGTCTGCTGCCCGCCGCGACCGCGGTGGTTGTCGGCGCGTTCACGCTCGCCGCGGCACCGACCGGCCTGATGTGTGTGGCCGCCCTGATCGCCGGTATCCGGCCGATGACGCGGATCATCGTGCGCCGTCACCGCGAGGTCGGCACCCTGCCGCTGCTCGCACCGATCGGTGCCGCCGGGTTGCTCGTGCTCGTCGTGGTGTTCTCGGACCAGACCCTCGCCGCGGTCCTCGAGGCGACCCGCGTGCGCACCATCATCGGCCCCAACGAGGAGTGGTGGAACGACTTCCTCCGCTACTACTACCTGATGGTGCAGACCGTCGACGGGTCGCTGCCGCGCCGCTTCGCGTTCCTCACGATGCTGCTGTGCCTGTTCACGACGCTGTTCGTGCTGCTGCGCCGCCGTCGCATCCCGGGCGTCGCCGTGAGCCCGACCTGGCGTCTGCTCGGCATCGTCTTCGGCACGATCTTCTTCATGATGTTCAACCCCACGAAGTGGACCCACCACTTCGGGGCGTACGCGGGCATCGCCGGATCGCTCGCGACGGTCACGGCCGTCGTGGTCTCCGCGAGCGCATTGCGGTCGCGCCGCAACCGCACGATCTTCCTTGCCGGACTGCTGTTCGTCCTGGCGGTGTCGTTCGCCGGCATCAACGGCTGGTGGTACGTCTCGAGCTACGGCGTGCCGTGGTTCGACAAGACCGTCTCGTTGAGCGGCTACCAGTCCAGCTCGTTGTTCCTGGTCCTGTTCGGTCTCGCCCTCGTGCTCGTCGCGTGGCAGTACCTCCGCGAGGGGTACGCACCGCCGCCGGAGTCGCCCGAGACGAAGAAGGGCCGGCGGATCCGCGCCCTCGCGGCCGCTCCGCTCACGGTCGTCGCCGCGGTGATGGTGCTGTTCGAGGTGCTGTCGCTGCTCAAGGGCGCGGTGTCGCAGTACCCGGCGTACTCGCTCGCCCGCTCCAACATCGGGGCGGTCGCCGGGCAGACCTGCGGTCTCGCGAACGACGTGCTCGTCGAGGCCGACCCCAACGAGGGACGCCTCGAACCGATCATCGATCCCGCCAACCCGCCGGCGAACGACGACCCGCTCGCCGGTGCGGCGCCGCGCGGCTTCACTCCCGACGGCGTGCCGTCCGATCTGACCGCCGACTACGTCGAGGTCAAGCCGGGCCAGGGCAACACCGACAACCAGAGCGTCGGCCCGACCTTCGAGACCGGCGCGGGCGGCGGCACCACGGGTGGCTCCGGTGCGCAGACGGTCAACGGCAGCACCGTGCGCCTGCCCTTCGGGCTCGACCCGGCCGTCACCCCGGTGCTCGGCAGCTACCAGGAGGGTGTGCAGGAGCCCGCCGCGCTCACCTCCAGCTGGTACGCTCTGCCCGAGATCACCGACGAGACGCCGCTGGTGATCATCTCCGCGGCCGGTCGCATCTGGTCGTACGACGACACCGGTGCACTGACCTACGGCCAGTCGCTGCTCGTCGAGTACGGCACCCGCCAGGCCGACGGCAGCGTCGAGGCGAAGGGCACCTACCTGCCGCGCGACATCGGCCCCGCGCCGTCGTGGCGGAACCTGCGTGTGCCGCTCGCCGACCTGCCCGAGGACGCCGACGCCGTCCGCATCGTCGCGAACGACCCCAACCTCACCGGCGACCAGTGGCTGGCGTTCACGCCGCCGCGCGTCCCGACCCTGGAGCGGCTCGACTCCCAGCTCGGTTCCGATCAGCCGCTCCTGCTGGACTGGGCCGTGGGCCTGCAGTTCCCGTGCCAGCGGCCGTTCGACCACTGGGCCGGTGTCGCCGAGATGCCGAACTACCGGGTCCTCCCCGACCGTCCGCTCGCGGTGTCGTCGACCGACACCTGGCAGTCGGCCGACAACGGTGGCCCGCTCGGCTTCGCGGAGGTCCTGGCACGACCCGAGCAGGTGCCCACCTACCTGGAGAACGACTGGGGTCGCGACTGGGGTTCGGTGGAGCGGTACGTGCGCTTCTACCCGAATGCGCAGCCGGCCGAACTGACCACCACCGAGGTGACGCGGTCGGGTCTGTGGAAGCCCGCGCCGATGCGCGTCTACGAGTGACGGGTGGGGCGCGAGTAACGGAAGTGATGCTCAGGGGCGACACACTGGGCATGACGACCTCGAGAAAGATCGCATTCACGGCAGCCCTGGGCGCGGCTCTCGCGTTCGGCATGGTCGCCGCTCCCGCGGCGTCCGCGGAGCCTGTCGTGGCCACGACCCTGAGCCCGGTCATCGGCGCGGTCGGTGGTACCGGTTCTGCCGGATGGGGCGGCGCCCTCGTCAACGAGAGCGTGACCGTTCGGGTGGATCCCGAGCGTCCTGGTTTCTCCCGATTCGGCAGCAGCATCCAGTGCCACTGCGTCGTGCACTGGACGAATGTCACGACCGGACAGCGTGGCGCCGTCACCCTGCCGATCTACCCGACCATCCCGGCGTCCCCGTATCCGTCGTTCGAGACCGGCTCCGGACGCATCGAGGCGGTCGTGACGACCACCGACATCACCTTCCTGGCGGGCCGGGGTTCCTGGACGGTTCCCTGATCGGTCGACGTGCGGCGTGACGGGGTCGGAGCATCCCAGAATCTGGTTTCGGTTATCTAGAATGAGCGGGTGACCACCGAGAATTCAGCTGGGTCGACCCTGTCCCCCCGCGCCTCCGAGGCCGTGAAGCGAAGCCTGACGCCCCGACAGGAGGCTGCGAGCCGCGACGTCGACACCCTGATCCGGTGCGGACGCGAACTGCTCACTCGGGGCGAACCCGCGCGCGTCGCCGACATCGTGGCCGCCGCGGGACTCTCCAACGACGCCTTCTACCGCTACTTCAAGAGCAAGGGCGATTTCGTCGACGCCGTCGTCGAGGAGGGCGGACACCGACTCGTCCGGTACCTGCGTCACAAGATCGACCAGGCCGCCGACCCCGACGCCGCCCTGCGTGCCGGCATCGCGGCCGTCCTGAACCAGGCCGTCGATCCCGAGATCGCCGCCGCCACCCGCAACGTCGTGTCCTCCGCCGGCGGCCGGTCGCACGCACCGAAGGTGCGCGAGGATCTGGAGAAGGCGGTCGCGGAGGTGCTCGCCGGTCCCATCGCCGACCTGGGATCGGCCGACCCGCAACGGGATTCGCTCACCACCTCGATCCTGCTGCTCGCGGTGATGGAGCATCTGCTGTGGCGGGACGCATCCACCTTCGACGCCGACGCAGAGGTCGAGCAGATCGTCGGATACGCGCGACGGGGCCTGCGCACGTCCTAGTGCACAGACCCCGTCGGCGAGGGTTCTCCGGCTGTTCTACAGCGGCAGCAGGTGATGCTTCCGCGGGTTCTTGAACACTTCCTTGTCGCGAAGGAGGGTCAGCGCCTTGCGGATCTCGAGGCGGGTCGTCGACGGCTCGATCACCGCGTCGACGTATCCGCGCTCGGCCGCGATGTACGGCGTCGCCACGTGCTCGTTGTAGAAGTTGATGAGCTGCTGGCGCACGGCGGGAGCGTTCTCGCCCGCGGCCTCGATCTGCCGGCGGCCGATCACCGCGACAGCCGATTCGGCACCCATCACGGCGATACGCGCGGTGGGCCACGCGAAGTTGATGTCGGCGCCGAGCTGCTTCGAACCCATCACGGCGTAACCGCCGCCGTAGGCCTTGCGGACCACGACCGTCACCTTCGGGACGGATGCCTCGACGTACGAGAACAGGAAACGGCCGCCACGCTTGATGACGCCGATCTTCTCCTGCTCGACACCGGGCAGGAAGCCGGGGGTGTCGACGACGAACACGAGCGGGATGTCGTAGGCGTCGCACACGCGCACGAAGTGGGCCGCCTTGTCGGCAGCGGCCGCGTCGAGCGCACCCGACAGGTACAGCGGCTGGTTCGCCACGACACCGACGGCATGACCGTCGACGCGTGCGTAGCCGGTGATGATGTTCGGCGCGGTCTGCGAGCGGACCTCGAGGAACTCGCCGTCGTCGAAGATCTTCAGCAGGATGTCGTGCATGTCGTAGCCGGAGTTGTCGGCGTCGGGCATGAACGTGTCGAGTTCGAGATCGTCGGGGGTGATCTCCGGTTCGAGACCGGGATTGATGACCGGCGGCTTCTCCTGCGCGTTGGACGGCATGTAGCTCAGGTACTGCCGCACCCACTCGAAGGCGGCCTTCTCGTCGGGCGCGACGTGGTGCACGTTGCCGTACTCGGCCTGCTGGCGGGCACCGCCGAGCTCTTCGAGGCTCACGCTCTCACCTGTGACCGCCTTGATGACGTCCGGGCCGGTGACGAACATGTGCGAGCCCTCGGTGGCGACCACGACGTCGGTGTTGATCGGGGCGTAGACCGCACCACCGGCGCAGTTGCCGACGATCACGGAGATCTGCGGGCACAGACCCGACAGCGGCTCGTGGCGCTTGCCGATCTCGCCGTACCAGGCGAGCGAGGTGACGGCGTCCTGCACGCGGGCACCACCGGAGTCGTTGATGCCGACGACGGGGCAACCGATCTTGAGGGCGAAGTCGAGGACCGCGGCGACCTTGCGGCCGAACATCTCACCGACGCTGCCGCCGAAGACGGTCTGGTCGTGGGAGAACACCGCGACCGGGCGGCCGTCGACCGTGCCGTGCCCGACGACGACCGCGTCGCCGTACATCGCATCGTCGCGGCCGGGCGTCTTCATCAGTGCGCCGATCTCGACGAAGCTGCCCCTGTCGAGCAGCATGTCGATGCGCTCGCGAGCGCTCGGAATGCCCTTCTTCGCGCGCTTGGCGATCGCGAGTTCGCCCGCAGGCTCCTTCGCGATCTCCAGCTTCTCGCGCAGCTCGGCCAGCTTCTGTGCCGTGGTGCTCACTTCTTCGTTCAGCTCCTCGAGGCCTCGATGTCGGCCAGCTTGCGGGTCAGGTCTTCCCCCACCTTCGAGATGTACGGCTCGTCGACGATCTGCAGGTGATCGCCGCCGACGTGCACGACCTCGAGATCCGCGACGACCTCACCCCACCCACCGTCGGGCTGCCGGGTCCCGAAGGCCGGCTCGAGATCGATCGCGTCGTCGTGATACTTGTCGGCCATGTACAGCACGACCTTGCCGTCGTAGGGCAGCAGTTCCGCGGTCTGGATGGCGCGGTTGTCGAGCCACGACGTGCGCTGGTGCTCGATGATGCCGCCGGGGATCTGTGCCCCGCTCAGCTCCAGCAGACCCATCAGGATGCCGATCTGCTCCTCGTCGCTGCCGGCCTCGGCCAGCAGGTCGTAGGGCAGCGGCGCGTCGATCCCGTAGGTCTTCTTCGCGAACGCCGAGTAACGCTGCCAGCGCTTGCGGATCTCGTCGGGCGTGTCCTCGACCTTCTCACCGGCCATGACGGTGTCGATGAGGCCGACGAGACGCACGTCCTTGCCCTCCTCGCGGAGCAGACGGGCCACCGCGTAGGCCAGGACACCGCCGAGCGACCAGCCGCACAGCACGTACGGGCCGTCGCCCTGGATCTCCTTGATGAGCGGCAGGTACGCCTGGGCGCGGGTGTCGATCGGGCCCTCGGTGCGCTCGAAACCGAACACCGGGGTGTGCGCCGGCAGGCGGCGCAGCAGCGGCTCGTACGCGACCGTCGAACCACCCGCAGGGTGGAAGACGAAGACCGGCACGGTGTCCGATCCCTCGACGCGGGGTCGCAGTGTGCGCACGAGTCCGTCGATGCGATCGGCGGATTCGAGATGCTGACGGACCGTCTCGGCGAGCTGCTCGATGGTCGGGGCGGCGAGCACGTCGTCGACGGTGATCTCGCCCTCGGCCCGCTCGGTCAGCCGTGCCGCGAGCTTCTCGGCGACATCACGCTCGAGCTTCGGCAGCGGGTTGAAGATGCCCTTGGCCGACTTGCCCGTGACCACGGCCCAGGAGGCGAAGGTCAACCGTTCCGCGGCGTCGCGCGGCGGCACGTCGACTCCGCTCGACTCCTGTTCGGGCTCGGTCGTCCCGGGCGCGGTCTGTGCCTCGGCTTCGGCGAGGATCTGCTCGGCCTCGCCCACCGCGGTGGTGTCCTCGACCTCGGGCAGATCGTCCTGCTCCGCAGCGGCGGCGCGTTCGGCTGCCTTCTCGGCGGCCTGCTGCTCGGCGAGCTGCGCGACCTCCTCGCGGTTCTCGACGGCGTACCGCAGGTACTTCGCGACGTCGCGGAGGCTCGCGTCCTTGACCGCCGACAGCTGCAGCTGCGGAATGTCGAACTCGTACTCGACGCGGTTCTTGATTCGGACCGCCATGAGCGAGTCGAGGCCCAGCTCGATGAGCGGGATCTCGGCCGGCAGGTCCTCGGGCGCGTAGCCCATGGATTCGGCGACGATCAGCGTCAGGCGATCATCGAGGGTCTGCGATCCGTTCGGATCCCATTTGTCGCCGAACGACTCGGCGACCTCGGGCAGCTCTTCGGCCTGCGCGGCCGGCTTCGCGGCCACCGCGACGGGCGCGGGCAGCGGCTCACCGGAGGTGACGACACCCTCGTGGACGAGCGTGAAACCGTCGCCGGTGTTCGCGTGCACCTGCAGCGACGCGCCACCCGGGTGCCGGGTGAGCGTCGTGGTGAGGGTGCCGGTCGCGGGGACGTCGGTGTGCGGGATGGACGCGGTGAGCGTGACATCGGACAGCACCTGCGAGGCCGCCGCGACGACCAGCTCGGCCGCATCGGTGACGGCGGATGCCTGCACCTCCCACACGTAGCGGCCGTCGGGCAGTGCGACCCGGGCGCCGGGCGCGCGGCCGTTGCCGGAGGTGCCGATGCTGGCGTCGACCCAGTACGGCTTGCGGAGGAAGGCGGTGCGCGGCAGGTCGGCGTAGTCGCCTTCCGGCAGCAGCGTCTTCAGGTCGACGGACTGCCCGTGCACGTACAACTGAGCGAGCGCGGTCAGCACGCCGAGGGACTCGTCCTCCTTGCGCTTGAGCGTCTGGATGAACTGGCCGTCCTGCACACCGGCGTCGAAGGCCGTCGCCGCGACCGACATGAGCGTCGCGGGGTTGGCGTTGAGCTCGACGAAGGTGGTGTGCCCGTCGGACAGGGCCTGCCGGATCGCCTGCGTGAAGTACACGCTGTGGCGCATGCCCTTGGTCCAGTACTCGACGTCGTGGATGCCGTCGTGACCTGCGCGGTAGAGCGTCTCCTGGTCGACTGACGAGTACAGGTCGACCTTCAGGCGGTGCGGTTCGATGCCGGCGAGCTCGGCCGCGAGCTCGCCGAGGATCGGATCGACCTGCGAGGTGTGGCTCGCGCCCTTGGTCTGCAGGACCCGGGCGAACTTCTCCTCGGCCTCGGCACGCGCCACGATCGCGTTGACCTGCTCCTGCGGGCCACCGATGACGGTGTGCGTGGGCGCCGCGTAGACGCAGACCTCGAGTTGCGGGAAGTCGGGCAGCACGTCGGTGACCTCGGCGGCGCTGTACTCGACGAGCGCCATGAGGCGGATGTCGTCGCCGGTCAGGCCGGATTCGGCCTCACCCATCAGACGCGAGCGCGAGCAGATCACGCGCACGGCGTCCTCGAGCGAGAGTCCGCCCGAGATGTAGGCACCGGCGGCCTCACCCATCGAGTGGCCGACGACCGCGGCGGGCTCGGCACCGTGGTGACGCAGCAGCGCGGCGAGACCGATCTGGATCGTGAAGATTCCGACCTGCGCCGTCTCGACGTCGTAGTCCTGCGCATCGTCGAGGAACTTCTCCTTCATGGAGTAGCCCGACTCGTCGTAGATCAGCTCGTCGACCTCGTCGACGGCCGCCGCGAAGACCGGGTTCTCCAGGTACAGCTGCTTGGCCATCTTGCGGTGCTGGGCACCGAAGCCGGACAGCACCCACACCGCGCCCTTGGAGGCGGGAGCGTCGGCGGTGAACACGCCCTGCGCGGGCTTGCCGGCGGCGACGGCACGCAGACCGGCGATCGCCTCGCCGTGGTTGCTCGCCACGACGATCGCGCGGGACCGGCCGTGGTTGCGGCGAGCGAGCGTGCGGGCGACGTCGGCGAGCGGCGTCGTGCTGCCCTTCTCGGTCTCGAGCCAGTCGGCGAGATCGGCAGCGGCACGGCGGCGACGCGACGGCATCGCAGCGGAGACGGCGAGCAGGACGGGCAGCTCGCGGGCCTGCTCGGTGGTCTCCGCGGCGGCGGGGATCTCCTCCGGCAGGACTTCGACCTCGGCTTCGGACGCTTCGAGCCCCTCGGGACCGGTGTACTCGCGCACAACGACGTGCGCGTTCGTGCCACCGAAACCGAATCCGGACACACCGGCGACGGCGCGACCGGTGTAGCGCGGCCACTTCGCACCCTCGGGGATGACCTTCAGGCGTGCGCTGTCGAACGGGATGTACGGGTTGGGCGCGGTGTAGTTGAGCGTCGGGGGCAGCTGATCGTTCTGCATCGCGAGAACGACCTTGATGAGACCGGCCGCACCGGCGGCGGACTCGAGGTGCCCGAAATTGGTCTTGGCCGAACCGAGCAGGACCGGCTTGTCGTCCTCGCGGCCACGACCGACGACACGGCCGAGCGCGTCGGCCTCGATCGGGTCGCCGAGCACCGTGCCGGTGCCGTGCGCCTCGATGTAGTCGACACCGGACGGCAGGATCTGCGCGTCGCGGTAGGCGCGGCGCAGCACGTCGACCTGCGCTTCGGGGTTGGGAGCGGCCAGACCGTTGGAGCGACCGTCCTGGTTGACGGCCGAACCGGCGATCACCGCGAGGATGTCGTCGCCGTCGCGCTCGGCGTCCTCGAGACGCTTGAGCACGACGAGACCGCCACCCTCGGCGCGGATCATGCCGTCGGCGTCGGCGGAGAACGCCTTGATGCGGCCGTCCGGTGCCATGACGCCGAGTTCGTCGAAGCCGAGGGTGCCGGCCGGGGCGAGCAGCATGTTGACGCCACCGGCGAGGGCGACGTCGGCTTCGCCGTTGCGCAGCGCACGCACGGCCTGGTGCACGGCGACCAGCGACGACGAGCACGCCGTGTCGAGCGTGACGGACGGGCCGTGGAAGTCGTAGAAGTACGACACGCGGTTGGCGATGACCGCGGTGGAGGTGCCGGTGAGCGCGTAGGGATGCGCTGCGGACGGATCGCCGACCGCGAGGAGCATGTAGTCGCTCGCCGAGCTGCCGATGAACACACCGACCGAGCCGCCCTTGAGCTCGCTCGGCGGGATGTGCGCGTGCTCGAGCGCTTCCCAGGTCAGCTCCAGCGCGAGGCGCTGCTGCGGGTCGACCATCTCGACCTCGCGCGGCGACATCGCGAAGAACTCGGCGTCGAAACCCTTGACGTCGTCGAGGTAGCCGCCCCTGGTGTTGGCGTTGCGGATCGACTCCCACACGGCGGGGTCGTTCTCGAACTCCGACCAGCGGCCCTCGGGCAGATCGGAGATGCCGTCGCGTCCGGAGGCGAGCAGCTCCCACATCTGTTCCGGAGTGTCGACGTGGCCCGGGAAACGGGTGGACAGACCGACGATGGCGACGTCCTTCGAACCCGCCGCGGCACCGACCGTGTACAGGGCGGAGTCGTCCTCGGCGGGTGCCTCGGGCTCACCTTCGATGATGCGCGTCGCGAGCGACGCGATCGTCGGGTGCTGGTAGGCGATCGTCGCGTTGAGGGTGACACCGAGGAGTTCCTCGATCTCACCCGCCATGGCGACGGCGTCCCGGGAGGACAGTCCGAACTCCTCCATCGGACGATCGTCCGAGATCTGGGAGACCGGCTGCCCGGTCGCGTCGGCGATCCAGTTGCGCAGCCATTCGCGCAGCTGCGCAACCGTCATTTCAGTGTCAGACATCAACCCACCACGCTACCCGGGAAAGAGGACATTCGTTCTTACACGCTGTCCGGGAAGGCCTGCTGCTGGTAACCACCGCGCAGCGTTCCCTCGACATATGCGGTCTTGCACGCCCGACGCGCGATCTTTCCGCTGGACGTACGGGGGATGGAACCGGCCGGCACGAGCAGCACGTCGCGGGCGGTGACACCGTGCCGGGACGAGATCGCGGCACGCACCGCGTCGGCGATCGGCTGCGGATCGGCCTTACCGGCGCCGGGAGCGCGCTCGGCGACGATCACGAGCTGCTCCGACGAATCGTCGGCATCGAACTGCAGGCCGGAGGCGTCGTTGTCGAACACCTCGCGCGGCAGCTGGTTGGCCGGCACCGCGAAGGCCGCGACGAAGCCGGGGCGCAGCGCGGAGCTGGCTTCCTGCGCCGAGAACTCGAGGTCCTGCGGGTAGTGGTTGCGGCCGTCGACGATCACGAGGTCCTTGACGCGACCGGTGATGTAGAGCTCACCGTCGATGTAGACGCCGTAGTCGCCGGTGCGCAGCCACTTGCTGTCGTCCGGGGTGCCCTCGGCGTGGCTGCCCTCGGCCAGGCGCTTGGTGATGCGGTTGTGGAAGGTGTTGTCGGTCTCTTCCTTGCGACCCCAGTAGCCGATGCCCATGTTCTCGCCGTGCAGCCAGATCTCGCCGACCTGCTCGTCGGGCATCTCGGTGCCGGTCTCGGCGTCGACGATCGCGGCCCACTGGCTGCGCGCGACGTAACCACAGGAGACCTGCGGGATGGCGTTCTCGGCGTCGGGCTCGACGCGCACGACCCGGCCCGCGTTGAGGGCGGTGCGGTCGACGTAGATGACCTTCGCCTCGTCGCTGTGACGGGTGGAGGAGACGAACAGGGTGGCCTCGGCCATGCCGTAGGACGGCTTGATCGCCGTGCGGGGCAGACCGTAGGGGCCGAACGCCTCGTTGAACTTGCGCATCGACGCCGTGGTGACCGGCTCGCTGCCGTTGATCAGGCCGATGACGTTGCTCAGGTCGAGTTCTTCGCCGGGCTTCGGGACGGCGCGTGCCGCAGCGTGCTCGAACGCGAAGTTCGGGGCGGCGGCGAAGGTGCCGGCACCGTCGGAGACAGCGGCGAGCTCGCGGATCCAGCGGCTCGGCCGGGCCACGAAGGCGCGCGGGCTCATGATGGTGATGTACTTGCCGCCGACCGCGGGCAGGATCACCGTGAGCAGGCCCATGTCGTGGAACAGCGGCAGCCAGGTCACGCCGCGCGACGACTCGTTGAGCTCGATCGAGTCGGCCATCTGGATGACATTGGTGAGCACCGAGCGGTGGGTGATCTCGACGCCGGCGGGAACGCGGGTCGAGCCAGAGGTGTACTGCAGGTACGCGATGTCGTCGGTGCCGATGGGCGGCCGGTTCCAGGACTCGGCGACCGAGTCGGGGATGGCGTCGACGGCGATCACGCGGGGACGCTGCGCAGCGGGAAGCGGGCGGAAGAACTGCCGCACGCCGGCCGCGGAGGAGGTGGCGGTGAGGATCGCGCTGGGAGTGCAGTCGCCGAGAACGGCGTGCAGGCGATCGGTGTGACCGGGCTCGTCGGGATCGAACAGCGGCACGGCGATGGTGCCGGCGTAGATCGCGGCGAAGAAGGACACGACGTAGTCGAGGCCCTGCGGAGCGAGGATCGCGACACGGTCGCCGGGAGCGGTGACCTGCTGCAGGCGCGCGGCGATGGCCTTGATGCGCACACCGAACTGATCCCAGGTCAGCTCGTGCACCTCGCCGTCGCGTTCCCGCGAGTAGTCGATGTACCGGTAGGCGAGGTCGTCACCGTTTGAAGCGAAGTTCCCCTCGAGGTGATCGAGCAGGGTCTGCCCTTCCGGCAGCCTGATCCGCCCGTTCTCATCGATGAACTCTTCGAACCCGACGCTCAATTCCTTCTCCCTGTCGAAGCGATCCCACAACCACTCGACATGGTTGCGCCACTAACTTTTCCTCCGCGCCGGCGGATCGTCGTACCGATACCGCCCCCCACGGCTTCCGGCGGTCCGTTCCTCGAACGTGTCCATCGACCCCAGATCACGAATATGTTACAGATCGGCATCACGCGCACCCTCGCAAAGTGCGGTCGCCGGGAGGAACGCTTCCCCTCGCACACGGGAAACACAAAGATACGACATGGTCGTCTTCACACACACATTCCGCGCCCGTCGAATGAGAAGAGCGCACGATCCGATTGTGTGCGACGGTTTTTCGACGCCGATACCCCCCGGCGATGCGACCCGCCGTCCTCTGCCGCCCAGGATCGGCGTCCCGGTACGTACGCCCGACCGACGCGAGAGCTCGTGACAAGGATCATTCCCGGTCGCGGGCCGTCGCTACGCCCCCGGAGGGGGCCGGCCGTTCGCCGTGCCGTCGCTGGCACCATGAACCTCTTCTCCTGTGGCAGTCGTCGTGCGCCATGATCCCGGACGGCCGGGCACGCAGCCGAGGGATGAGTCTAAAGGCAGCCCGTCTTTCGAGTGTACCGGGTGGTGAGATCGGACACTACTCGCGAGTAATATGTGGGAGGGCTCACTTCGGCCCGCGCCGTCGCCGCATGTCGCGACGGCCGCACCTCATTCTTCTGCGGGTTCCGGTGCGGCGTCGATCTTCTCCGCCGCCCAGTTCACGATCCACTGCGTCGCGGTCGTGCCGTTCTCGTCCACGACATAGGTGTTGTACATCGCGTGGATCGGGTTGTTGACGTACTCGAGCAGGCGCGGAGCGGCCGACATCCAGTTGGCGGGATTCAGCGCGTTCGGCGGCGCGTCGCAGATGCTGTCGGTGGGCGCGCAGATCTGGATCGTGCGGTCGTCGAGTTCCCCGAAGCCACCGGGCCGCGCGCCGGTCATCGTGATCCCCGGCAGCCGCAGGCCGTCGAGCGACAGTTCGGCGCCCACTCCGGCGACGGGCGCACCGATGTCGGTGCCCGAGACCCCGTCGCGGCGACCGTCGGCGACGAGTGCGACACCGAGCACCCGGTCGGCGGGGACCGGGCCGTTGCCGGCACCGATCTGCGCGGCGACGTCGCCCACGATCACGGCGCCCTGCGAGAAACCGGTGAGCACGTAGGTGGTCAGCGGGCACTCGGCCGAGCGTCGCGCGAGGATGTCGGTGGTGGCCGCGAATCCCTCACTGCGGCTGTTGTTGTAGGACTGCTGGCCGTCCGGCGGGATCGCGATGGGGTTCGAGAACTGCGCGACGTACGGCACCGTGTAGACATCGGCGCGCTGTGCGTCGAAACGCTCCTGCAGCGGCCTCGTCACGTTGAGCATGAGCGAGTACGGGTTCGCGGCCGGAGCGTACGGATCGTCGCCCACCGCGGACTCCCAGGTGCCCGGCACCGCGACGACCTGCACGTCGGGGCACGAGGCCGGCTGCGACTGCGGCTCCTCCGGCCCGGGCGGGGTGGGAATCGGCGACGGGATGTCCAGCCGCCCCGCGAGCATGTACCAGAGCACCAGCACGATCGCCAGGACGAGCAGCGCCCCCACGACCACGATCCTGCGTCCGCGACGCTGCTTCGTCCTGACCATTCGTGCTGTCCCCGCGTTCCTTAGTTGCAGTACGTCTCGCCGGCGACGGCGATGTACGTGTCGGCCGTCGAGGAGGCCTGCTCCTCCGACAACTCGACACCACCGGCTGCAGCATCACTACCCACGAGCGCGGTCACGAACACCTTGATCTCCTCCGGCGACCCGCCCTGTGCCTGGGCGCTGCAGATGTAGTCGGCGATGTTCACCGCGCCGGTCTCGTCGCTGGGCTCGACACCCTCGGCGCGGAGACCGTCGAGGAAGGCCTGTGCGCCGGGCGTGGGAGCGGGTGCCGCGCCTGTGCCGGCTCCCGTGTCCTCTCCGGCATCGTCGTCTCCGGCAGCGGGCGAGGACGGAGCCGGGGACGCCTCGCTCGTCTCGGTCTCGCCCGTGGTCTCGGCCCCGGCGGCGCCGGGGGACGTCTCGGCCGCGGAGGTCGATGTCGACGTCGAGGTCTCCGTGGCGGCAGACGTCGTCGGCGTGTTCGTCGCGGTGGAGTCGTCGCTTCCGCACGCGGAGAGAACGGCCGTGGCGGTCAGTGCCGCGGCGAGGGCGCCGAGGACTCGGATCGAGCGCGAGCGGGTCCGTGCAGGCATGTGGTGGGGTCCTCACATCCGGGATGTCGGTCGAACTTGGTCAGATGCGCCCCAGGCTACAGAGCGGCCCGTGCGGCCGGTAGGAGCGTCCCGCCTCCCCCGGTCACACGGGCCGACCCGCTTCGCGATCGCCAGCCGCACGGGGCTGGCCCTGCTGTCGTTCGGTTACGGCTGCAGCTTCACCTCGTCGCCGTCGAGCGTGATGAAGCCGTTCTGGAAGTTCTGCTGGACTCCCTTGCCGTCCACGGCCGGGAACTCGTCGCTGATCGGCAGGCCCAGACGTCCTTCGGCACCCTTCTCGGCGAGCCACGCCTCGAGGATCTTGCCGCGGACCGGCCAGGCACCGGTGAGCGGGCTCCAGTAGATGTTGCCGTGCTGGAATTCGTTGAAGCGACCGTCGCGCCCTGCGGGCTGCTCGCTGGCCGTCGGGTAGCCCAGGACTCCCGTCTCGTAGCCGAGCTGGGAGTACTTGTCGAGGATCATGCCCTGCACGCCGTGGGCGCCGGTGTCCTCGCTCCAGTACATGGCGCCGATCTCGAAACCCTGGACCGCGCCGCGGCCGTCGGGGGTCGCCGCCTCGTCGAGGATCGGGTAGCCGAGGGGGCCGCCCTCCCAGCCCTGGTTCTTCCATTCCTCGAAGATCTTGCCGCGGACCGCGTGGGCGCCGTGCTCGGGCGTCCAGTAGATCGCGCCGTTCCGGAAATGGTTGAACCGTCCGCGTCCGTCGGGAGCGACGCGTTCCTCGGTGGTCGGATAGCCGAGCTGCCCGGCCGGACCGCCGACACCCTGGTAGGCGCCGCCGATCGCACCCGCGACCGGCACCGTCGTGCCCTCGGACGAGAAGACGCGGCCGAAGCGGAAGTCCTGCACCTTGCCACCGGCGACGTCGTATTCACCGGTGAGGCAGTCGCCGAGCCAGGCGTTCGCGTTCGCGACGTCACCGAAGGCACCGGTCGGATTGCACTCGGGCTTGTCGACACCGACCCCGAGGGTGTTGGCGAGCTGCGGCCACAACTGGTGCAGTTCGAACTCCCAGTACTTCCACGTGTGGGTGCCCGACGGCCGGTACACGATCTGCGCGGGGATGCCCTGCTTCTTGAGCTTCGTCGCGAACGCCTGCGAGGTGAGGCGCGAGAGGATCTCGAGGCCCATGCCGGCGTAGTTGGTGCTGACACCGGGGATGCCCGACGGATCGTCGTAGGGGCCGGTGGTGCCGCTGCCGCTCGAGACGTACAGGCTCACGCCCTTGAGCTTGTCGGCGAGCAGGTACGGATCGTGCGACTCCCAGCCCTCGGAGCCGGGCGCACCCCACATCGCCTCGGAGTCGAAACCGCCGGCGTCCTGCATCGCGTAGTGGATGGCCTCGGGCATGCCGAGGGTGGTCGTGGTGAGGATGCCGGACAGCGATGCCGCGAACTGCGCGAAGCCCGGGTTGCGGGCGGGCAGGAACATCGCGGCGGTACCGCCCATCGACAGGCCGACGACGCCACGCTTGTCGGTGGTGCGCCAATCGCGTTCGAGGAGCGGGGGAAGTTCCTTCGTCAGGAAGGTCTCCCACTTGTAGTTCTGTCCGTTGTTCTGGTCGATCCAGTCGGAGTAGAAGCTCGACTGGCCGCCCACCGGCAGCACGACGTTGACGTTCTTGTCGGCGAAGAACGCTTCCGCGTCGGTCTCGAGCGTCCACCCGTTCTCGTCGTCGCGCGCACGCATGCCGTCGAGCATGAACACCGACGGGAACTTCGCGTCGGGCTTGCTGTTCCAGTCGCGCGCGAGCAGCAGCTGCACCTGGATCGGCGTCCCCATCGACGGCGAGTCGATCCACAGGGCGACGCGACGATCGGTGAGCCAGTCGACGGAGCGGACGGTCGCACCGGCGGTGCTCGTCGGGCCGGACTGGGCGATGAGCGGATCGGCGGTGGCCACCGAGACGGTGGTCAGACCTGCGGCGACGGGCGCGACGAGGGCTGCGGCGATCAGTGCGAGCGCACGGGATCTCCCGCTCCGCGCACCCGCAACGCGAGCCGCTCTCCTGCTCGGCCCCGTCCGTCGCTCACCGTGCTCGAGCTCAGTTCGCATCTGCATCGCTCACTTTCTGCGTTGCCGGATTTCCTGCCGAAGTGCGGCTTCGGGTGGACCGCGACGGCGGCAGTGGCAGGGCGCCCCGGCTGGATGTGCCGACTCGGGATACCGGAGTCCCGGATGTTGTTTCTACACCGGCGGCACTCGGAATCGCGGGTGCCGCGCTGTGACAGGTGAGAAAATTGTTGCAGAAAGTTACGACGCCGCCCACTCACCGGAGGGTGAGCGGGCGGCGTCGTCGCTAGCAGTGCGTACCGGGGATCAGAACCCGTTCAGCGCCTCGAGGATCTGCGGGCGTGCCTTCCAGAGCTGATCCTCCCAGTACTTCCAGGCGTGCGTGCCGCGCGCCGGGAAGTCGAAGGTGGCCGGGATGCCGAGCGTGGCCAGCTTGATCTGGAACGCGCGGGTCTGGGCGAGGGACAGCGCCTCGAGGGCCATGCCGTTGGCCGTGTTGTAGTAGCCGACGAAGCCCTGCGGGTTGTCGTGCTCACCGGGCAGACCGCTGGCGGCCGAGATGTACAGCGACAGACCCTCGAGCTTCGGAGCGAAGACGAACGGGTCGTTGCGCAGCCAGGCCGGGCTCCACGGCGGGCCCCACATCGAGTCGACGTTGAAGCGGCCGGCGTCGAGCATCGCCACGCGGATGGCCTCACGCATGCCGGGAGCCGACAGGTTGAGGTAGCCGGACAACGACGACGCGAACTTGAACTGGTCGCGGTGGTAGGCGGCCAGGGTCAGGGCGGCGGAACCGCCCATCGACAGGCCGAGAATGCCGTTGTTGTTGCGCGACACGCCACGGGTGGCGAGATAGTCGGGCAGCTGCTCCGTCAGGAACGTCTCCCACTTGTAGGTGATGTCCTGGCCGTTCAGGTTGGACGGCGCGTACCAGTCGGTGTAGAAGCTCGACTGTCCGCCGACCGGCATGATCAGGCTGACGTTGTCGTTCGCGAACTGCTGCAGGGCGTTCGTCTCGAACGTCCAGGCGTTCGCGTCGTCCCGAGCGCGCAGGCCGTCGAGCATGTAGAGCGCCGCGTCGCCACCGCGCGCAGCCCACTGGATCTGAACCTTGATCGGGCCCATGTCGGACTCGACGAAGACCTCTTCGAAGCCCCCTGCAGGCGCGCGGTGCGAGACCGGCGCTCCCTGCGCCGGCGCGGCGACGGCGGCGGTGGTTCCGACGAGGCCGGCAGCCACGGGGAGGACCAGAGCTGCGGCGGCGGTGCCGAGCAGTCGCCGTCGAAGGCCCTGCCTCAACCTCGGGACAAAACGCATGAACAATGCTCTCTTTCTCGTCTGCGGCGTCCGCGTTCGCGTCCCCCGGATTCCGGCGATGACGACCGCGGAAGGCCGCCCCAAGTCACACTGCGGTCAAAACTGTAAAGGACCGCGTGATCTCTGACAAACCCTGGTTTCAACAGCTCTTGGGCACCTCTTGACCTATAGGTCAAGCACGCGCTGCCGGAATGTTACCTATCCGTGATGCGTCGTGATCCTATCGAGACAGTCGAAAGGGGCCAAGTTGATCTCGGTGTCCGGCCGTCACCCCCGCGGCGGTGGCATCGGCAGGTCACAGCGCTGGATCTCGTACTTCGGCACCCGTTCGATCCGGTGCGAGGCGTAGTCGAACGCGTTGCGCAGGTTCCTCTTGAACAGTGCCCACGTGAGTTCGGCGCTCGAGGAATCGATCATCTCCCGGGTCTCGGGACAGGTCAGCGCGGTCTTCGCCATCGCGACCCAGTCCTCGTCGAGATAGCCCGGCATCCACGGATGCACGTCGACCATGCCCGAATCGGCGACCACCCAGTCGGGGAACAGGATCTTGTCATGGCCGATCCGGCCGTCCTCGAGACGCTCGGTGTGCGCGGCGAGCGGGTAGGCCAGGCCCATCTGGTCGACGACCCGCACGTCCAGACCGGTGTTCATGCTGGTCATGCCCAGGTTCAGGAAGAACACCGTATGTCCGGCACCACCCGGTGGGATGGGCTCGGGCGGCGGCACGACATCCCACGCGTCGAAGGAGGGAGTCGGCAGCAACAACCCGCCGTTCGGGGTGTTCGCGATGGCCTCGACCATGGCCCGCATGCGCGGGTAGTCGAGATAGTCCTCGGCCCGGATGGGATGCAGATGCCCGGTGTTGAGGGCGTAGAAGGCGCGCTCGTCGACGATGCCGGAGCGGCCCACCACGGCGCCTTCGGTCATGCCGGTCGTGTTGGCCGCAGCGGCCGTCCACACCACGGTGCCCAGCCACAGCACTGCCAGCGCACCCGCGACCTGCGTCGGCCGGTTGTTGCCGATCTCTGCCCGGCCCGGGACCCGCAGTGGGACGACGGCAACGGGCAGGAGCAGGCAGAACAGCGGCGGCAGGAGGACGCGGCCGTGCATGAAGTCGCCGCCCACACGCAGCGAGTACAACGCGAGCAGCACACCCGAGCCGAGGAACAGCACGACGACGGCGGTCGGCGTGCGCAACAGGTTCTGCGCCCAGGTCAGGGTGGCCCGCACGTCGCGCGGATCGGGACGCGCCGCCGCGGCGGTGAGGCCCGCGGCGTCACGGCTGGTCGCGAGGACGAACGCGGCGAGGATTGTGAGGAACAACAGCGG
The DNA here is from genome assembly GCF_002215235.1 of Rhodococcus sp. BUPNP1. NCBI lineage: Bacteria > Bacillati > Actinomycetota > Actinomycetes > Mycobacteriales > Nocardiaceae > Rhodococcus > Rhodococcus sp. BUPNP1. The sequence continues at coordinate 27,964 of NZ_NERM01000002.1, forward strand.
CAGCCACAGCAGATACGGCGAGACCAGGTTGCCGAGATATTCGAGGCCCTGCGACCACTTGGCACCACCGGCGTCCTTGGCGACCGCGGTGTTGGGATAGGGCAGTCCGTAGTAGCCCATGCGCCAGATCTGGTAGCCGACCGGGATCGCTCCGGCGACCGCGACCATCGCGATGCGAATGCGCAGGTCCAGGCCGGGCGCGAGGAACAGCATCGCGAGCGCGAGCACCGCGACCAGCGCGAGTTCGGGTCGCACGAGCGGGCCGAGTCCGGCGACGAACGCCGTGGCGAGGATCTGCCCCGTACCCGGAAGCGATCCGTCCCCTCCCGGCGTGGGGGTCGCCCACCGTGCCATGAGCAGCCACAGCAGACCGAGCCAGCAGATCACCAGGCAGGACTCGAGGCCCGAGGTGGCGAAATCGCGGGCGGGGGGCACCGCGATGTAGACGAGGACACCGGCGGGCAGGAGCAGCACGGTCCCCGTGGTGGCGCGCAGTCGCCACCGGTACAGGCGTGCGGCACCGAACATGGCGAGGACGATCGCGCCCGTCGACAACACGAGCGCGATCGTGAGCACCACGTATTCGAGGCGGAGGCCGGTGAGCCATCCGCCCGCGTAGACGATGTACGTCCAGGCGGTGGAGGTGTTGGCCTCCACGCGCTCCCCCGCGTTGAACACCGGCCCGTTGCCGGCGAGGAGGTTGCGCACGGTCCGCAGGACGATGAGGCCGTCGTCGGCGATCCAGCGCCGCTCCCACGCTCCCCAGAACATCAGGAACGCGGAGACGACCACACCGGCGGCGAACACGCCGCGGGCGAGGCGGTCACGCCGAACGGGCCGGACCGTACTGGACGGTCCGGCCTCGGTGTCGTGGACGCCGCGCACGACGTCAGAAGAGGTAGACAGCACCGCCGACCACCAGGATCCACACCACTGCGAGCAACTGCAGCACCCGGTCCTTCAGGGCGATCTCCTCGGGTTCGCCGGCTTCACCGCCGTCGACGTCGACCGCGTAGCGCAGGATGGCGACGACGAACGGGATCATCGAGATCGCGTACCAGTTGGAGCCGGCCACGTTGTCCTGCTCGAACGCCCACAGGCCGTAGCAGAGCACGACCGCCGTCGCCGCGACCGTCCACACGAACCGCAGGTAGGTCTCGGTGTAGTACTCGAGCGACTTGCGGATCTTCGCGCCGGTGCGGGTCGCGAGGCGCAGCTCGGCGTATCGCTTGCCGGCCGCCATGAACAGCGACCCGAACGCCATGATCAGCAGGAACCACTGCGACAGCGGGATCTCGGCGGCCACACCACCGGCGATGGCACGGATCAGGAAGCCCGACGACACGATGCAGATGTCGAGCACGGCCTGGTGCTTGAGCCCGAAGCAGTACGCGAGCTGGATGCCGATGTACACGGCCATGACGACGGCGAGCTGCCAGTTCGCGACGAACGACAGCGCGATCGAGCCGACGAGCAGCACCGCCGCGAGGATGTACGCGAGTCGCACCGGGAGCACGCCGGCCGCGATGGGCCGGAACCGCTTGGTGGGGTGTGCACGGTCGGCCTCGACGTCCATCGCGTCGTTGACGAGATAGATGCCGGAGGCGGCCATGCAGAAGACGACGAAGGCGAGCGCGACGGGCAGCAGCACGTCGACCTGGGTGACCGAGCCGGCCGCCATCGGGGCCGCGAGCACCAGGACGTTCTTCACCCACTGTCGGGGACGGACCGCCTTGACGATCCCGGCGCCCAGGCTCTTGGGCGCCTCCTTGACGGGCGCCGGTTCCTCGCTCATCGATCTCCCCACTTCGTCTCTGCCCGCGCCACGACGGCCGCGGACGCCGCACCGAGTGCCGCACCCGCCAGTACATCCGTCGGATAGTGCACGCCCAGCACCAGGCGGGACAGCATCATGGGCGGCACGAGCACCGCGGGAAAGGGTAGCCCGGTGGTGCGGGCGAGCAGCACGGCCGCCGCAGTCGTGGACGTCACATGCGACGACGGGAAGCTCAACCGGCTCGGCGTGGACACGTTGACCTGCACCGTCGGGTCCACCGGCCGCGGCCGGCGCACGACCCGCTTGATCACGACGGACGCCGCGTGGGCACCGAACGCACCGACCGCCACGCTCGCCCACTTGCGGCGACGGGGGCGGTCGACGAGGGCGCCGGCGGCGCCGATCGCGATCCAGCCGAGTGCGTGCTCACCGAAGTGCGACATGCCGCGGGCGATCTTCGTCGCGGCGGGCACGGCGCCGGCGGTGGCCTGGACGGTCTGCAGGATCCGGACCTCGGTGTCGGTGCTCCTCCAGTGACGTGCGGCCGCACCGTCCGCGGCTGCACCGTCCGCGGCCGCACCGTCTGCGGTCGTGGCCGCAGCGCTGCTGTCAGTTGCCGATACCGAAGACACGCTCCCACTCCTCCTTGCTGGTCAGGGCGGGAACCGCGTCCCGGTACCGCTTCTTCATCTCGGGGAACCGGCGAGCGAGTTCGCGTCGCAACCGGAGCGCCTCCGTGAGCAGGGCCTGGGCCTGCGCACGATCGCGCTTACGGTAGACGACACCCCGACCGTCCGCCGTGGTGACCGTCACGCCGTCGACCTGCGAGAGCAGGAACCACCGCGCGTCGATGGTCGGCACGTTCAGCTGCGGCCGTTCGTGGTGCTCGCGGTTCTCGGGGCGCACGTTGTGCAGTACACCCTTCGCGAGACGCTTGACCTTCGCGACCGCACCCTCGGGCAGGCCCACAGCGCCGACCTCGGCGCCGGATGCCATCGGCAGTTCGGTCGACGACGGCAGCACCACCGCGTCGGGGAAGTTCTTCCGCAGTGCGTGCACCTCGCCGAGGGCGCGCGGCAGCAGATCGAACAGGTTCTCCGGGCCGGCGAGGAAGTCCTCGATGGCCTTGTTCTGGATCGCGACCGTCGAGTACTCGAGGCACACGAGGTGCTTGATCGTGGCCTTGATGGTGTCGAGCACCATCGCCTTGGGGTCGCCGTGCTGGTGCAGCGCGGCCACGACGAGCCGGTTGCGCAGGTGGAAGTACGCCTGCCAGTCGATGGCGTCGTCCTTGTCGCTCCACGCCATGTGCCAGATCGCGGCACCGGGCATCGTCACCGTCGGGTAGCCGGCCTCGCGGGCCCGCAGGCCGTACTCGGCGTCGTCCCACTTGATGAACAACGGCAGGGGCTGGCCGATCACCTCCGCGACGACGCGCGGGATCATGCACATCCACCAGCCGTTGAAGTCGACGTCGATTCGGCGGTGCAGGAGCTTCGAGTTCTCCCGGTCGCGCAGCGGCTTGGTGGAGAAGTCGTGGTCGTACTCGACGTTCGGGGCGGCACCCCACATGAAGTTCGCGCGGTGGATGACCTCACCCATGGTGTGCAGGTGGCTGCGTTCCTGCAGGTTGAGCATCTGCCCGCCGACGAGCATCGGGGTCCGCGCGAACCGCGACAGGGCGAGGGCGCGCAGGATCGAGTCGGGTTCGATCTCGATGTCGTCGTCCATGAACAGGATGTAGGGAGCATCGGTGGTCTTCAGCGCCTCGTACATGATGCGGCTGTAACCACCGGAGCCACCGAGGTTGCCCTGGTCGTGGATGACGAGGCGATCACCGAAAGGTTCGGCGGCCTCCGCGAAGTCGGCCTCGTCGCGCACCTTGCGGGTGCCCTGGTCCGGGATGATGACGGCGTCGACGACGTCCATCACCAGCGGGTCGGACGCGAGCGCACGCAGCGCCTTCACGCAGTCGGCGGGACGGTTGAAGGTCGGGATGCCCACGGCGACCGAGGCACGGCCGGGCGCCTCGACGGGTGCGTACCAGCCGGCGGCGTGCAGGGTGACGTCGCTGTCGGTGGTGACGTCGAACCACAGCCAGCCGCCGTCCTCGAACGGACCCAGATCGGCGTCGATCTCGACGATCACCCCGTCGCCGCGGAACTCACGGCCGGTGACGTGGATGCGGCTCGAGTCGGCCTTGCTGCGGTACAGGTCGACGCGGCCGTGGCCGGTGAGCTCGAGACGCAGCACCACCGAACCGAGCGTGCTCCAGCGACGCCAGTAGCTCGCTGGGAAGGCATTGAAGTAGGTGCACAGCGACACCTCGGACTCCGCGCCGATCGCCAGCGTCGTCCGGCTCGTCGCGTGGGCGCGACGCGCATTGGTGGGCGACTCCTCGAGGTAGAGCGTGCGCACGTCGAGGGGCTCGCCCGGTCGCGGCAGGATGATGCGCTGCAGCAACGACCGGCCGAGCAGGCCGTCCCGCTCCGCGACGGGAGCACTCACGGCCGCCTCGTGCTTGCCGGCGTTCGCGGCCGCGGCGTGCTTCGCGGCGCTCACGAGGCATCCCCGGCGATGGGCGCTCCCGATTCGAAGTGCGGGGCCAGGACGTTGTCGAACATCGACAGCGCGCTGGCGATCGCCATATGCATGTCGAGGTACTGGTAGGTGCCGAGTCGGCCACCGAAGAGCACCTTGTTCTCGGCTGCTTCCTGCTTCGCGAGGGCGCGGTAGGCGCCCAGCTTCTCGCGGTCCTCGGAGGTGTTGATCGGGTAGTACGGCTCGTCGTCGTTCTCGGCGAACCGCGAGTACTCCCGCATGATGACCGTCTTGTCGGCCGGGTAGGTGTCGCGCTCGGGGTGGAAGTGCCGGAACTCGTGGATCCGGGTGTAGGGCACGTCGGCGTCGTTGTAGTTCATGACCGGGGTGCCCTGGAAGTCGCCGGTGGGCAGCACCTCGGTCTCGAAGTCGAGGGTGCGCCATCCGAGGCGACCCTCGGAGTAGTCGAAGTAGCGGTCGAGCGGGCCGGTGTAGACGACGGGAGCGTCGGGGCTGGCCGCGCGGATCTCGTCGCGCACCGCGAACCAGTCGGTGTCGAGCCGGACCTCGATCCGCTCGTCCTTCGCCATGTTCTCGAGCCATGCCGTGTAACCGTCGACCGGCAGACCCTCGTAGGTGTCGTTGAAGTAGCGGTTGTCGAAGGTGTAGCGGACGGGCAGCCGGGTGATGTTGCCGGCGGGCAGTTCCTTCGGGTCGGTCTGCCACTGCTTGGCCGTGTAGTCGCGGACGAACGCCTCGTAGAGGGGGCGGCCGATCAGGGAGATGGCCTTCTCCTCGAGGTTCTTCGCCTCGGCGGTGTCGATCTCGGCGGCCTGCTCCTTGATGAGGGCGCGTGCCTCGTCGGGACTGAAGTACCGGCCGAAGAACTGCGACACCAGTCCGAGACCCATCGGGAACTGATAGGCCTGGCCCTTGTGCATCGCGAACACGCGGTGCTGGTAGCCGGTGAAATCGGTGAACTGGTTCACGTAGTCCCACACCCTCTTGTTGGAGGTGTGGAACAGGTGGGCACCGTACTTGTGGACCTCGATTCCGGTTTCCGGCTCGGGCTCGGAGTACGCGTTGCCACCGAGGTGGTGGCGACGCTCGATCACGAGCACTCGCTTGCCGAGCTGCGTGGCCGCGCGCTCGGCGATCGTCAGTCCGAAGAATCCGGAGCCGACGACGATCAGGTCGTACTCACCGGTGGAGGGCTGGGGCGCTGATGCAGCAGTCACGGGAGACCAGGGTATGCGACTCCGTCGCGGAGGTGCCCTCTCGGTCCGGGCGGACCGAGAGGGCCGTCACACTCACACGTAGTGGATGAGCGCGTCACGGACGAATTCGGCGCCTTCACGTCCTCCGTAGTTCGCTGCGAAACGCTCGTCCTCGACGTACATGTCGGCGAGACCGAGCACGTACTCCCGCGGACTGCCCTCCGCAGTGCCGCCTCCCGGGGTGCCCGGAATCGACGACAGCCAGGCGACGTGCCGCCGCGCGAGGTCCTGTGCTTCGGGCCCGGCGGGGTCCAGCCCGGCCCGGGCCGCCGCGGTCCAGTCGTGGTTCAGCTGCTCGACCTGTTTCATCCAGTCGTGCCTGGCGGCGTCGTCCATGCCCCGCCACCACCGGTCGCCCGAGTCGTAGGCGTCCTTGCCCCACCGTTCGATCACTTCGTCCCGGTGCTGCGTGTGGTCGAACCCGTCGAACACTTCGTCTGCCACGAGTTCCTCCCCTCTCTCCGTCTTCGCCAAGGTGGTGCGCACCGCCGCGATACGGCGGTCCAACTGCCGGCGCTCGTGTTCGAGCAGGTCGAGGTGGGTGCGCAGTGCGCTCGCGGTGTCGTCGTGACCGGCGAGCACGTCGCGGATCGCGGGCAGGGCCAGCCCCAGGTCGCGGAGCAGCAGGATGCGCTGGAGACGCACGAGTGCGTCCTCGTCGTAGAACCGCATGCCGTTGCTGCCGGTGCGGCTCGGACGCAGCACCCCCACCTCGCCGTAGTGCCGCAGCGTGCGGCTGGTGACACCGGCGGCGCGTGCCAGTTGCTGGATCGACCATTCCCGCACGTGCCCACCTCCTCTTCTTTCCGGCTACGACCAGCGTGCATCTTGACGTTGCGTCAATGTCAACACTCGTCGTCGGGGTGCCGGAACGCCACCGGCCGGTCGCCCCGTTCGGGCGACCGGCCGGTCGAGGTGTGCCGTGGGATTACTCGGCGCTACCCGTGCTCGGGAACCAGTCCTTCAGGAAGCTCGCGTCGATGACCTGAGCACCGAGGTCCGGTGTCCACACGATCGCGCCGCCGGTGAAGATCCGGAACTTGCCGATCTCGTCGGGCAGCATCAGCTCGGGGCCGATGGGCGAGCCGAGCACGCTGTCGACGCCGCCGAGATCCAGGTAGGCCTGCTCGATGGGCGAGGTGCCGGTGCCGCTGCCGAAGGGATCGGTGCCGGTCTCCGGGCCGGGTTCGGGTGCCGGAGTGACCTCCGGGGCGTCCTCGTCGATGCCTTCCTTGACGGTGAACCAGTCGGAGCGCAGTCCCAGCTTGGTCCGCGCCTCGGCACCCGTCGTCTCGATGGTGCGGTCGGAGCCGACCACACGGACGCGGGTCACGCGACCGCCTTCGGGGCCGAGATTGTTGCGGGAGAGCACCTCAAAAGCCTGGAGGTCGCCGACGCCGAACTTGCTGCCGATCTCGGCCGCCGTGAAGGTCTTGGCCCATTCGCGGTTCGGTGCGACCTTGTCGCCCTCGTCCTCGACGGGCGGGAAGGTGCCGCCGGCCGAGTAGCCACCGGTGGAGGCGGAGAACTCGCTGCGCACGACCTCGCCGTCCTTCATCAGGACGGTTCCGCGGGTGGTGCGCACACCGTCGTCCGTGCGCGGATCCTCGACGCCCGACCCGCCGTAGACCTGGCAGTCCGTGGTGTCGCAGGTCTGCCACTTCTCGTGACGCTTCTCGGCGAGGGCGTAGGAGCGCGCGGCGATGGCCTGTGCCCGCAGCGCCTCGGCGCCACCGGTGTCGGCCCAGCCGGGCAGTGCCTCGGCGGGGACCACGCTGCGCAGGTAGTCCTCGACGTGGAGGCGGTTGACGGTGCGCGGGGCGGTGCCGTCGAGCACCACACCGAGGGCACCGCGGTAGGTCTTGTCGTCCGAGCACATCGTCAGGTGCTCGTTCGCGGGACGGTCCTCGGCGAGGTCGATCGGATCGACCCACGGCAGGTCGGTGGCGGCCTGCCACAGCACGTCGCCGCTGCAGCCCTCCGTGACGACGACGTTCGCGCCGCCGTCCGGGGTGGGTGTCAGGTGCGCGGCCTCACCGGGCGCGAGCTGCTTGCCGGCGACGATCATGCCGGTGTCGGAGTAGACGTCGAGGGTGTGGTCGTCGCGGGCCATGAGACGCACCGCGATCATCGCGTCGTCGACCGTGCCGAGTTCGGTGCCGCCGTAGTAGTGGCCGATGATCCGTTCGGCGGTCCACCCGTCCTGGGCGTAGCCGTAGGCACCCCACTGCCCCATGCCGCGACCGTGGCCGTGACCGAAGCCGCTGAACGTGAAGGGAGTGTCGGCCGAAACCGCTTGCACGACACCCGGTGCCGCCTGGTTGCTCTGGACGAGCGCGCCGACGCCGGCTCCGACGAGCAGCGCGGGAGCGACCCCGATCGCGGCAGCACGGGCGACGGAGGGACGCCATCCGTTGCGCAGCGGCCTGCCGAGGATGATGCGCCGCTTCCGGATCTTGCCTCTGCGCCCGATGGACTGTCGTGACATGACGTTGCTCCCTCGTTGTCGCTGTAGGCGCGAACTCGTGATCCGCGATATCGGACAATTTCGACCGATCCTCAAGCTCAGGTTGAGGCTTAAGGTTTGCTGCGTCTAGTGTGACAAGAGTGACGGAGCTAGGCAACAAATGTCACAGAAGCAACACAAGAATCACGAGTTACAGAACTTTCGTGTCCGAACCGGACTACGGAAGCGACACATAAGGGACGATCCGAAGTCGGAACCGTCCGCTGGAGCACCAACGACAGGGAGTAGCAAACAGTGCCGCATCGCCGCCCCAAGCCGTCGATCGTCCTGGGTGCCGTCGCCGCCCTGGCCGTCGCGACGCCCTTCGCCGTCACCGGGCTGACCAGCACCGCTCCCGAGATCCGGAATGCCAACGACACCGTCGAGGCAGTGGCACCCGATATCGCGGAAGTCGTGCTCGCCTCGGTGCCCGACCTGATCATCCCGCTCGAGGAACTGACCGGCCTCAACCTGCCGGACCTCAGCCTGAAGGAGATCGTCGACGGGCTCCCGCAGATCACGACTGCTCCCGACCCGAACGGCGGACTCGTCCAGCGCGTCGGTGCGACCGTCAAGGAACTCACCCGCGACACCCCGTTCAGCCTCGTCGCCCTCGCCGCCGAGGACGTCGCCGCCACCGACGCGCTCATCCGCGCGCAGCACGACGACGGCAGCTGGGGTCCGTGGACCGCGACCCAGCCGATCGAGACCCGCGCCGACGACGCCACGAACGAGGGACGCTCCGGCACGGAACCGATCTACGTCGGCGCCACGCGTGCGGTGCAGGTGTTGCTGACGCCGCGTCCCGGCCCCGAACCGAACCTCGCCGGCGCGGAGGCCCCGCCGGCACCCGAAGCCCCTGCTCCCGCTCCCGAGGCACCCGCCCCGGAGGCACCCGCTCCTGCAGCCCCTGCTCCCGAGGCCCCGGCGGAGGCCCCGGTCCCCGTCGACGAGGCACCCGCGCCGGTCGCTGCACCCGCAGCCGATGCGCCCGACCTCGGATACGTGCCCGCATCGTCGTCCAAGCCGCTGCGCGAGAATCCGCTGCAGGCAGCTGCCGAGGCGGTCAGCGCCGTGCTCATCTCGCCCGGCAGCAGCGAGGCCGACGCGCGACTCGAGGACATCGCGAGCCCGCTCGGCAACTCCGGCCTGAAGGTGATCACCCGCCAGCAGTGGGGTGCCGACGAGTCGATGCGCTGCCAGAACCCGACCTACGACGACTCCCTCGGTGGCGCGACCGTGCACCACACCGCGGGCAGCAACAACTACTCCAAGGCCGAATCGGCCGAGATCGTGCGCGCGATCTACGCGTACCACGCACGCACGCTCGGCTGGTGCGACATCGGATACAACACGCTCGTCGACAAGTACGGCCAGATCTTCGAGGGTCGCGCCGGTGGTCTCGAGCGCAACGTCCAGGGCGCCCACGCGGGTGGGTTCAACGAGAACACGCACGGCATCGCGATGATGGGCGACTTCTCGACCCAGGCCCCGCCGCAGGCCGCGGTGGAGTCGGTCGGCAAGTTCCTCGGCTGGCGTCTGGCCCGCGCGGGACTGAATCCCAAGGGCCGCACCACGATGTACTCCGAGGGCACGTCGTTCACCCCGTACCCGCGCGGTGCGGCGGTGGATCTGCCGATCATCTTCGCGCACCGCGACGTGGGCAACACCAGCTGCCCGGGTGATGCCGGCTACTCGCAGATGGGCAAGATCCGCGACATCGCCGCCGCTGCGGCGAAGGGCGGTGGCGGTGGCACTGCCCCGCAGCCGTCCAACCCGCAGCCCTCGAACCCCCAGCCTTCGAACCCCCAGCCTTCGAACCCGTCACCGTCGAATCCGAAGCCGAACGTGCCGGACGTCAACGTCGGAGCGCTCGCCTCGGGCTCGGCCGACACTGCCGAAGGTGTCGTCGACGAACTGATCCGCCTCAGCGGCCACCCGCTGGTCCAGAAGTGGCTCGCCGAAGGCGGCGAACTCGGACGGCTCGGGCAGGCGGTGACCTCGATCCTTCCCGCGGTCAAGAGCGGTTTCGAACGAGTGAACTTCGTCAACGGTGCCATCTACACGTCACCGAACGGCGGCACGTGGACGGTACTCGGCGAGATCTACAAGGCGTGGGAGAAGAACGGACTCGACGCTGGTGAGCTGGGGTTGCCCACCAGCGACGAGTACCGGGTGCCGGACGGTTGGCGTTCGGACTTCGAGTTCGGCTCGCTGATCTTCAACGAGGTCACGGGTGTCGTCACCAAGGTGCTGCGCGCCTACGACGACGCCTACGACCAGGCGATGCAGGATCAGCCGGCCGACGTCGCAGGACCCGCACCCGAGGGTGCTCCTGCGCCCGAACCCGGACCCGAACCGGCACCTGCGCCGGAACCGGCACCCGAACCGGCGCCCGCGGGCTGACCCGCAGCGCACCGGTAGGAACGAGTCACCGCCACCACCGTTCGAGAACGCGGGCCACCCCGTCCTCGACGTTGGTGGCGGTGACTTCGTCTGCGACCGACTTCGCGTCCGGATGCGCGTTCTCCATCGCCACACCGTGACGCGCCATCGTCAGCATCGGGATGTCGTTGGGCATGTCGCCGAAGGCCGCGAGATTCTCGTGTGAGACGCCGAGCAGCCGGGCCATCTCCTGGAGACCGGACGCCTTCGTGACCCCCGCCGCGGAGATCTCGATGAGTCCGTGGGTCGTCGAATAGGTCACGTCGACCAGCCCATGCAGTTTCGGCACGAGAGCCTCCGCCATCTCCCGGCTGGTCGCGCCGGGGAGCCGGACGAGCAGCTTGATGGCGGGCTCACCGATCACCTCGTGCTCGGCGAGTTCGGTGTTGTCCGGATTCAGCCAGGCGTGCTCGTAACCGGGAGCGCTGACGAATTGCGGCGTCGCGGCGTCGTGGGCCCGCTCCCCCACCCGCTCCGCGGCCAGACCGCAACCGGGAAGTACCGACGAGGCCACCTCGGCGAGCCACGCCAGTTCGTCGACCTCGAGCACCGCGGCGCTGAGCACCCGGTCGGTGGAACTGTCGTAGAGCACGGCACCGTTCGCGCACACCGCCATCGGCGCGTAACCCAGCTCCTCGACCACCGGCGCGATCCAGCGCGGCGGGCGGCCGGTGGCCAGGACGAACGGAACACCGGAGTCGACGACCGCATGCACCGCGGCGCGGGTCCGATCGGACACCTTCTCGGTGTCGTCGATCAGGGTGCCGTCCACGTCCGTGGCCACCAATCCGGGACGCGACGCGTCCGTGGACGCAGGACGCACCGCGTCCGTGCTGTGGTCCCGATACGGCTCTCGACTCGACTCTGCGTTCACTCCGTCATTGTGCCGAAGTACCGCGGTCGCCGCCTGCGTCGTCGTTGCCGCTACCGGCAGCACCTTCACGGGCGGCACGTTCGCGGGCCTTCCGCGCGCGGCGCTCGGCGGCCGCGGCCTCGTCCAGGGCGGTCGCCTCCTCGAGGGTCGGCGCGGATCCGCCCAGCCGGCGGGGCACCCAGTAGGCACCGGACTCGTGGGTGTAACCGTCCTGGACCCGGTGGAGCATCTCCTCCATGGTCGCGTGGAGCTGCGCGGTCATCTCCGCTGCCGGCTCGAACGGCTGGATGGGGGCGCCCACCTCGATGTTGATCGGGGTGTTCGTACGTCCGAGCCGCTTGGGGTGGCCCTTCGTCCACACCCGCTGCGATCCCCAGATGACCATGGGGACCACCGGGACGCCGGCTTCGTTCGCCATCCGTGCCGCGCCGGACCGGAACGCCTTGAGTTCGAAGCTGCGGCTGATCGTCTCCTCCGGGAAGACACCCACGAGCTGCCCGGCACGCAGCGCCTCCACGGCGAGTCGGTAGGACTCGCCGGCGTCCCCGCGGTCGACGGGGATGTGCTTCATCGCGCGCATCATGGGGCCGGAGATCTTGTGGTCGAAGACTTCCTTCTTCGCCATGAAGCGGATGTACCGCTTGGTGACCCGGGCGGGGATCCCGGCGTAGGTGAAGTCCATGTAGCCGGTGTGGTTGATCGCGATGACCGCACCACCCGTCGCCGGGATGTTCTCCGCCCCGGTGATCGCGAATTTCAGCCCTTGCGCTGCGAAGAGCGTGCGGGCGACACCGATGATGGTCCGATAGAAGGGTTCCACGCCGGTCAGCCTAGCGGGGCCCCGGTGGAGGAACGACCGTGATCATCGTCGAAAGGCAATGCTGTGCGCACCCTCGCCCGAAAGCCCGACGTACTCGCACTCGCCGGCCTCGCCGTCGCCGTCGTCCTCACCGTCACCGGTTGCGAGGGTGACGGGCAGTCCGGCATCCCCACCGAGAGTCCGGAACCGACCGCGGCGGAAACCGTCGAGGAGACCACCACCCCCGCAACGGCACCCACGGTGGTCGTCGGGGACGTCCCCGGTAATCCCGCCGCCACCGCGGCGCTGCAGGCGTGGACGAACGACCTCGCCGGCGGCGTCGATGTGGTGGGCAGGTGCTGGACGATCGCCCCGGAGCGGGCCCGGCAGATGTACGCCGACGTCGACGCGATCACCGCCGCGGTGCAACAGCCGGGCAGGGACGGCCAGTACGCGGTGACGTGGTCGGCCGGCGGCATCGACGTGTCCGTCCTGCGCAGCGAGATCGCGTCCGGCTACGCGTGCCCGTACGTGAACCCGACCGGTGCGCCGGGCTACACCGACGAGGACGCCCGCTACGCCGTCGAACGATTCCTGGGACGGGCGATCGGTGAGCCGGTGCACCCGGACGACACCGAGGAGCGGTACCCGCTGGTGTGTGAGGCGCGGGGCACATGGGATCCGTGGGGTACCGGGAACCCGGGCGTGCCGCCGCTGGCCACCGATCCCGACGTCCTCGGCGACCTCGAATCCTTCGACGCCGCGGCCGCCTCCGTCACGCCGATCTCGGAGGCGTACACGAGTGTGACGATTCCGATCGTGGAGGCCGACACACCCCGTGACCTGGTGGTCCTGCTCACGACGGGGAGCAACGGGTACTGCCTGGGCGCAATGGACTGACGGGCGGCGCCTACCCTGGTAGGCGTCGGTCAGCACGTCAGGAGGGTACGAAGTGCAGATCACCAGCGTCGGACACGCCGGTTTCCACATCCAGACCGAAGCGGGGTCCATCCTGTGCGATCCGTGGGTCACGCCCGCGTACTTCGCCTCGTGGGTGCCCTTCCCGGACAACACCGGTCTCGACTGGGACGCTCTCGGCAACGTCGACTACCTGTACGTCTCGCATCTGCACAAGGATCACTTCGATCCCGACACGCTGAGCAAGCACGTCAACAAGGACGCGACCGTCCTGCTGCCCGACTATCCGGTGCCGGACCTGCGTCGCGAGCTCGAGAAGCTCGGCTTCTCGAAATTCTTCGAGACCACCGACTCCGTCAAGCACACGGTGAGTGGGCCCGAGGGCGATCTCGACATCATGATCATCGCGCTGCGCGCGCCGGCCGACGGACCGATCGGCGACTCGGGCCTGATCGTCTCCGACGGCGAGTCGACCGTGTTCAACATGAACGACGCGCGGCCGATCGACATGGACGTCATGCACGAGGCGTTCGGGAAGATCGACATCCACCTGCTGCAGTACTCGGGCGCCATCTGGTACCCGATGGTCTACGACATCCCGAAGAAGACCAAGGCCAACTTCGGCAAGCAGAAGCGCCAGCGCGGCATGGACCGTTGCCGCAGCTACATCGACCAGGTCGACGCGACGTGGATCGTGCCGTCCGCCGGTCCGCCGGTCTTCCTCGACGACGACCTGCGCGACCTCAACGACGACCACGGCGACGAGGGCAACATCTTCCCCGACCAGCAGGTCTTCCTCGAGCAGCTGCGCATCCACGGCCGCGAGGGCGGTCTGCTCATGATCCCGGGTTCGGTGGTGGATCTGAAGGGCAGCGAGCACATGACGCTCACGCACCCGATCCCCGACGAGCAGGTCGAGGCGATCTTCACGAACAAGGCCGTCTACATCGAGGACATGGCGCAGCGTTTCGCTCCGGTGATCGCGGCGCAGAAGGCGGCCTGGGCGCCCGCCGAGGGCGAGCCGCTGCTGCCCGCGCTCAAGGCGAAGTTCGAGCCGATCATGGCGCAGTCCGATCTCATCTGCGACGGCATCGGTTATCCGGTGGGTCTGGTGATGGGCGACGAGACCGTGGTGCTCGACTTCCCGAAGCGCGTCGTGCGCGAACCCATCGAGGGAGAAGGCAAGTACCGCTACGGTTTCCGCATCGCTCCCGAGCTCGTGCGCACGGTGCTGCGCGACGACGAGCCCGACTGGGTCAACACGATCTTCCTGTCCACCCGGTTCACGGCCTGGCGCATCGGCGGATACAACGAGTTCCTCTACACCTTCTTCAAGTGCCTGACCGACGAGCGCATCGCGTACGCCGACGGCTGGTTCGCCGAGGCACACGACGACTCGGCGTCGATCGAGTTGGGCGGCTACGAGATCCAGCGTCGCTGCCCGCACCTGAAGGCGGACCTGTCGAAGTTCGGTGTCGTCGACGGCACCACGCTGACCTGCAACCTGCACGGCTGGCAGTGGGATCTCGAATCGGGCCGCTGCAAGACGTCGAAGGGTCACGAACTGCGCAGCACCAAGCTGTGATCCGCACCCGGTAGTCACCGCTCCCGTTCGGTCGCGGCGGGTCGCGCCGCGGGCAACAGCCTCGGCGCGACCACGCCCAGCCCGACCAGTGGGAGCACCGTCACCGCGACCAGCACCGCCATCGGCAACCACAGCGAGCCGAGCGCGTAGGCGGCGAAGATCGCCACCGACAGCACCTCGCTCGTCAGGCCGACGACGGACGAGACGGTCGCCCGGGCACGACCGGACATCGTGTCCTGCAGGCGCGCCTCGGCGACGATCGCCGTGTTGTGCAGAGCGCCGTAACCCACACCGATCGCCGTGAACCCGGCGATCCCTCCCGCGAGGGCACCACCGGCGATCAGTACCGATCCGACCATCACGACGGCACCCATGGTGCGGCCGCTCATCGTCGCCGTCCGTCCGGCGGTCGCGGCACCGACCACCTGCCCGACGGCCGTCAGCGCGACCAGCACCGGCACGAATCCGGTCTCCGCTCCCGATTCGCGTGCGAGGAGAGCGAAGTACTCGTCGAAGGCAAGGCAGGCGAGCAGCGCGGCCGCGAGGACGACCGATCGTCGCACCGCCCGGTCGGTGCGGATCTCGGACGTGCCGGCCCGCAGCGACGACATGTAGCGGACGAGGACGGTGTCGCCGCTGCCGGCGATCTCGTCGGCCTCCTCCACCTTCGGTGCAGCCGGAAGCGTTCCCACGAGCGCGATGTCGACGACGGTGATCGCGACCGAGACCCAGCCCACGAGCACGTACCCACCGAGTTCGAACAGCGGTGCCGCCGTGAGGATCGCGACGAAGACACACGTCATCTCACCCGCGTTGGCGTATCCCATGATCGCCGCGTACCGGTGTTCGCACCCGCGCGCGGCGAGTTCGTCGTAGACGAGGGCCTCGAAGGTGCCGGATTTCATCGACTCGCTGATGCCCCACAGGACGAAACCGAGCGCGAACCCCCAGTAACCGGGCCAGATCAGCCACGTCGTGAACGCGGCGGTGAGGAGGGCGCCGCTGCCGAACAGCAGACCGCGACGGGAGACGGTGTCGGCCCACGCACCCGACGGCACCTCGGAGACGAAGGCAACCACGGACCACAGGACGAACAGCGACGAGATCGAGCGGGTGTCGAGACCGTGATCCTCGAACAGCAGCGCGTACAGGCCGTAGAGCGGCACGAACTCACGGACGGACGCGTACGCGACCACCCGCGCGGACAGCGAGGTCACCGGATCGGATCAACATCGACGGCGCATGCAACGAGAATGGCACGCCCGGCTCCACATGTCACCCCTCCGGAGGTGGGATACGGTCGGTCATCGTGAGCACGGACGAGCAACAGCAGCGGCAGCGTACCTACACGTGGGAGGACCCGGCACCGACGTCGGCGGCCAACCGCGACATGCACGGACTCGACTTCCTGCTCGGGCTGATCGACGGGACGATCCCGCACCACCCCACCTCCCGCACGCTCGGCTTCACCGTCACCGATGCCGGCGAGGGCTTCGCCGAGGTCACCCTCGAGCCGCAGGAGTTCCACGCCAACGCGGTGGGCAGCATCCACGGCGGCGTGCTCGCCACCCTCTTCGACACCGCGATGGGCTTCTGCGTGTCGAGCACTCTCGAGGCCGGGGTCGGGTACACGACCCTCGACCTGCAGGTGCGCTACGTCCGTCCGGTGCAGACCGGTAAGGGCGTCATCCGTGTGCAGGGTTTCTGCGAGCACACCGGACGTCGCACGGCGACGGCGCGCGGCGAGGCCCGCGACTCCGAGGGCCGCCTGCTCGCGACGGGCTCGACCACCTGCCTGATCCTGCGCTGACAACTGCATCCCTTACGAAAATGGCTTCCCGCTACGGCAATTGCCGTAGCGGGAAGCCGATTCTGTAGCGGATGAAGATCAGCCGGCGGGTTCGAGCACCTCGCGTCCCACGAACGGGACGAGGGCCTCGGGCACCTTCACCGAACCGTCGGCCTGCTGATGGTTCTCGAGCAGCGCCACGAGCCAGCGGGTGGTTGCGAGCGTGCCGTTGAGGGTCGCGGCGGTCTGCGGCTTGCCGTTCTCGTCGCGGTACCGGATGTTGAGGCGACGCGCCTGGAAGGTGGTGCAGTTCGACGTCGACGTGAGCTCGCGGTAGCGCTCCTGCGTGGGCACCCACGCCTCGCAGTCGAACTTGCGGGACGCCGACGACCCGAGATCTCCGGCGGCGACGTCGATGACGCGGTACGGCACGTCGATGGCGGCGAGCATGTCGCGCTCCCAGGCCAGCAGACGTTCGTGCTCGGCCGCGGCCTCCTCGGGCCGGCAGTAGACGAACATCTCGACCTTGTCGAACTGGTGCACGCGGATGATGCCGCGAGTGTCCTTGCCGTAGCTGCCCGCCTCGCGACGGAAGCACGACGACCAGCCCGCGTAGCGCTTCGGCCCCTTCGACAGGTCGAGGATCTCGCCCGAGTGGTAGCCCGCGAGCGGCACCTCGGAGGTGCCCACGAGGTAGAGGTCGTCCTCCTCGAGCCGGTACACCTCGTCGGCGTGCTGGCCGAGGAAGCCGGTGCCCTGCATGACCTCGGGACGCACGAGCACGGGCGGGATCATCATCGTGAACCCGTTTGCGGTGGCCTTCTGAGCGGCGAGCTGCAGCAGACCCAGCTGCAGCAGCGCACCGTAACCGGTGAGGAAGTAGAACCGGGCACCGGAGACCTTGGCGCCGCGCTCCATGTCGATGAGCCCGAGCGACTCGCCGAGCGCGAGGTGGTCCTTCGGCTCGAAGTCGAAGGTGGGCAGCTCGCCGACGGTCTCGAGCGTGACGAAGTCGTCCTCGCCGCCGGCGGGCACGCCGTCCTGCACGACGTTGGAGATCGCAAGGTGCGCGCGATCGAAGGCCTCCTGCGCGGCGTGCTGCTCGGCCTCGAGTTCCTTGACCTTCGCGGCCAGTTCCTTGGCGCCGTCGAGCAGCGCGGGGCGTTCCTCGGGGGACGCCTTGCCGACCTTCTTGCCCAGGGCCTTCTGCTCGGCGCGTGCGTTGTCGCCTGCGAGGACCGCGGCGCGACGGGAGGCGTCGGCCTCGAGCAGCACGTCGACGAGGCCCGGGTCCTCTCCCCGCATGCGCTGCGACTCGCGGACGGCGTCGGGATTCTCGCGGAGGAACTTGAGGTCGATCACGGAATCGAAGCCTACCGCTGCCAGAGTTCCAGGTAGTCGTCGCGCCCGAACATCTTCGCTGTGTCCTCCGCGGTGGGGTGCCCGTGATGCGGGTCGGCGCCGGCCTCGGCGAGCACCCGCACCACTGCCTCGACACCCTTGAAGACCGCACCCGCGAGAGGTGACTGGCCGCGGTCGTTGAGCCGGTTCACGTCGGCTCCCCGCTCGACCAAGGCCTGTACGGCCTCGGCATGACCGTGGTAGGACGCCAGCATGAGCAGCGTGTCGCCGGTCTCGTTGGTGAGGTTCACCGGCACCCCGGCATCGACGTACGCGGTGAGGGTCTCGACGTCTCCCCGGCGGGCGGCGTCGAAGGTCTGCTTGGCGATCTCGAGAATCTCGGGATCGATCGGGTCGTCGGCCATGAGCCGAAACTACCTGCGTCCACTCGAACAGGCATGATGGAAGTGATGGCCGAAGACAACAAGCCCAAGCCCGACCGGCGCCCGCCCTCGGCGCGGTTGACCCGACGCGCCCTCGTGCTCGTCGCGGCCGGTGCCGTCCTGGCGGCGATCGCGACGTTCGTCGTCGCGGGGTTCCAGGGCGCCGACGGCGGGGACGACAGCGGCGGCGCCGGCATCAGCACGACCGGCGCGGTCGCCGGGGAGGCGTTCGGTACCGCCACCGCCGGTGACTGCCTGACCTGGAGTGCTCTCGACGCGAGCGACCTCGCGAAGGTCGACTGCGCCGAGACGCACCTGTTCGAGGTGGTCGCCGACATCGACCTGAGCCTGTATCCCGGCACCGAGTGGGGGCCGGGATCGCGGTTCCCGTCGGTCACGCGTTTCACCGAGCTCCGCGACGAGCAGTGCGCACCCGCCGCGATGGACTACCTCGACGGCCGGTTCGACCCGCACGGCAAGTTCAGCATCGGCCTGATCAACCCCGGCGAGGCGGGCTGGGCGGCCGGCGAGCGCACGCTGCGGTGCGGCCTGCAGTTCTCGTCGACCACCGGCAACCTGCTGCCCATCAAGGGCCGGGTCGCCGATCAGGATCAGTCGCGGGCGTGGGATGTCGGTGTCTGCATCGGCATCAACAACGGTGTGCCCGCCGACCCGGTGGAGTGTTCCAAGCCGCACGCCTTCGAGGTCGTCGCGGTCGTCGACCTGGGTGGACAGTTCCCCGGCGGCCTGCCGAGCATCGAGGACCAGGACGGCTATCTCGAGGAGACCTGCACGCGCCTGGTCAACGAGTACCTCGGCGATCCCGAGGCCCTGCGCAACAAGACCCTCACGCTGTTCTGGGACAACCTCGACTACGACAGCTGGCTCGCCGGCAGCCGCAAGGTGAACTGCTCGATCGGCAAGCAGGTCGAGGGTGGTGGCTTCTCGTCGATCACCGGCAGCGCCAAGGGCGACATCCTCATCGACGGCCAGCCGCCGGTGCCGCCGCCGCCCGTGCCGGAAGGCCGATCGCTGCCGACGCCGCTGCCGGGCGCCGTTCCCCTGCCGGGGTCGTGACGTGCCGGTGCACATGGAGGACGAGCACTTCGAGGAGCTCGTCTCGGAAGCGCTCGACGAGATCCCCCGCGAACTCGCGCGGGCGATCGACAACGTCGTCGTCCTCGTCGAGCCGCGCCACGAGGACGAACCGGATCTGCTGGGTCTGTACCAGGGTGTCGCGCTGACCGAGCGCGACAGTCACTACGCGGGATCGCTACCGGACACGATCACGATCTACCGCGACGCGATCCTCGACATCTGCGAGAGCGACGACGATGTCGTGCACGAGGTGCTCGTCACCGTCGTCCACGAGATCGCGCACTATTTCGGAATCGACGAAGAGCGCCTCCACCAGCTGGGCTGGGGCTGAGGCGCTCTTCGCGATCGGTACCGGGTGCTACTTGTTGCGGGCCGCGGTCGCCTTGTCGAGGCGGGGTCCCTTGGCCTTGCGCTGACCGAAGTGCGGGCTGATCGTCGACACGATGAACATGATGACGGCTCCGACAGCGACGACGGCCACGGTGAGCCACACGACGATGACGCCGAAGAGTTCCAACATGCCCGGTTACCTCCACAGTCGATGTCACTTCGAGGCAAACGGCACACGTCCGCCCCGGGGGTCACCCTACCGTCCGCGTTCGACCGGGTCGCGACCGACTCCGCCTGCGTTCCGGTGGGGGCTCAGAGGGTGGTGAAGTGCTCGAGCTTCGGCGCTCCCGCGAGGAGGGGTCCGAGGTCGGTGATGGCGCCCTCGCCGGCACGGAACTTGCGGTAGGCGGCGTCGTGCTCGGCCGAGCGCCACTTCTCCACGACCACCCAGCGGGCCTCGTTCTTCCGGTCGACGAGGATCTCGATGCCGTCGCATCCGTCGAACTGTCGCGTCTCGTCGAGCACGCGGGTCATGACCTTCTTCGCGTCGTCGAGGGAGTCGGCCTTGAATTCGAGTTCGAGCAGAGCGGTGAGCGCCATGGGAGACCTTCCGTGGTGTGCGATGTGACTGCCCTCACCACATTTCCCCATGGATGAGAACTGCGCAATACCTCTGGGAAAACAGGATTATCGGGAAGCCGACGCGAGAGCGGGAAGGACGTGGTGCTCGAGCAGAGGCGCGAGATCATCGGGCAACGGAAGCGCCGACGGGTCGAGCCACCGCGTCTCCGCGATCTCCGCAGCGGCACCGGCGACCTCCACGAGCGGATGCTCGTAGACGGTTCCTTCGAGCCGGTAGCCGGGCTCGTTGGCGGCCTCGGCGTCGAACACCCCCACCAGACGCAACGACGACAGATCCAGTTCGGCGCCCAGTTCCTCGGCGCACTCGCGCACGGCGGTCTCGGCCGGGGTCTCCCCCGGATCCGGCTTACCTCCGGGCAGCATGAACCGCGAGGTGTTCCGCTTCCGGACGGTGAGCACTTCACCGGCGGCGTTGCGGAGAACGACGGCGCTCACTCTGATCACACGGTCACGAATCGCGGGGTGCTGGGTCACCGGACCATCCTAGGACCGGTCAGAACATGCTGTAGCCACCGTCGATGAGCGTCGTGCTGCCGGTCTGGAAGGACGACGCATCGCTCGCGAGGTAGACGGCGATGCCTTCGAAGTCCTCCGGGGTACCCCACCGACCGAGCGGCACGCGGCCGATGACGTTCGAGTTGAAGACGTCGGATTCCTGCAGCGCACCGGTCATGTCGGTGGCGATCCAGCCCGGCAGCACGCTGTTGACCCTGATCCGGTGACGCGCGAACTCGACGGCACAGCCGTTCGCGAGCGCGAGTACCGCGGCCTTGCTCGCCCCGTACGGCTGGTTACGTCCGGCGCCCTGCAGCGCACCGAGACTCGACGTGACGATCATCGACCCCCCGGTGCCCTGCTCGACGAGCACACGCGAGGTCTCCCGCATCGTGAAGTACGCACCGTCGACGTTCGTGGCCATGACGGCGCGGTACCGCTCGGTCGTCGACTCGTGGAACTTCTGCAGCGACGACCCGATGCCGGCGTTGACCACGACGATGTCGAGCCCACCGAAGTCGTCGACGAGTGCCGCGACACCGTCGGTCACGGCCTGCTCGTCGGAGACGTCGACCGCGCGGGTGGCCACGCGGCCGGTGAACCGCCCGATGTCGGCCGCGGCCTTCGCGAGTTTGTCCTCGCTCCGGCCCCACAGGGTGACGTGGGCGCCGGCACGGGCGAGGCCCCGGGCCATGCCGAGACCGATCCCCGCGGAACCACCCGTGACGAGAGCGCGCCTGCCTGTGAGGTCGAACATCGGATCCCTCTTCCCTGAAACGATTACGCGTACCCGGCAGCGATGTCGCGGCCGATGATCTCCTTCATGATCTCGGTGGTGCCACCGTAGATCGTCTGGATGCGTGCATCGACGTAGGCGCGCCCGATCGGGTACTCCATCATGTAGCCGTACCCGCCGTGCAGCTGCACGCAGCGGTCGACGACGCGCTTCTGCAGTTCGGTCGCCCACCATTTCGCCTTCGACGCATCTACGGGAGTCAGCTCCCCCGCATTGAGGGCGAGGACGCACCGGTCGACGTGCGACTCGGTGATCTCGATCTCGGTGAGCATCTCGGCGAGCGCGAACCGGGTGTTCTGCAGGTCGCCGATGGGTTTGCCGAATGCCTTGCGTTCGAAGACGTACTGTGCGGTCCACTCGTAGGCGGCCCGCGCGGAGGTGATGGCGCTGACGGCGATGCCGATGCGTTCGAGCGGGAGGTTCTCCATCAGGTGCACGAAGCCGCGCCCCTCGGTGCCGAGGAGGTTCCCGGCGGGGACGCGGGCGTCCTCGAAGACGAGCTCGGCGGTGTCCTGCGCGGCGAGACCGACCTTGTGGAGCTTGCGGCCCCTGCTGAAACCGGGGGTGTCGCGCTCGACGACGATGAGCGAGAAGCCCTTCGACCCCGCGTTCGGGTCGGTGCGGCACACCACGATGACGAGATCGGAGTGGATCCCGTTGGTGATGAAGGTCTTCTGGCCGTTGATCACCCACTCGTCACCGTCGCGCACCGCGGTGGTCTTCACGCCCTGCAGGTCGGATCCGGCGCCCGGTTCGGTCATGGCGATCGCGCCGATGCGTTCGCCGGTGGCCAGTGCCGGCAACCAGCGTGCCTTCTGCTCCTCCGTGCCGAGGTGGAGGATGTACGGGATCGCGATGTCGTCCTGCAGTGCGAGTCCCGCGCCGAAGGAGGTCGTGCCGGTGCGCGCGATCTCCTCCTGCACGATGTGCCGGAAGCGGTAGTCGGTCACGCCCGAACCGCCGAACTCCTCGGGTACGCCGAGGCCGACGATGCCGGACTTGCCCGCGGCGATCCACGCCGACCGGTCGACGAGGCGCTCCTCCTCCCACCGCTCGTAGTTCGGTTCGATCTCGCGGGCGAGGAACTCGCGCACGGTCTCCCGGTACGCCTCGTGGTCGTCGTCGAAATGGGTGCGTTTCATGGCTTCTCCTAGGCGTTCACGCGCGACATCATGCCGCTCAGACGCTCCGTGATGAGGCTCTCGGCGTCGGCGACGATGCGCTCGACGAGTTCTCCCGCGGTGGGGATGTCGTGGATGATTCCCTGGACGGTGCCGACCGTCCAGATGCCGGCCTCAGGGTCGCCGTTCTCGTAGACGAGGCGACCGCGGGCCCCGGCGACGAGTTCGCGCACGTCCTCGAACTGCCCTCCGCGGTCGAGGATCTCGACGACCTCGCGGCTGACGGTGTTGCTGGCGACGCGGGCGGTGTTGCGCAGCGGACGGAAGATGAGTTCGGTGTCGGTCTCGTTCGCCGCGACGATGGCTTCCTTGATGGTGCGGTGGATCGGCGATTCCTCGGTGCACATGAAGCGGGTACCCATGTTGATGCCGTCGGCGCCGAGTGCGAGGGCCGCGACGAGACCACGGCCGTCACCGAAACCGCCGGAGGCGATCATCGGGATGGTGATCTTCTCGGCCGCGGCGGCGATGAGCACGAGGCCGGGGACGTCGTCCTCACCGGGATGCCCGGCGCATTCGAAACCGTCGATGCTGATGCCGTCGACACCGATGTCCTGCGCCTTGACGGCGTGCCGGACGCTGGTGCACTTGTGCAGCACCTTGATCCCGGCGGCGTGGAAGTCGGGCAGGTGCGGCGCGGGATTCGATCCGGCCGTCTCGACGATCTTCACGCCCGAGTCGATGATGACCTGGCGGTACTCCTCGTAGGGCGGCGGGTCGATCGCCGGCAGGATGGTGAGGTTGACGCCGAACGGCTGGTCGGTGAGTTCGCGGGTGCGCTCGATCTCCTTCGCCAGATCCTCGGGGGTCGGCTGCGTCAGAGCGGTGATCATGCCGAGTGCGCCGGCGTTGGCGACCGCTGCGACGAGTTCGGCACGGCCGACCCACTGCATCCCTCCCTGCACGATGGGATGGCGGACGCCGAAGGTTTCGGTGAAGGCGGTGGTCAGCACGGCATGGACTCCTTGCAGTGGAGGTGGTTCGAAAGGCTCTCAGGCGGTCGGACGATGACCGACGATCCGCAGTGCGATCACGATGTAGCGCTGCGCGACCTGAGCGGGAGTGAGGGGACCGTCGAGCTGGTACCAGCGGACGATGGACTGGAACATCCCGAGGAGAGCACGCACGGCCTCCTCGACGTCGTCGACGTCGAACACCTGCTGGTCGACGCCTTCGCGCACCAGGTCGAGCATCATCAGCTCGAGACGTTTGCGGGTCGCGGCGTAGGTACGGCGGTTCTCCGGGGAGATGTGGCGCACTTCGGAATCCAGGCCCGAACGCTGTGCGCGATGGGTCATGTTCAGCACGATCGCTTCGACGGCGTTGACGAAGCGGGCGACCGGGTCGTCGCCGCCGTCCGCGACCGCGGCCGAGACACGGTCGATGAGGTCGAGGACGGCGGCGTCGAGCAGCGTGACGAGAACGGCTTCCTTGTTCTCGTAGTGGTAGTACAGCGCGGGCACCGTCACGCCGACCCGGCGGGCCAGGTCGCGGACGGTGGTGCCGTGGAAGCCGTTCTCGCTGAATGCTTCCAGGGCGTGTTCGAGGATGGGGTCGAGCCCCAGAGGCTGGAACTCCCGCCAGTCCGCGGACTGCACGTCCGCGTGGGGCGTGTCGGATTCCTCGGCCTCGTATGCCGGGGTCATCGACCCCCTCCTCTCACAGTCGGTGCTCGGGTCAGCGCGGAGCCATTCGGATCGCGCCGTCGAGGCGGATGACCTCGCCGTTGAGCATCGGGTTGGAGACGATGTGGGCGGCGAGGGCACCGTACTCGGACGGATCGCCGAGGCGGGCCGGGTGCGGAACCTGTGCACCGAGCGAGGCCTGGGCCTCCTCCGGCAGCGAGCCGAGCAGCGGGGTCTTGAACAGGCCCGGCGCGATGGTGACGACGCGGATGAGCAGCGACGCGAGGTCGCGGGCGATCGGCAGGGTCATGCCGACGACGCCGCCCTTGGACGCCGAGTAGGCGGCCTGGCCGATCTGGCCGTCGAAGGCTGCGACGGAGGCGGTGTTGATGATGACGCCGCGCTCACCGTCGATCGGCTCGGTCTTGGCGATGCGCTCGGCGGCGAGACGGATGACGTTGAACGTGCCGAAGAGGTTGACGTCGACGACCTTCTTGAACGCGTCGAGCGGGAAGGCGCCCTTCTTGCTGACGGTCTTGATCGCGTTGCCGATGCCGGCGCAGTTCACCGCGACACGCACGGGTCCGAGCGACTCGGCGACGTCGAGGGCCTCGGTGACGGCGGCCTCGTCGGTGACGTCGGCGGCGACGAAGCGGACGCGGTCGCCGAGCTCCTTGGCGATGGTCTCACCGTTGGACGACGGCAGATCGATGATGACGATCTGAGCGCCGTCGTTCAGCAGGGCCTTGACGGTGGCGAGACCGAGGCCGGAGGCACCACCGGTGACGACGGCGACGCTGTCGTTGACGATCATTGATTACCCTTTCGGGAGTGGTTGTGGTTCGGAGCTTTTCGGTACTTCGTCGATGTCAGAGACGTTCGATGATCGTGGCGTTGGCCATGCCCGCGCCCTCGCACATGGTCTGCAGGCCGTAGCGACCGCCGGTGGCCTCGAGGTGGTTGACGAGGGTCGACAGCAGGCGGGTGCCCGACGAGCCGAGTGCGTGGCCGAGCGCGATCGCGCCACCCCACGGGTTGAGCTTGGCCGGGTCGGCACCGAGTTCGTGGGCCCAGGCGAGCGGCACGGGCGCGAACGCCTCGTTGACCTCGTAGGCGTCGATGTCGTCGATGCCCAGACCCGCGCGGGCGAGCACCTTCTGCGTGGCCGGGATCGGGGCGGTGAGCATGAAGACCGGGTCGTCGCCGGCGACGGAGAACGAGTGGAAGCGGGCGCGCGGGGTCAGGCCCAGCTTGGTGGCCATCTCCTCGCTCATGATGAGCGCGGCCGACGCACCGTCGGTCAGCGGCGACGAGTTGCCGGGGGTGATGACCCACTGCGCCTCGGGGAAGCGGGCCGCGTACTCCTCGGTGTAGAAGGAGGGCTTGAGGCCGGCGAGGCCCTCGGCGGTGGTGGAGGCGCGCAGCGTCTCGTCGACGGTGTGCTGCACCTGCTCGCCGGCGGCGTTCTCGACGGTGATCGGGACGATCTCCTTGTCGAAGTGTCCGGCCTCGTAGGCGGCGGCGGCACGCTGGTGCGACTGCGCGGAGTAGGCGTCGAGGGCGTCGCGGTCGAACTTCCACTTCGCGGCGATGAGCTCGGCGGAGATGCCCTGGTTGACCAGGCCCTCGGGGTAGCGGGCGCGCACGCTCGGGCCGTGGGTGTCCTTGCCGAGGGTGGCGGTGCCCATCGGGATGCGGCTCATCGACTCGACACCGCACGCGATGACCATGTCGTAGGCGCCGGCGATGACACCCTGGGCGGCGAAGTGCGCGGCCTGCTGGCTCGACCCGCACTGGCGGTCGATGGTGGTCGCGGGCACCGACTCGGGGAAGCCGGCGGCGAGGAGCGCGGTACGCGAGATGTTGAGGGACTGCTCGCCGACCTGGGCGACGCAGCCGCCGATCACGTCGTCGACCTGCGCGGGGTCGATGCCGTTGCGCTCGACGAGCGAGCGCAGGACGTGGGCGAGGAGTTCGACGGGGTGGGTGCCGGACAGGGCGCCACCCGGCTTGCCCTTACCGACAGCGGTACGGACGACGTCGACGATGACAGCGTTGGTCATGACGATCCTTTCGAAAGTGCAGCGTGCAGGCCGGAGACGTTCCCAGCGGCGTACTTATCGATCGCTAAAAGCTCTACCACGGACTTAACGCTCGGTCAATGGTCTCTGAGAGCTAGCGCACGCTAAGCGACTCTGATAGTGATGGATCACGACCCGAGTCGAGGAGACGCCCGTGCGCGCAGCGCAATTGACCGAACACGCCGGCCCCGACGCCGTCCGCGTGACCGACATCCCCGAACCCGAGGCGGGCGATTCGCTCGTCCTCGTCGACCTGCACGCCGCCGGCGTGTCCTTTCCCGACCTGTTGCAGACGACCGGTGGATACCAGATGGTCCGGCCGCTGCCGTGCGTACTCGGCGCCGAGGGAGCAGGCATCGTCCGCAGCGCACCCGAGGGCAGCGGCCTCACCGCCGGACAGCGCGTCGCCGTGCTGTCCATCGACGGATCGTGGCAGCAGACCGTCGCACTGCCGCGCGAACTGGTCTTCCCGCTGCCCGACAGCGTGTCCCTGACCGCGGGCGCCGGGATGCTCATGAACTACTTCACCGCACACTTCGCGCTCGACGAGCGCGCCCGGTACCGAACCGGCGAGACCGTCCTCGTCCACGGCGCGGCGGGTGGTCTCGGAGTGGCGTCGCTGCAGGTCGCGGCGGCGCTCGGCCTCGAGACGATCGCGGTGGTGAGCACCGAGGAGAAGGCCGCGGTGGCCAAGGCCAACCGCGCGACCCACACCGTCCTCGCCGACGGGTTCAAGGACCGTGTCCTCGAACTGACCGGGGGGCGCGGGGTGGACATCGTGCTCGATCCCGTGGGCGGCGACCGCTTCACCGACAGCCTGCGCAGCCTCGCTCCGGGCGGGCGTGCGGTCGTCCTCGGGTTCACCGGCGGCAGCATCCCCACCGTGAAGGTCAATCGCCTTCTGCTCAAGAACATCTCGGTCGTCGGCGCCGGGTGGGGCGAGTACCTCCGCACCGACCCCGGCTACCCGGCGCGGCAGTGGGCCGCGCTCGAACCGCTGCTGCGCGACGGGACGCTCGTCGTCCCCGAGCCCACCCTCCATCCCCTCGACGAGGCTCCGGCGGCACTGCGTTCGCTCGAGAACCGTTCCGCGACCGGCAAGGTCGCACTCGACCTGACGTCCCGACCCTAGGAGAACAGCCATGACCGACGACCTGCCCGGTGTCGACACGACCGTCGACGACGGCGTCCTGCGCGTCACCCTGAACCGTCCCACGCGGATGAACGCCGTGAAGACCGAGACGCTCGACGCGATCGCCGACGCCTTCGAGAAGTACGCCGACGACGCCTCCGTGCGGGTCGCGGTGCTCACCGGCGTCGGTCGCGCGTTCTGTTCGGGCGCCGACCTCTCCGGACGTGACCTGAGCGCACCGCCCTCCGCCGACACGATCGACGCCGCCAACCGCGCGGTGGCCGCGATCCGGGCGTTCCCCCGGCCGATCGTCGGAGCGGTCAACGGCGCGGCCGCGGGCGTCGGCGTATCGCTCGCTCTCGCATGCGATCTCACCGTCGCGAAGGAGTCGGGATACTTCCTGCTGGCCTTCACCCGGGTCGGCCTGATGCCGGACGGCGGTGCGTCCGCGCTCGTCGCCGCGTCGATCGGTCGCGCGCGGGCGCTGAAGATGGCCCTGCTGGCCGAGCGACTTCCGGCCGGTGAGGCCCTGGCCTCCGGTCTCATCGCGGACGTCTACGCGGACGACGAATTCGACGGTGCCGTGGAGACTCTCGTGCAGCGACTCGCCGACGGCCCGTCGACCGCCTTCGCCTCGACGAAGAACGCGATCAACGACGCGACGCTCACCGAACTCGACCACGCCTTCGCCCGCGAGCGCGAAGGGCAGCTCGTCCTGCTCGGCAGCGCCGACTTCACCGAGGGTGTGACGGCCTTCCAGGAGAAGCGCACCGCGAACTTCCGTCGCTGAGCCGTCGACGATGTCGGTGGATCCGGCCCCGCTGAGCGGGGTCGGATCCACCGAAGTCGTTTCAGGCGTCGGGGATCACGCGTTCGACGGCCGCCCGCACCAGTTCGGCGACACGGTCCTCGTCGACGATCCCGGGGAGGGTGAGCCGATCGAGCACCAGCCAGTTCAACGCGAGATAGAGCAGCACGATGGCGTCCTCGCCGCCCGGCAGGCCGGAGTGCCGGTAGTTGGCGATGTTGAAATCCAGGTCGGCGCGCACCCGCTCGGTGAGCAAAGCCTGCAGTTCGGGTCGCCGGGTGGCTTCGAGGCGTAGTTCGAGGAGCGCGAGGTAGCCGGCGCGGAACCGGATGAGCCGGTCGACGACCTCCGTCATCAGTTCGATCATGGATTCGCGGGTCTGCGGCGCCTGCGACTGCGCCATGACCTCGTCGGCGGGCAGGAGCCGCTCGTAGTAGCGGTGCCCCACCTGGACGAGCAGGTCGTCGCGGTTGGCGAAATAGTTCGACGCCGTCCCCGTCGGGACCCCGGCCTCCTTGTCCACCGCGCGGAAGGTCAGCCCTCGCGCACCGTCGCGCGCCAGCACCTCGATCGAGGCATCCAACAAGGCCTGTCGCCGTTCCGGATTCGTGCGAACCACTTGACACCACTCCATGTGTAGTACTACGTTCAAACCACTTCAATCATAGTACTACGAATGGTGGTCGAAGATGCGAAAGCTCGTCTACTACGTGGCAGTGACCCTCGACGGCTACATCGCCGGCCCGAACGGGGAGTACGACTTCTATCCGATCTGCGACGACATGACCGCGGCGATGAGCGCGAGGTATCCCGAAGCCGTTCCCACCGCGCTCCGCGAACAGATCGGCATGCCGGTCGACACGCCGAACAAGGAATGGGACACCGTGATCATGGGGCGCGGTGCCTACGAACCCGGTCTCTCGCTGGGACTCACGAGCCCGTACAGCCACATGCAGCAGTACGTCGTGTCCCGCACTCTCGCGCCGGTCGACGATCCGCAGGTCCGGATCGTCGACACCGACCCGGTCGAGCTGGTCCGAAAGCTGAAGGCGGAAGAGGGGCTCGACATCTGGCTCTGCGGTGGCGGCAACATCGCAGGGCAGCTGGTCGACGAGATCGACCGGCTGATCTTCAAGAGCTATCCGGTGATCGCGGGCGACGGCATCCCGGCACTGTCGGGCAACTTCGTCCCCACGCGATTCGACGTCACCGCGCGCGAGGAGTTCAGCAACGGCACGCAGGTCACCTGGTTCGACCGCCGCTGAACTTCGATCGACACCGAATCCGGCCGTCAGACCCCGACGGTCTTGAGGGCGATGCCGACGTACTTCTGCGCGACGGCCTCGGGGCTGAGCGTGCCCTCCGCGTGGTACCAGCGCGGGATCGACTGGCACATGCCGAGCAGGGCACGGGTGGTCTCGGCGGGATCGTCCACGTCGAACACGCCCGCGGCGACACCCTCCTCGACGATCTGGCGCACCAGCTGCTCGACGCCCTTGCGCACCGCGCGGTAGCGCTGACGGTTCTCGGGGCTCAGGTAGCGAGCCTCACCCTCGAGCGCGGCGAGGCGGGCCCGCAGGGTCATGCGCAGCACGATCGCCTCGATGACGTTCGACAGCCTGCGCACCGGGTCGCCGTCGGCGTCCTCGGCGGCGGCGTGAGCCCGGGAGAGCACGTCGCTGGTCGAGAGCTCGAGAAGGGCGATGAGCAGCCCTTCCTTGTTCTCGTGGTGGTAGTAGAGCGCCGGGACGGTGACGCCGACGCGGCGCGCGATCTCCCGCACCGAGGTGCCGTGGAAGCCGGTCTCGTAGAACGCGTCGAGGGCAGCGGTGAGGATGGGACTGAGCTGCATCGGCTCGAGGATGCGCCAGTCCGGGATCGCCTCACCGTTGGTGAGGGTGTCGGCCCCGTCGCTCGAAGCACCCATGAAACCGCACCTACCTACCGATCGCTACTTCATACGGACGCCCCGAGGATACCCGTATGTTTTGCGCTCGAAGGATCGGAAGGTGGGCGGTATCACCCCATCGGGTCGTCGGCACCACCGCGCGCCGTGTCGTGGAAGGGCGCGAGGAAGGTTCCCCAGCGCGCGCATTCCCAGCCACCGCCGGCCACCGGCACCAGTTCGACCGTCTCGGTGTTGGCCAGGTGGTTGGTGATGGCGAAGCCGGACGGCACCTTCCCGAGATAGGCGGCGACGAGGCGGATGGCGGCACCGTGACTGACGACCACGACGTCTCCCGAACCGGCATCGAGATAGTCGCTGCGCAGCGAGTCGAGGACGGGCAGATACCGGTCGAGCACGTCGAGCGCCGACTCACCGCCCGGGACCCGGGCCCGCAGGTCGCCGTTGTGCCATTCCTCGTAGACCTTCATGAACAGCTTGTGCGACTCCTCGTCGCTGCGGTCCTCGAGTTCGCCGACCTGCACCTCGTGCACGCCCTCGCGGACGACCGCCTCGAGCGACACCGCCGGTGCCGCGTGCTCGGCCGTCTGCCGAGCGCGGAGTGCCTGCGACGCGACGAGCAGCGACGGCGTCCGCTCGACGAGGTTCTTCCCGAGCGTGCGGGCCTGTTCGACACCGAGCTCGGTGAGCTCCGCCCCGGGGAGTTTCGTGTCGAGCCTCCGGGCGACGTTCGCCACCGTCTGGCCGTGCCGGGCCAGGATCAACCTGCCGCTCACCGTCAGTCCTCTCCGCGCCGCAGCCGGTCGAGCCACCGCGCATCCTCGTCGTCCGACACGGGTGGGACACCGTGTTCGGACACAGCGGGCCACGATCCGAGGAAGCGCACCTGCGCGAAGCGGTGCAGTCCCTGCAACGCCTCGGCGACCAGCGCGTCGTCGATGTGACCCACACAGTCCAAGTGGAAGAAGTAGGTGCCGTATTCCCTGCGTGTCGGCCGGGACTCGATGCGCGACAGATCGATTCCGCGCGTGGAGAACTCGGTGATGGCGCGCACCAGCGAGCCGGGCTCGTTGGGGAGCTGCAGCACCACCGAGGTGCGGTCGACACCGGTGCGCTTCGGTACCGGCCGCGGCTGCGTGATGAGCACGAAGCGGGTGCGGGCGCCCTCGAAGTCGGCGACCTTGTCGGCAAGGACGGACAGGCCGAGCCGCTCCCCGGCGAGCGCGGTGGACACCGCCGCGTCGACCTTGCCGGACGCGACGTCCTCGGCGGCTCCCGCGTTGGAGGCCGCGGTCACGACCTCGGCGTCGGGCAGGTGGTCCTCGATCCAGCGCCGCACCTGCGCCGCCGCCACCGGATAGGCGCCGATCGTGCGGACCCGATCGCGGGTGATCCCTTCGCGGGTGACCACCGTGAACGCGATGTCGAGTTCGACCTCCGACACGATCTGCAGGCGCGGCCCGAGAGCCAGCGCGTCCATGGTGGGCGGCACCGAACCCTCGACGGAGCTCTCGATGGGGACGACGGCACCGTCGACCTTCCCGTCGCGCAGGAGTTGCAGGGCAGCGGGCGGGCTGGCGGCCGAGACGCGCTCGACGTCGGCTGACCCGTCGCCGAGCACGTCGAGCGCACCGAGGCTCTCGAAGCGGTCGAGGGCCATCTCGGTGAACGTTCCCGACGGTCCGAAATAGGCGATACGTGGCACGTGTACGAGGTTACGCATCGGTCGTGACCGGAAGGCGGACTCTGCGTGAACCGCATCCGAGCGGCGGACGCGTGTCAGCCGGTGGTGAGGTCGAGCGCCTCGAGCTCCCGAACGACGGTGTCGGTGTCGTCGACCTCGACGACCAGCAGGATCTCCCGCACCGCCGCAGCGGCCTCAGGTACGAGCCGCCGGAGGCGGGTCACGTCGGGAGTCGCGAGAGCGTCGCGGACGTCGAAGCCGCTCAGCGCCGCGACGGTGGCGGCGAGCAGCGCGACGACGTCGTCGGTGCCGGTCGCGCGGGCGGCGTATCCGGTGTCGGCGTGCGCGAGGACGGAGAGGAAGTCGGCGATGGCGTCGGCACCGCGACCTGCGGTCAGGCCGGGGATGTGACCGGCCTCGGTGAGCGCGCGAGCGGCGTCGGCGAGCGCGGCGTCGGGCACGTGCGGATAGACCACCAGGGGTGCCGGCGCGGTGATCGCGAGGACGTCCTCGAGCTCCTCGGCCGCGCAGTCGACCTGGTACCGGACCGGACGCCACCCGGCGGGCGAGGGCAGTTCGGCCGAGGCGTCGAGTTCGACGACGAGCTCGCGGGTCGGCGATCCGGTGACGGCAGCGGCCGGGACGACGGGCGGGGCGAGCATGCGGCCGGTCGCGGCGAGGGCGTCGGTGAGGCTGTCGTGCCGGTGCGTGAGCAGCGCGTCGAGCAGGCCGCGGGGCTCGTCGCGGGACGGCGGCATTCCGAGGGGAAGTGGTATCGGCACCGATCCAGGCTACCGACGGACCACTTGCGACCGCGATCACAATGACTTAGGTTTGCCTCACCTACATCGAGAAGGAGGGTTGGCATGCAGACCACCACATCCGTCATCCCCGCGCCGACCACGGCCGAACGCGTACGCACCGCCCTCATCCGCGCCGACACGACGCAGCTCGCGATCGACGGCTGCGACCCGCTCCCCACCTCGGTCCACCATCTGCTCGACGACGGGCAGGTCGCGGTGGTCGTCGCCGAGGACAGCCTCCCCGTCGCACTCGCCTGGCAGGCCGGCAGCGCAGGCATCCCCGCGATGCTCGAGCTCACCGACCACTCCCCGATCGCCCTGCGCAATCCGGTGCGGTCGCTCATCTGGCTCAGCGGCACCCTGCGTCCCGTGGAGCATCCGCGCCGACTCGCCGCCGAGATCGCGGAGATCCTCCCGCACCCCGAACTCCTCGACGTCGGACACCGCTCCGAACTGCTGTGCCTGACGCTCGACTCCGTCGTCGCCGCCGACACCACCGGGGCCGAGGCAGTCGACGTCACCGACGTCCTCGACGCCGCACCCGACCCGTTCGCCGCACTCGAGACCGAGTGGCTCCAGCACCTCGAACAGGACCACGCCGACATCGTGCGGCAGATCGCGCGACGCATCCCGCCCGCGCACCGCGGCGGACGGATCCGTCCCCTCGGCCTCGACCGCTACGGACTGCGCCTGCGCGTCGAGTCCGAAGGCGACGACCACGACGTGCGGATCCCCTTCCACGAACCGGTCGACGATCCCGCCGCCCTGGGTCGCGCACTGCGCCTGCTCGTCGGCTGCCCCTTCCGCAACGGACTGCCGCCGCGCACCTGAGCGGTACGCGGCGGCAGGGATCATCCGAACGATCAGACCTTCTGCAGGTCGATACCCTTCGTCTCCTTCATGATCAGCGCGGCGACGCCCGTCGCGACGCACAGCGCCATGATGTAGACCCCGAAGATCCAACCGATATCCCAGCTGGTCAACAGCTGGTTCAGGTAGGGCGCGGTGCCGCCGAAGACCGCCACCGAGAAGGAGTACGCGAACCCGATGGCCTGGGTACGCAGGCGGGTCGGGAAGCTCTCCGAGAGGGTGCACGACAGGATCGCACCCGGGATCGACACGATGAGCAGGGCGAGGGTGGTCGACACGAGCAGCGTCCACCCGGCCGACGTGATCATCGACGTCAACGGGATCTGCAGCGCGAACATGAGGACCGCGAACCCACCGAGCATCGGGCGCCGGCCGATCCGGTCGGAGAGCCGACCCCAGAAGGGCAGCGAGACCAGAGCGATGACCTGGGCGATGACGAGCATCCAGTAGGCGGTGTCGGCGTCCATGCCCTTCTGCGTGATCGCATACGTCGAAACGTACGAGGTCCACGTGTAGTGCGCCGCCGTGACACCCGAGGTCATGCCGATCATCAGCAGGATCGCGCGCACGACCACCTTGCGCGGGATGCGCGGTTCGTCGACCCGGGTCTCCTGCTGGTCGAAGACCTCGCTCTCCTCCATGCTGCGTCGCAGGTAGAGAGCGAACAGTGCCAGGAAGAAGCCGAGGAGGAACGGCACGCGCCATCCCCACTCGCCCACGGCGCTCTCGGAGAGCGTCGAGGTGACCGCTCCGCCGATCGTGTACGCCAGCACGGAACCACCGAAGATCGCGACGAAGGCGACGCTGCCCCACATGCCGCGACGATGCGGCGGCGCGATCTCGCTGACGTACGAGTAGGCGGTCGCCGACTCGCCACCGTGCGCGAAGCCCTGCACCACGCGGGCGAACAGCAGGAGCACCGACGCCCACACGCCGATCGACGAGTAGGTGGGCATGAGTCCGATGACGAGGCTGCCGCCGGCCATCATGAGCATGGTCGTGACGAGCACGAACTTGCGGCCGCGCTTGTCGGCGATACGGCCGAACACGATGCCGCCGAGCGGTCGCATCAGGAATCCGACGGCGAAGACCGCGAGCGTGGACAGCAGCGCCGAGACCGGATTGTCGCTGTTGAACATCGCCGCGGCGATGAACGGAGCGAACACCGCGTAGGCGCTCCACTCGTACCACTCGAGGATGTTGCCCACGGAGCTGGCGAGAAGAGACTTCTTCTTCGATGCGAGAGTCACCGAAGTTGTTGCAGCTGGATTCTTCTCAGGTGTTTCGATGTTCATGTCCCTACTTCCGGGTCGCAGACTTCCCCTCGGCCCACAGGCCCCTATCCGCACCCGAGCGATCGATCGGTCGGGCGTGTTGAAGTGTGATGGGTCACAAGGACCGCTGTCAAATTGGACACATCACCGAGAGCCGGTGGATCGCCTCCCCGCGGGGGACGACCCGACCGCCCACGGTCCGGCACAATCGCTCCGGTGACGACCCTCCGCGACTGGCTGCGGCCCGCATCCCGCAATCCCGAGCCGCCCCTCGACCCCACCGAGCGTCGCGCGCTGTGGATCGAGATCACCATCGTCCTGCTCGTCACCTTCGGCCTGAGCGGGATCTCGTCGATCCTGTCGCTGGCCGAGGCGGCGCTGGCACCGGAACCGCTGTCGGATCAGACCGTCGCCCTGAACACGCCACGCTCGTCGCAGGGGTTCATCGATCTCGCCCGCCAACTCCTCGGCATCGTGCGCCTGCTCGCCTGGGGTGCCCTCGGCCTGTACCTGCTCTGGCGCAGCGGTGTCGGACCGCGACTCGCGGGCCTCGCCCGACCCGGCCTGCGCCGGGACGTGCTGCCCGGGGTGGGACTGGCCGCCCTGATCGGACTCCCCGGACTGGCGCTGTACCTGGTGGCGCGGGCCGCCGGCCTGAACCTGACGGTCGCGCCGAGCCTGCTCGAGGACTACTGGTGGCGACTGCCCACCGAGGTGCTGTGGGCGATCGCCAACTCCGGGGCGGAGGAGATCCTGGTCGTCGCCTATCTCCTC
The DNA here is from genome assembly GCF_002215235.1 of Rhodococcus sp. BUPNP1. Classification (NCBI taxonomy): domain Bacteria; kingdom Bacillati; phylum Actinomycetota; class Actinomycetes; order Mycobacteriales; family Nocardiaceae; genus Rhodococcus; species Rhodococcus sp. BUPNP1. The sequence goes on from NZ_NERM01000002.1 coordinate 63,758, forward strand.
ACCCGTCTGCGGCAGCTCGGCTGGTCGGAGAATTCGTCGTTGCTCGCCTCCGCCCTGCTGCGCGGCAGCTACCACCTCTACCAGGGCATCGGCGGCGGGTTCGGCAACGTCGTCATGGGCCTCGTCTTCGGGCGCTACTGGCAACGAAGCGGCCGGTTGTGGCCGCTCGTGATCGCCCACGCGCTCATCGACACCATCGCCTTCGTGGGCTACCAAGCACTGAGGGGCCACGTCTCCTGGCTGCCCTGAACGTAGAGTTGTCCGGGTGAACGGCGACCCTCGCGACCCTCGGAACCGGCCGCGGCCTCCGCAGGGACCTCTCCCGCAGGGCCCTCCTCCCCGGCGGGCTGTACCGCCGAACCCGCAGCGCGGGGTACCGCCACAACGACCCGCCGGACCGCCTCCGTCACAGCGCCGGGGCGCTCCCCCGCCGTCCCCCGAGGGCACCCAGGTGCTGCGGCGCGACGGACGGCCGCAGTCACCGCAGGCGTGGTCGCAGGCGCCCGCGCCGAACTACCGGCCTGCTCCGAGGCAGGACCGGCAGCAACCGCTTCCGCAGCAACGACGCGACTGGGCACCGACGCAGCGACCCGAACGGTTCGCCGAACCCGCCCCGAACCGTCGCCCGCCGCGCGGGAACACACCGCCGCCCGGACCCCCGCGACGTCCCGCAGCACCGCCTTCACGGCCGGCACCGCGACGTCCGCTCGGTGCCCGGCGCATCCTGCGGCGACTCGCGATCGTCCTGGTCGTGCTCGTCGTCGCGATGGGTGCGAGCATGATCTACCTCGACGGCAAGCTCGCGCGCGTCGATGCGCTCGCCGACTACGACGGGCGCGTCGGCGACACCCCCGGCACGAACTGGTTGCTCGTCGGCTCCGACAGCCGGGTGGGACTCACCCCCGAGCAGGAGCAGGAACTCGCGACCGGCGGGGAGGTCGGCGCCGACCGCACCGACACCGTCCTGCTCGTCCACATCCCGCCCGGTGGCGGTGCCACGACGATGGTCTCCCTGCCCCGCGACTCCTACGTGAGCGTCCCGGGCTTCGGCCAGGACAAACTCAACGCGTCGTTCGCACTGGGCGGGCCGCAACTGCTCGTGCAGACGGTCGAGGGCGCCACAGGCGTGCATATCGACCACTACGCCGAGATCGGTTTCGGCGGGTTCGCGTCGATCGTCGACGCGGTCGGCGGGGTCGACATCTGCGTGCCCTATCCGATCGACGACCCGCTCGCCGGACTCAGGCTCGAACCCGGATGTCAGGAGCTCAACGGAGCGCAGGCCCTGGGCTTCGTGCGCACGCGCGCCACTCCGCTCGCCGACCTGGACCGGATGAACAATCAGCGCCTGTTCCTGTCGGCGTTGCTGAGCAAGGCCACGAGCCCCGGCACCTTCCTGAACCCCTTCCGGGCGTGGTCGCTGATGTCGGGTGCGGCCGGGTCGCTGCGGGTCGACGACGGCGACCATCTGTGGAACCTCGCGCGACTCGCGTGGGCGATGCGCGGCGAGACGGTCACCACGACCGTTCCGGTGGGCGGATTCGAGGACGTCTACGGCATCGGTAACGTCCTGCTGTGGGATCGTGAGCGCGCCGTACCGTTCTTCGGGGCCATCTCGGAGGGCGACCCGATCCCGCCGGAACTGCTCGCTCCGGCCCCCTGACGGACGCCGCGAATCGCTGTCGATCTTGGGGAAGGCTGTCCGCATTTTCCGTAGGGTAGCCGATGCTGCCTTGTGGAAGGGTAGCCAACACTTGGATGAAAAACGCGTTGACCTGCACTAACGTCGTGATCATGACGACGATGGGCGATATGACCAAGTTCCACACGCTGCTGCACGACCAGATCCGCCACGAGTTCACGGCGTCGCATCAGTACATCGCCATCGCGGTCTTCTACGACAACACCGATCTCCCGCAGCTGGCGAAGCACTTCTACGCGCAGGCCGTCGAGGAGCGCAACCACGCCATGATGATCGTCCAGTACTTCCTGGACCGCGATATGGCCGTCGACCTCACCGGCGTCGACGCGGTGCAGTCGATGTTCGAGGATGCCCGCGAGCCGATCGCGCTGGCCCTCGCCCAGGAGAAGAAGGTCACCGACCAGATCGTCGAGCTCGCCCGCACCGCGCGCGACGAGGGCGACTACCTCGGCGAGCAGTTCATGCAGTGGTTCCTGCAGGAGCAGGTCGAGGAGGTCGCGACGATGACGACCCTGCTGACCGTGGCCGACCGCGCCGGTTCCAACCTCTTCAACCTCGAGGACTTCGTGGCCCGCGAGCTCAACTCGAAGGTGCGCGAGCCGCGCGGCAACGCCCCGCTCGCCGCCGGCGGCGCCATCTGATCGTTCCTCCATCCGGGGACAGCCCACCCGGAACGACGAAGGCCACCTCCTGCAGGAGGTGGCCTTCGTGCTGTCGTGAGCGCGTCAGCGCAGGGTGACCTGGCGGCTGCGCAGGCCGTCGCGCGACCGGCGCTCGGCGGCGGTGAGCGGTTCGTCCACGGCGAGGGCCTCGTCGAGACGCTGCCCGAACTCGATGGTCGGGGCGACCCACTCGTCGGGGTGCTTCTCGCGGTCGAGGTCGAAGACCGGCACCAGCAGACCGTGGGTGCGGAACGAACCGGCGAACCGCGATCCCTCACCGAGGTGCAGGCCGCCCGCCGCGTGCACGCGCGACAACGCCGCCATCAGCGCGTCCTCGTCCTCGGGTCGCACCCAGCGCAGGTGCGCCTTCTCGCCCGGATCGACCCACCACGCGCCGCGCAGACCGTCGCCCTCGAGACGCGCCGACGGCAGCACGGCTTCGTTCGCGTGCTTGACGGTGTGCGCGATCTCGGCGCTCGGTTCGACACCGGCCGGGATCCACCAGTCGAAATCGTTGTGGACGGTGATCGCCGGCACGGCTGCCGGGTCGATCAGCTCCGCCAGCGGCGGGGTGTCGTCGTCGCCGCTCGCGACCTGCAGCGACGAGCCCGGCTCGGCCGTGTGCGCCCAGTGCAGGGCCGCGGCCAGTTCACCCGCCGGGTCCGGCCCGAAGCCGGCGGCGAGCTGCAGGCCGACGTACGCGACCGGCGCACCGTTCTCCTCGCGGACCAGGGCCGCGACCCCGCCGGGGAGGATGGTCGCACCCACGACGCGACGGCCGTCCGCAGCGGCGGGCAGCTCTGCGAGGGCCGACGGCACGAACTCGCGAAGTGCCACGAGATCGCATTCGAAGGCGAGGCCTTCGAAGGGCCGGGACGTCGCGGCGGCCGCCGCTTCCCGCTCGAGTCGGCGCTGCTCGAGCTTCGCGGCGCGATTGCTGCCGGGCTTGGGTCCGCTGTTTCTCTTGCTCTTCTTGGCCACGGCGTCAAACTACACGGCGACCGGTGTCGCGATGTCGCGGTCGCGGGACCGGGTGGGGGTGCTCACCGATCGAAGGCGGAGTCGAGCTGCAGCTTGGTGCGCCCGGGATGGTTGGTGGCGACCCACTCGACGCCCAGCTCGCGGCACAGCTCGACGTCGGCGGGGTCGTCGACGGTCCAGCAGTAGGTGGCCCGCCCCGACAGCGCGGCCCGGTCGACGAGATCGCGGTGCTCGCGCAGCGTCGCGATCGACGGGCCGACGGCCGTCGCGCCGACGGTGGTGGCGGCGCTGCCGCGCAGGTAACGCGAGGTCTCCCCCAGCAGCACGGTGGGCAGCAGCGGTGCGGCCCGGCGGATGCGCCAGACGGCCCCGGCCGCGAACGACATCACCACCACCCGGGAGAAATCGGCGGAGGCCGGGGTCGCGAGACCGAAGCGGGCCAGTTCGGCGAGCAGTTTGCTCTCCACGAGACCGCCGTAGCGGACGGGATGCTTGGTCTCGACGAAGACCTTCACCGGCACGCTCGTGAAGTCCATGACGAGTTCGAGCAGCTGCCGCAGCGTGAGCAGGTCGGCAGGCTCGCCGGGCCGCCCGTAGTCGTACTGCGCGAGCTCGTCGAGGGTCATCTCGCTGACGACCCCGGTGCCGTTCGAGGTGCGGTCGATCGTGCGGTCGTGCACGCACACCAGATGACCGTCGCGGGTGAGCCGCACGTCGCACTCGACGCCGTCGGCGCCTTCCTTCAATGCGAGTTCGTAGGCGCCGATCGTGTGTTCGGGGAGCGCGGCGGACGCACCGCGATGCGCGACGACCCGAGGATGCGCGCTGCGCGTCACGGCGCCACCGCCTCGGCGCGCTCCTCGTCGTCCGCTCGTTCTCCGGCCTGCTCGTCCGGAACGTCGTCCCGGTCCTGGCGAGCCTGTTCCTGTTCGCGCACGGCGGCGGGGACGATGGGCGCGATCGGTGACGAGGCCGGGCCGGTCGCGTGGGTGAACCGGTGACGGCGCAGCGGCCGTCCCCACAGGTCGGTGTCGTCGAACAGGCGCAGGACGTGCAGGGTCGACAGCGCGACGACCGCGCCGAGCGCCGCGAGGACGGCGGTGAGCAGGACACCGTCGGCGCGGGCCTGCAGGGTGTCGCGCTGACGCCACGCGAGCAGCACCACGACGAGCACGCCGTTGACCACCCACAACACCCACCAGGTGCGGATCGCGCGGAGCAGGCGCGGGTCGCGGTCGGCGATCTCGGCGAGGAAGACACCGGGCATCGCGAGGTTGAGGCCCGGAACGACGAGTCCCGCGAGGATGGACAGCGGCGACCGTGACTCGGCGAGACCACGCTCGGCGTAGATGCGCCGGCGCAGGTCGATCAGCCGCAGCCCGGATGCGACCGCCGCGGCCAGCGCCACGACCGGCCCGACCACCTGGGTCGCCCATACCGCGGCATCCGACACCGCGAGCACGAGCGGGTCGACGAGACGGGTGCGGTTGTACAGCAACACCCCGTACCGGACCGCCTCGGCGAGGGCCGCGAGACCGAAGACGACGGCGGTGCCGACGAGCAGCGTCGGCGCGAGGTCGGCGGCGGTCTCGGCGCGATCGGGTTCGACGTCCTCGTCCGGGAGCGGATCGAGCAGTCCCCAGCGGGGCATCTCGCGATAGGACGGGGTCTCGGCCGACGGACGCCCACGCGAAGGCGACGCCGGTTCGGTCGTCGGAGGGCCACCCGCAGGTCGCGCGACCCAGCGGAAGTTGCGGCGCGACGGAGGAACCGACCCGTCGGGGGCGACGGGTGAGAGCAGCACACCGCGGCAGGCCGGGCACCACTGCCGCGGCTGATAGGTCACGGGCCAGCGATTCTCACAGCGCACACAGATCTGATAGGCCGACATCAATAGATCTTTGCCGGTTCGTCGCGCTCGGAGACGAGCGGGAGTCCGTGCTTCTGCCACGCCACCATGCCGCCGGCGACCTGGAAGGTCTCGTACCCGATGCGGGCCAGGTACTCGACCGCTCCGAGGGAGCGGCCGCCCTGCCTGCAGATCACGTAGATCTCGGCGTCGGGGTCGAGTTCCTCGATGCGGGCGGGCACGTCGGCGAGCGGAATGTGCAGCGCGCCGGGGGCGTGTCCGAGTTCCCATTCGTCGTCCTCGCGGACGTCGAGGAGGACGACCTCGTCGCCGAGTTCGGGTACCAGGTCGACCGACACGGTGGGCACGTCGGAAAAGCTCACGTCTCAATAGTGGCACGCGGCGTGAACGGATGTGGGTGTGGTCGTACCGATCCTGTTCCACAGGTGGGGCCGGTGGGTCCTCCACAACACTCCCCATCAACCCCATCCGCTGGAGTTATCCACAGTTTCCACAGGTTCATCAACAGGTCTATCCACGCATGGGGAATCACACTCGAGACATCTCACAGTGGACAGGCGCCCGCCGATGCCCCGTGCCGGTTCCGGCGCTGAAATGATCGGGTCATGGAATTACGCATCTTCACCGAACCCCAGCAGGGCGCCACCTACGACGACCTCCTCGCCGTCGCGCAGACCGCGGAACGACTCGGCTACGGCGCGTTCTTCCGCTCCGACCACTACCTGGCCATGAACGCCGAGGGTCTGCCCGGTCCGACGGACGCATGGATCACCCTGGCCGGTCTCGCCCGCGACACCTCGACGATCCGCCTCGGCACGCTCGTCACCTCGGCGACCTTCCGCTATCCCGGCCCGCTCGCGATCTCCGTCGCGCAGGTCGACGCCATGAGCGGCGGACGCGTCGACTTCGGCTTCGGAGCCGGCTGGTTCGAGGAGGAACACCTCGCCTACGGCATCCCCTTCCCCACACTGAAGGAGCGGTTCGACCGCTTCGAGGAGTCCCTCGCGGTCATCACCGGCCTGTGGGACACCTCCGAGGGCGAGACCTTCTCGTACGAGGGCGAGCACGTGCGGATCGAGAACTCCCCCGCCTTGCCGAAGCCCCACCAGCGTCCCCACCCGCCGATCGTCATGGGCGGCGCGGGCAAGAAGCGCACGCCGGCACTCGCGGCGCGCTACGCCGACGAGTTCAATGTGCCGTTCAAGTCGCTGGACGAGACGAAGGTCCTGTTCGAGCGTGTGCGTGCGGCCTGCCGGGATGCCGGACGCGACCCCGAGGAACTGACCTACTCGAACGCACTCGTGCTGTGCTGCGGACGGGACGAGGACGAGATCGCGCGGCGCGCGGCACGGATCGGCCGCGAGGTCGACGAGCTGCGGGAGAACGGACTCGCGGGCACGCCGCAGGAATTGATCGAGAAGATCCGCACCTTCGCCGAGGCCGGGACGCAGCGCATCTACCTGCAGGTCCTCGATCTCGCCGATCTCGAGCACCTCGAACTGGTCGCGAACGAGGTCATGCCCGCGGTCGCGGATCTCTGACGCGCGCCCAGCGGGTCAGTGGCTGCTGGTGGAGCCGAGGAACGCTTCGATGTCCCGGCTCCACTCGCGGCTGCGCCGCACCTCGAGACGCCAGTGCGCGAGGGCGAACAGGCCGCCCGCAGCGGCGGACGAGAACGTCCACAGCGACACCCCGGACAGCACGGCGGTGAACTTCGCGGCGGAGGTGGTCAGCGGGGCCTGCGTGTATTCGCCGGTGGTCGCGTCTACCCAGACCGGCACCTCGCTGCCGGCGGTCGCGAGACTGTCGACCTGGACGAGGGCGTGACGCGTCTCGTCGCCCCAACCCCAGGTCGCGGGGGCCGAGGCGATCTTCACGGTCTCGCCCCATCCGGAGGAGTCGCTCAGGGCGTCGGCGTCGAGGACGGCCGTGACGCTGACGCGTTCGGCGTTCTGCTTCTCGGAGAGTTCGAGCTGGGAGCTCCACATGATGGCGGACACCCACACCGCGACGGGGATCAGGAGCGCCATCACGACGATCATGAGGGTGAAGCAGCGCGCTTCGAGCCTGTCGGTGCGACGCACGAGCGGATCCCGCCTGCGCAGACTTCGTCGTGTGCGCCGCAGATACCCCGCCCTGGTCGTCATGTCGGCAAGCCGTCCCTTTCCCCCTCTGGAATGATCCCTTTTTCCAGCATGCGTCCGCTTTCGGGGAAGTTCAAGGAACGCCAACGCATCTCACACTCGCACTGCGAACGGAGATGTGGTGTGCGACACCGTCGGACCCTTCGGGCCGGACGTATTCTCAGGCGCCGAGCCCCACCGGGCAGCTCACGCCGGTGGCGTGGACGGGGCAGTAACCGTTGGGGTTCTTCGCGAGGTACTGCTGGTGGTAGTCCTCGGCGTAGTAGAACTGCGTCAGCGGCGCGATCTCCGTGGTGATCTGCCCGTATCCGGCGTCGGCCAGTCGCTTGCCGAACGCTTCGGCCGTGGCCTCGGCGACCTCGATCTGTGTCTCGTCGTGGGTGTAGATCGCCGAGCGGTACTGGGTCCCGTGGTCGTTGCCCTGCCGCATGCCCTGGGTGGGGTCGTGGTTCTCCCAGAACTGCTGCAGGATGTGCTCGTAGCCGATCACCTTCGGGTCGAAGACGACCAGCACCACCTCGGTGTGACCGGTCCGGCCGGAGCACACCTCCTCGTAGGTGGGGTTGGGTGTGTAGCCGCCGGAATAGCCGACCGCGGTCGAGTAGACGCCGTCGAGCTGCCAGAACTCCTTCTCGGCGCCCCAGAAGCAGCCCATGCCGACGACTGCGGCCTGCAGGCCCTCGGGGAAGGGGGGAACGATGCGGTTGCCGTTGACGTAGTGGGTCTCGGGGACGGGCAGCGGTTCGGCACGTCCGGGGAGCGCGTCCTCGCGCGTCACCATCTGCGACTTCGAACCTGCACGGGCGAGGATCTCGTCGAACCAGGACATGACCCGATGCTACGCGCGGGTCGGAGCGGCGGTCCGTTCGTCGGAAGCGACCTGCTTCGGCGCCAGCCAGCGGCTCTTGATCCAATGTGCGGCCGGAACCTCGACGCTGCGGTACAGCACCTCGGCGACGAGACCACAGCCGATCAGCAGCAGCACGATCGCCGCGGTCGTGCCGACGAGGCCGACGGTGTTCTCGTAGATCCGGTACATCACGAGGGTGTGGGTCAGGTAGATGCAGTAGCTGCGGGTCGCGACCCAGGAGACGACGGCCGAGCGCGCGAGGCGCCCGTCGTACCGGGCGACCAGCACGACTGCTGCGAAGACCACCGATACGGTCCACAGGTAGCGACTGCCCGACCAGTAGACGTTGATGTCCGTGGCCATCACGATCACCGCGATCTGCGCGAACATCGCCGCCAGCAGGGCGCGCAGCGAGATCAGGCCGGCCCATCCGAAGTACACGATCTGCCCGAGGAACAGCGTGGGCAGCGTCGACGCGATCTTCGAGAGGAACGGCACCGTGTACGGCTCGGGCACGTACAGGTTGTAGAGGAGCACCAGCATGCACAGCACGGCGCCGAGCATCGGCACCGCCACCGGCGCCGTCCGCAGCAGCGACCGTCCCGCTACACACCACAGGTAGAACGAGATCTGTGCGGCGAGCGTCCACACCACGCCGAGCACGATCACCTGCGGTTTCAGGAAGAACGCGCCGAGGAAGAAGGACAGGAACGCCTCGGAGACCGACACCGTGGTGTGACCGCTGAAGGTGCCGTTGATCCCGAGCCACACGAGCACGACCGCGGCGAGGATCGCCACCCAGAAGGCCGGCAGGAGCCGCGCGGCCCGGGCGATGAGGAACTTCCGGCGGTCCTGCCGGATCGCGGACCGGGTGACGAGCATGCCCGTGAGCATCATGAACGCCGTCACGCCGACGGACGACAGGTGCTGGTTGAGACCGGCGCCCTTGACGAGCACCTCGTAGGTGAGGTCGATGCCCCACCAGCCCGTCCCGAGGTCGTCGATCAGGTAGAAGGCGATGTGGGAGTAGAGCACGGCCGCGACCGCGACGAACCGGACGACATCGACGCCCGGCAGATCCACACGCGGTGCATCGGCCCCGCGTGTCGGTTCGTTCAGGAAGGGCCGAAACACGCGCCAATGTTAAGGTCCCGTTCACGCAGCCGTTGCCGATGGTCCCGCTATCCGACTGTTTACGCTGGTGAGAGCTATTTTCCGGACGCGTGGGCGGTTTCGGGTGCTCTCCGACACAGTCGGGGTCCGATCGTGTCCGCATTACGGGGAATGTTGCGGACGGTGTAGTTATGGACTTGGGTGGAAACCCGAAAAGGTACGGAATAACTGCACGGGCCGGACGGCCCGGTGAAGAAGGGACCCTTCGTGGCTGAATACACACTTCCGGACTTGCCCTACGACTACGCAGCGCTCGAGCCGCACATCTCGGCGAAGATCATGGAGCTGCACCACTCGAAGCACCACGCCACCTACGTCGCCGGTGCGAACACCGCTCTCGAGAAGCTGGCCGAGGCCCGCGAGAACGGCACCATGGCGGCCCAGGCGACCAAGCTCGAGAAGGACCTCGCCTTCCACCTGGGTGGTCACACCAACCACTCCGTCTTCTGGAACAACCTCTCCCCCGAGGGTGGCGACAAGCCCGAGGGTGAGCTCGCTGCCGCGATCGACGACGCCTTCGGCTCGTTCGACAAGTTCCGCGATCACTTCTCCGCGAACGCGAACTCCATCCAGGGCTCCGGCTGGTCGATCCTCGCGTGGGATTCGATCGGACAGCGTCTGATCATCGTCCAGCTGTACGACCAGCAGGGCAACATCCCGATCGGCCTGACCCCGCTGCTCATGCTCGACATGTGGGAGCACGCCTTCTACCTGCAGTACCAGAACGTCAAGGCCGACTACGTCAAGGCCTTCTGGAACATCGTCAACTGGGCGGACGTGCAGGCTCGCTTCGAGCGCGCTCGCACCGCCACCTCGGGCCTGATCGTCTAGTACGGATCGGTCACAGGTCGCGAGACCGACAGCGAGGGCGCCGGGAGACCGGCGCCCTTCGTCGTCTCCGGGGCCTGGTCTTCCCCCTCCGCTACAGAAATCGCCATTCGCCGCAGCAATTGCTGAGGCGGATAGCAAAAAGTGGAGCGGAAGTGCTGGCACTCGACACCTCTTGTGTGCCAACGGAGAAAACGGGCATTCTCCCCTTACCGACCGAGAGGGAGGAGTGGGATGAACGCCGAGGAACACAGCCGCATCGAGCTGTCCGCATTCCAGTCCGACGGGTCGCTTCGAGGTTTCGTCGTCTCGGGCAGATGGCCCGCGACCACCCGTGAATGGGCCCAGGTGCTGGCGATGACGGTGCGGATCGCGTCGCTGCCGGGACTGCTGCCCACCTCGACGGTGTTCGGGGTCAAGGAAGAACTGCCCGACGACCCCGCACCCGGAACCGTGGGTCTCGTGGTCGCCGAAGGTCCGGTGCTCGGCGAACGTGCCGTGCAGCCCGGACGGTTCGCCGAGCATCAGCCGCCGGCGCTGATCATGCTGCATCCCCCGTCGGAGACGACGCCGTCACTCCCGGAGAATGCCGGCGCCGCCTCGGGCTGCGTACTGCTCCCCGGGATCCCGCATCTCGGACTCGAGCATCGCGCGGCGTGGGTCGAGGCCGAACCGGACGGCACGGTGACGGCGCTGGTCAGCAAGGTGGGAGTGGATCCGGGCAACGATCCCGACACCGCGATTCTGGCCATGCTGCTCGCGTCGTGAGGGCGCCCTGACAATGAGAGTTCGGTTCTCCGAAAGTTAGCATTGCCTTTACAGAAATCGGTTCGCCGGGCTAACGTTGTCGTCGACGAAGGGGAGTAGCCCCCAATCGCAGGGTCGACATACTGGCGGCGCCCGAGAACGGCAACGCCCGGCCCCGCGGACCGGATCATCCTCCGGTGGGCGAGACCTTCGGCCGCTGGTCGCACCGTGCGTCCGGCGACCGGAGGAAGCCCCGTTTCCTCCATACGGAAGGAGGAAACGCATATGTGGTCCGCTCTCGTCCTGTCCTTCGCAGTCGTCTTCGTCGCCGAACTCGGCGACAAGTCCCAGCTCATGGCGATGACCTTCGCCCTGCGCTATCGCTGGTGGGTCGTCCTGTCGGGGATCCTGTTCGCGACCACCGCGGTCCACCTCGTGTCGGTGGCCGTCGGGCACTATCTGGGTGTCGCGATCCCCGCGACCGCCATCTCCATCGTCGGCGGCATCGCCTTCCTGATCTTCGGCGCGTGGACGCTGCGCGGCGACTCCCTCGACGACGACGAGCAGTCCAAGGCCGGACGCGTCGCGCGCTCCGCCTTTCTCGCCGTGACCTCGGCGTTCTTCCTCGCCGAACTCGGCGACAAGACGATGCTCGCGACCATCACGCTCGCGACCGACAACAACTGGGCCGGGGTGTGGATCGGGTCCACCGTCGGCATGGTCGCCGCCGACGCACTGGCCATCGTCATCGGTGCCGTGCTCGGCCGGCACCTTCCCGACAACGCCATCCGCTACGGCGCCGCCGCCCTGTTCTTCGGCTTCGGGGCGTGGATGCTCGGCGACGGCCTGTTCCCGGAGACCGGTGCCGTGGGACCGATCGCCGGCGCGGTGGCCCTGCTGCTGTCCGTCGCCGCGATGGTGGTCGTCCGCCGGCGTGCCCGCCGTGTCACCGAGGACGAGGCCCCGGCGCTCATGCGTCCCTGATCACCGTTCCGAACAGTGTCTTTCCGCTCCGGACAGGAGTATGCTTGCCGATAGGCAAATAAATTCGGAGGTGGTTCCATGTCTGAACTCACGGACAGCACCCCTCGATCCGAAACTCCTCCGTTCGACGCGGAAGACGTCCACCGTCTGCGTATCGCGATCGGACGGATCTCCCGCCGCATGGGCATGTTCGCCTCGGAGGAAGGGCTGACGCGTTCGCAGTCGACCCTCCTCACGACCGTCGCCCGCCACGAGACGATCGGAGTCCGCGACCTCGCGGAGATCGAAGGGCTCAACCCCACCATGTGTTCGCGCATGGTGGGCAAACTCGAAGACGCCGGGTTGCTCACCCGGTCCCCCGACGCCGACGACAAGCGCGTCGTCCGCGTCCACATCACTGCTGCCGGTGCCGCACTGTCGGCGGAACTGCGCGATCGCCGCACCGCCCTGTTCGCCCGTCACCTCACCGAGCTGAGCGACCGGCACCTCGAAGCTCTGCACGACGCACTGCCCGCCCTCGAGGCACTCTCGCAGCGCGTCGCCGATTCACCGCGTCCCTCCACCGAGGGGGGTCGCCCGTGACAGTGCTCGCCGACATCAGAGGACAGACCTTCGCCGCTCTGCGCGGCCCCAACTTCCGCCTCTACATCAGCGGCCAGGCCGTCTCGCTCATCGGCACGTGGATGCAGACGGTCGCGCAGTCGTGGCTGGTCCTGCAGCTCACCGGCTCCCCGACCGCCATCGGCGTCGTGCTCGCGCTGCAGACCGTGCCGATGTTGTTGCTCGGCCCCTACGGCGGCGTGGTCGCCGACCGCTCCGACAAGCGCCGGCTCATGATCGGATTGCAGACCCTCATGGGTGTGCAGGCCCTGATCCTGGGACTGCTCGTCGTCACCGACACCGTGGCCCTGTGGCACGTCTACGTCCTGGCGGTCGCGCTCGGCCTCAACCAGTGCTTCGAGAACCCCGCCCGCCAGTCGTTCATGCTCGAACTCGTCGGTCCGGAGGACCTGCGCAATGCCGTGAGCCTGCAGTCGGTCCTCGCCTCGTGCTCCCGCATGATCGGCCCGGCGGTCGCCGGCCTGGTCATCGCCGCGGGCGGACTCGGCGTGTGCTTCCTGCTCAACGCCGCGAGCTTCGTCGCCGTCGTCACCTCGCTGCTGCGACTCGACGTCTCCCGGCTCCAGCGCTCCCCCGCCGCCGCCCGCGCGAAGGGACAGCTGCGCGAGGGTTTCGCCTACGTCCGCAGCACGTCCGATCTGGCCGTCCCGCTGCTGATGATGGCGCTCGTCGGGTGTCTGGCCTTCGAGTTCCAGGTGGTCCTGCCGGTCCTGGCCGACCACACCTTCGCTGCCGGTGCCGGGGCCTACGGCTTCCTCACCGCCGCGATGGGCGCCGGATCGGTCGTGGGTGGGCTCGCCGTCGCCACCTGGGGTCGCACCGGAACCCGGCCGCTGATCCTCACCTCTCTCGCGTTCGGCATCGCCATGGCGATCGCCGCCGCGGCCCCGAACCTGACCACGCTCATCGTGCTCATGGTGATCGTCGGTGCCCTGAGCGTGACGTTCACGTCCACGACCAACAGTTCGCTGCAGCTCGCCTCCGCGCCGACGATGCGCGGACGGGTGATGGCCCTGTGGTCGGTCGCCTTCCTCGGCTCCACGGCCATCGGCGGTCCCATCGCCGGATGGGTCTGCGAGCAGTGGGGTGGCCGGGCCGGACTGCTGCTCGGTGCCGTCGCGTGTCTCGTCGCCGCGGCGATGGGAGTCGTCGCACTGCGCCGCCGGACCGCGACCCCCGCGGAACCCGCGGCCGTGACCGGTTAGGGTTCGTGACGAACGACACTCACACGCCGTAGGGCTCTGTGAGAGAACCCGACGGAGTCGGACTCGGTGCCAGCGAGCCCGAACCCGTCGGGTTCACGCAGCCCTCGGCTCGGGACAGGAGATACGAACAGTGGAGATTCAGGGATCCGCCGCACTGGTGACCGGTGCCGCATCCGGTCTCGGCGCCGCAACCGCACGCCGCCTCGCCGACGCCGGAGCCACCGTCTTCGGCCTCGACCTGCAGCAGTCCATCGACCGCGTCGGCGATGCCGCACCCGCGGGCGTCACGCTCCTCGCCACCGATGTGACCAGCGGCGACGAGGTGCAGGCCGCCGTCGACCGCATCGTCGAGTCCGGTGTTCCGCTGCGCATCGTCGTCAACTGCGCCGGTGTCGGCTGGGCCGGCCGCATCCTGTCGAAGAACGGCCCGCACGACCTCGAGCTGTTCCGCACGGTCATCACCGTCAACCTGCTCGGCACCTTCAACGTCATGCGCCTCGCGGCCGACGCGATCTCCAAGACCGAGACGGTCGACGAGTCGGGTCAGCGCGGCGTCGTCATCAACACCGCCTCGGTGGCGGCGTTCGAAGGCCAGATCGGCCAGATCGCGTACTCCGCGTCGAAGGGTGGCGTGCACGGCATGACCGTCCCCGCCGCACGCGACCTCGCGCAGTTCGGCATCCGCGTCAACACCATCGCCCCCGGCATCGTCGACACCCCGATGCTCGCCGGTGTCACCGAGGAGTACCGCAAGGGCCTCGAGGCCGGTGTGCCGTTCCCGTCGCGGCTCGCCCAGCCCGCCGAGTACGCACAGCTCGCGCAGATGATCGTCGAGCACGACTACCTCAACGGCGAGACCATCCGCATGGACGGCGCGCTGCGCATGGCGCCGCGGTAACCCTTCCTCCGGTAACCCCGCCTCTTCCGTGCGCGTTTCCGGCAGTTCCGGCTGCCGGGAACGCGCACGTGCGTTAGACCGGACCCATGCGGATCGTTCTCGCCGTGGTGCTCGTCGTCGCGCTCGTCGGCGTCGCCGGCTGGGCGTTGCAACGACGCCTGATCTATTTGCCCGACAGCTCCACTCCCCCGTCCGCTGCGACCGTCCTGCCCGGCGCCGAGGACGTCGTGCTCACCACCGACGACGGTCTCGAGCTCGACGCCTGGTTCGTGCCCGGTCGCGCCCCCGACGGTCCCGGAGCCGGCTTCACGGTTCTCCTCGCTCCCGGTAACGGCGGCAACCGCCTCGGCCGCGTCGACACCGCCGCCGACCTCGCCGCGGCGGGTTTCTCGACGCTCCTGTTCGACTACCGCGGGTACGGCGGTAATCCCGGCACCCCCACCGAGGAGGGTCTCGCCGCCGACGCCCGCGCGGCCCTCAAGCATCTCCGTGCACGCGACGACGTCGACCCCACCCGGTTGCTGTACTTCGGGGAGAGCCTCGGCTGCGCCGTGGTCACCGCGCTCGCCGTCGACGAACCACCCGCCGGGATGCTGCTGCGCTCGCCGTTCACCGACCTCGCCGCCGTGGCCCGGCACCACTATCCGTTCGTCCCCGCCGCAGCGCTGAAGGACGAGTTCCCCGTCGCCGAACTCGTCGGCCGCATCGATGTGCCGATCACGGTCGTCTACGGCACCGCCGACAGCATCGTCCCGCCCGCCCAGAGCACGGCGGTCGCCGATGCCGCCCGGCAGTTGCACGAGCGGGTCGAGCTCGACGGTCTCGAACACAACGATCCGCCGATGTTCGGCGCGCCCGTGGTGGACGCCCTGATCCGGCTCAGAGCAGGCCTGTGAGCCTGGCGGAGCCGTCGACGAGGAATCTCACCAGATCGGGATCCGGCTGCACCTTCGCAGCCGACCCGTGCAGGTACAGGCCGCCGACGACGAAGGACGACGAGTCGCGGATCGGGACGGCCAGCGCCGCCCGGCCCAGCCGCGTCTCCTGGCATTCCCGCGCGTAACCGAACGAGACGATCTCGCGCAGCTCCCGCGCCAGCGACTCGCGGTCGCACATCGTGAACTCGGTGAGCCGGCGCAACTCGGCGTCCGGGGCCGCCCCCGGCACGTGTGCCAGCATCAGCTTGCCGATGGCATTGGCGTGCAACGACTTCGACAGCGTGGTGATGGCGACGATCTCGTGGTCCGGATCCTGGTCGACGAAGCGGAGCCGGCTCCCGGCGAAGGACGCGACGTGCAGCCCGAAACGCGTGCGCCCCCGCAGATCCTCCATCACATCGTGGAGCGATTCGGACGGAGTGGATTCCGCTGCGGCCTGGGCGAGTTCGGCGGTACGACGACCGAGCGCGAAACCCGACAGGTCGGGGACGCGCACGAGATAGCCGTCTGCGACGAGCAGGTTCAGCATCCGGTAGGCGGTGGCGGGAGGCACTCCGGCGAACGCCGCGATCTCCTTGGCGGTGGTGCCGGGACCGAGCTGTGCGACGGCCTCGAGCATCCCCAGCGCCTTCTGCACGGCATGGGGTTGTCGTCCTCCGAAAGGTGTCTCGGAGGACCGGATCGGCACGTGCGCGGTCACATCCGCTCCTCCTGTGTGCCCCCCGTGACGATCTGCGGCCGACCGTGCTCGTCGAGGACCAGTGTCCCCGCCCCCGGCAGCAGATCGGTGGTCTCGACGGTGTCGAAGGCTCCGATCGTCGCAAGACTCTGCGGGCGGAGCCGGCGCAGCACCGCATGCCAGACCGGTCCCGACACCAGGAGCGCGACGAGTGCCACCGGCACGACGAGCAGCGAGTGCGTGACCCCGTCGACGGCCGTTCCCACCAGCAGACCGCCGCCGAGCAACGCGACGAACACCGCCGCGACCCGCGTCCAGGTGGTGTCCTCACCGATGCGGTGCAGGAACCGCAGCGACGCCACAGCGACCAGCGTGTACGCCGCGACCAGCGCGACCTCGACGACCCCGTCGAAGACGGACGAATCCGCGTCCGCCGCCAGGGTGTACAGCACCGAACCCGCGACGCTCACTGCGACGAACGTGCCCACCGCGAGATAGGGCGTCCGCAGGGTGCCGTGCACGCGGGCGAGGGCGGACGGCAGTACCCGTTCGACACCCATCGAGTACAGGAGCCTCGAGCCTGCCTGGGCGCAGCCGAGCGTCGACGCGAACCACGAGCACGCCATGCCCGTCTTCACGGCGAGCACGACCGCCCACGACGCGCCGGAGTCGACACCGTCGAAATACGCTCCGATGATGAGCGATCCGCGTCCGGTCAGCGAGGCGACGGCCGCGAAGACGAACAGCGCCCCGACGACGAGAGGGGTGATCAGCACCGTCCGGCTCACGGTGACGAGCGGCCGACGGGCCTCGGGACCGAAGAACGCCGCGCTCTCGAAACCGGCCATGGACAGGACGGTCATCAGCGCCAGGAATGGCAGCAGACTCAGCGGTGAGACCGGCAACTCGCTCGTCGTCGAGCCACCCGTCGGCGCGACCAGCATCGTCGCGACGATCAGTACCAGCGAACACGTTTCGACGAGCAGGATCGCGCGGGTCGCGAACCGCACCCCGCGAATCGCGATCAGGGCGACGACCCCGCCGAGCACCGCCGTCGTCACCAGCCACGGCCCCGTCCCCGGAAGATGCAGTCCGGCAAGCTCGCCGATGTCCAGTACGGTGCGTGCTCCCTGGCCGAGCACGGAGATCGAGATGCCGAGATATCCGACGATGAGTGCCGTGCCCGTCACGAGGGCCGCGCGCGTGCCGAGTCCCTGGAAGACGAAGCTGTAGAGCGATCCCGCTGCGGCCAGGCGTCGAGTGAACTGTGTGATGCACCATGCGACCAGCACGACGACGCCGGTCGTCGCGGCGATGGTGAGCACACCGCCGAGTCCCGGAGCGCTCACGGTCATCCACAGGGCGATGAACACCATGCCGGTGGCGGGGGCGATCGTCGACAGCGACTGTCCGATCAGATCGAGCTGGGACAACTGCCGGCGGCCGAGCGCGTGCAGGGGTGAGCGCACGTGAGCCCCGGTGGGTTCCGCGTCCTGCGCGCGGTCGATCGCCGCCCGGAGTGCTGACGTCACGACCGTGGTCCTTTCACTGATTTCGTCCGGACGCTAACCCCGTTCTGTTACAGCTGCATTACCTGCGCGAACACGACGTGCCGTCCAAATGGGAATCCGCTCGCGGCAGCGCTGCGAGGTACATCACGCCGCCGCCTTCCCCACGGAGTCGCGCGAACGCAAAAGCCCACGTCGCCGAGGCTCGGCCCCACGGATTTCCGCGGCTCGCGTTCTCGTTCGAGGTGTCCCCGTTCGTTTCTCCGGCGTCGCATGCCCGACTCGAGACCACAGCACGATGTGTCCATCCCCACCTGCGAGGGATCCGCCGGGACCTCGAGAAGGTCCCGCAGCGAAACGGAAGGAGTGGTCGCACACATGCTGTGGGTGCTGATCGCATCGATCGTCGGAGGCACGCTGTTGCTCGCCGGCATCCCCAAGACCCGGGACCGCCAGGGTCTGCTGCGCACGGTCCGCGGGTACAAGCTGCTTCCCGCGCCGCTCGAGAACGCGGTGTCGTTCGCGCTGCCGTGGGCCGAGATCGTCCTCGGTGCCGCGCTCGTCACGGGCATCGCCGGACGGTGGGCGGCCGCAGGCGCCGCGCTGCTGTTCCTGTGCTTCTTCGGCGGCCTGACGATCAACCTCCTCCGAGGCCGTCGTGACCTCGACTGCGGCTGTTTCGCATTCGGTTCCCACGATGTCCCGCGGATCGGGTGGTTCCATGCGGTTCGGGCCGGCGCGTTCGTGCTCGTCTCCGCAGCCCTGGCCCTCGTTCCCGCCGGCGCACCGTCGCTCGCCGAGCACCTCCTCGCCGTCGCGCTCGCCGCGCTGGTGCTGGTCGTGGTCGTCACCGCGGTGCAGTTGCGGTCGATCGTGCATCCGGGTCGGCGCCCGGTCGACGACCACCTGACGAAGGCCTCGATCGAACTCCGTGCCGCCTCGACCCTCTCGCGGTACTGACAAATCCGAACGGAGAAATCTGTGAACACCTTCCTGCTGATCGCGGTCATCGTGCTGGCCGTCGCCGTCGCGGCGCTGTTCCTCATGCTGCTCGCCCTCGCCCGCGAGATCGGGCGCGTGCAGGTGCGTCTCGGCCCCCTCGGCGCCCGGATGATGGACACCGGCCCGAAGATCGCCCAGGTCGGTCCGAGCTTCCGCGGCCTGAAGGACCACCTCGGCCGCGAGATCGGTGTCGGCGGCCACCGCGACAGGGCGCAGCTGCTGCTGTTCACCGCGCCGTCGTGCTCGACCTGCAAGAGCCTGCTGCCCGGCGTCAAGGCGATGGCGAAGGCGGAGAAGGACCTCGACGTCGTCATCATCTCGGACGGTACGCCCGAGGAGCACCAGAACTTCCTCGCCGGTTCGGGTATCGGAGCCGAGCTCAGCTACGTCGACGCCCGCGATGTGGGCATCGCCTACCAGGTGGGCACCACTCCGTACGGCGTGATCCTCGACGAGCACGGCAAGATCCAGGCCAAGGGCCTGTGCAACCACATGGCGCAGGTCGAATCCCTCCTCAACGCACTCGAATCCGGTACGCCGTCGCTGCAGCACCTGCACGAGGCAGCCAAGACTCGCGCCGCAGCCGGTCTGTGATCTGCGAGCGCCGACCGCGCCGTCGGTACGGGCGGAATCTCATCCCCTTCTCGAGATCGGAGTACGTCGTTGGACCTCAGACCCTCATCCGGTGAACCGGAGATGCACGAGAACCGATATCCGGTGGACGAAGCCACCGTCAAGGAACAGGCCGAATGGATGGCCGGCCGCGGCGGATCCTTCATCGGCCGCACCGGACGCAGGATGTCCGAGCGGGTCTCCCGCCGTTCGGTGATCAGCAAGATCGGCCGGTGGACCATGGGTGTCTCCGGTGTGGCACTGATCAGTTCGCTGCCCGTCACCCGCACAGCCCTGGCGCAGGAGCCGCCGGCCCCCGCCCCCGCCGAACCCGAACCGTTCGTTCCGGTCTACGACGGCAAGGATCCCGCCGAGTGCGAGTACTGGCGCTGGTGCAACATGGACGGCACCTCGTGCGCCGCCTGCAACGGCGGCGGCGTCACCACCTGTGCACCGGGAAGCCGTCCCGGAGCGGAGTTCTGGGTGGGGTGCTGCACGCATCCCGACACCGGTAAGACCTACCTGATCGCCTACTACGACTGCTGTGGTGCACCGTCGTGCTCGAACGCCTTCTGCGGTGAGCCCGACATGCAGGCCATCATGTACAACCCGGTCTCGGGCAGCTTCGACCAGGAGGTCATCTGGTGCGTGTCCGACGAATCCCAGTCGTACACCTGCACGATGGCACCGATCATCGGTGAGGACTGCCAGACCCGTCCCGCCGCACGACCGAAGGTGGGCGCCGGATCATGAAGCGCACCCAACGGGCGGTCGCCGCGACCGTCCCGCTCGCTCTCGCACTGTCCCTCGCGGCGTGCTCGAGCGACGACGACAGCGCCTCGTCCGCTGCGGCGGGCGAGGTCAGCTACCCGACCGTCCCCTACACCACTCCCGGTGAGGGCATCTCCCTCGGCCACGACGACCAGGAGATCGGCGACACCATCCCGGAACCCGTGCACGTCTCGGAGATCCAGCCCGCGAGCGAGAACGACCTGCTCGCGGTCCTCCGGACTCCGGGCGGGCTCGAGATCGGTGTGAACGTCCTCGACCCGGTCACCGGCGTCGCGGGCAGCCGCATCGTCGTGGGCCCCGGCATCTGGGATCCCGTCATCCACGGCTTCGTGGGCGAGAGTTCCTCGGACCCGGCGGTTCTCGCCGCCGAGGTGTGGCGGCCCCGCGGTTCGCGCGGCCAGGCCGACTTCACCGTCACCACCTACTCGGGCGACCTGCTCGAGCCGGACGAGATCGAACTGCCCGACTACGCCCGCGCGCACTCGCGCCCCGGCTCCAGTGCCGTCACCTCGGACGGGAAGTACTTCGTGACGTGGGACGACGGCCTGTACGGCGTCCGCGTCGTCGATCTCGAGGCCGGCGAGGAGAGTGGCGCGCTGCAGATCATCGGGTGCGGGCCGTTCACCTGGCTCGTCGACCACGAGCTCTACAGCGTGTGCGAGGACACCCGCGAGCTGATCCAGATCTCCATCGACGATGCCGGTGTCCCCACGGAGACGGCGCGCACGAAGGTGCTGCCCGACGACTTCGTCAGCAACCGCAAGGTGACCTGGGCCGCGGACGCGAAGAAGGCACTGCTCGTCGGCGCGACCGGCGACGTCTTCGTCTTCGACTTCTCGAACGGTCTGCCGGAGGATCCCGTCGCTCCCATCGGGAACGCGGGTCAGGACGGTGGCCGCTTCGCGGAGAACGCCATCAACAACACCGGCGACCGGATCGCGATCGAGTACACCGACAGCGAGATCCATCCGCACTCGGCGCGCGGCGGCGACATCGTCAAGGTCGAGTTGTTCGACGCCGCCGGCCTCACACCGATCCGCACCCTCGATCTCGCGGCGCTGGGACTGACGGACATCGCGTCCATGGCCTTCTCCGTCGACGGATCGATCCTGTACGTGGTCGGTTCGGGCCCCGAGGTCGACGGCGAGTCGGCCCAGCGCATCGTCGGTGTCTCGGCGAGCGACGGCGCCGAGGTCAGTGCTGCCGAGGTCACCGGCACCGTCGACGACATCCGTTCCCTCCTGACCCCGCAGGTGATCCGATGACACGACCCGGTACCGGGCTCGTGCTCGACCGCCGACGCTTCCTCCGCCTGGGCACCCTCGGTGCCGGGGCGGTGGGGCTCGGCGCCGTCGGGTTCGGTGCCGCCGCCTGCAGCTCCGGTACGTCCGGGCAGCAGGCGGCGGCCGCCGAGCTCGACTACATCCGTCCCACCGACCCCGAGGTGGCCGCGGCCGAGGCGGCCCGCGTCACCTCGGGGGCGACGGCCGCCTTCGCGCTCGCTGCGGGTGTGGGCGCCGTGGACCTCGGTGGGCGGATCGTGAACACGTGGACCTACGGCGGGGCCGCCGTCGCACCCGAGCTGCGGTTGTCGAAGGGCGACCGGGTGCGGGTGTCGGTGGACAACGGGCTTCCGCAGGAGACCACGCTGCACTGGCACGGCATCCGGATCCGCAACGACATGGACGGTGCGGCTCCGGTCACGCAGGAACCGATCGGCGCCGACGGCGGCCGGTTCGAGTACGACTTCGTCGCACCCGATCCGGGCACCTACTGGTACCACTCGCACAGCGGACTGCAGGCCGACCGCGGCCTGTTCGGGGCCAT
Source organism: Rhodococcus sp. BUPNP1 (assembly GCF_002215235.1). Taxonomy (NCBI): domain Bacteria; kingdom Bacillati; phylum Actinomycetota; class Actinomycetes; order Mycobacteriales; family Nocardiaceae; genus Rhodococcus; species Rhodococcus sp. BUPNP1. The sequence continues at coordinate 85,781 of NZ_NERM01000002.1, forward strand.
GATCATCGAGGACCCGAACGACGCGACCGGCGCGGACGCCGACGCGGTGCTCGTGCTCGACGACTGGGTCGACGGTCTGGGCACCACCCCCGACGCGGTCCTGGCCGCGCTCAACCCGCAGGTCGCCGGGCACGGTCACGCCGGGCACAGCGGTGGGCCGGCCGAGTACTCGGACGCCGATGCCTCGGTGGCGCAGCAGATCACGTCGGCGGGCCACGGGGACTCCGTCCCGCTCGGCGGCATGACCCAGCACATCGCGTACCCGCTGCACCTGATCAACGGACGCCCGCCGAACGATCCCGTCGTGGTGGAAGCCGCTGCGGGACAACGGTTGCGACTGCGGATCATCAACGCCGCCGCGGAGACGCCCTACCGCTTCGCCGTGGCCGGTCACGAACTGACCGTCGTCGCCGTGGACGGTTTCGACGTGCAGCCGACGACCGCCGACACCGTGATCCTCGGCATGGCGCAGCGGGTGGACGTGCTCGTCACGGTCCGCTCCGGTGCGTGGCCGATCGTGGCGAAGGTCGAGGGTCGCGACGGCTACGCGTCGACCGTGCTGCGGTCCCACGACGCGGTTCCGATGTCGAACCCCGATGTGGGAGGAAACATCCCGGAGCTGAACGGGCGACTGGTACCCGAGAGCGAACTGCGGCCCGCCGAATCGGTGCTGCTCGAGAAGCGGGACGTCGACCGCGACTACCGCGTCGAGCTGATCCAGGCCGGCGACCGCTACGTGTGGGGCATGGCCGGCCCCGACGCCGGCCGACTGGTGATGAAGGAGGGTGAACGGATCCGGATCACGATGGTCAACTCGTCGCCGATGTGGCATCCCATGCACACCCACGGCCACACCTTCGCCGTACCGAGTTACGGCGGTCTGCGACGCGACACCGTCAACGTGCTTCCGGGGACCGAACTCGCCATCGAGTTCGACGCGGACAATCCGGGCGAGTGGATGTTTCACTGCCACAACGCCTATCACTTCGAGGCAGGAATGACCGCGAATCTGCGGTACATCCGGTGAGGACGAGATCATGAAGAAGTTTCTTTCCGCGATCGCGGGCACGACACTCGCGATGGGACTGCTGACCGGATGCGGCAGTGCGGACGCCGACGAACCCGCCGTCGTCATCGAGGTCTCCAACATGTCGTACAGCCCGGCCTCGGTCACCATCGAGAAGGGCCAGACCGTGCAGTGGCACTTCGACGACTCGGGTCTGCCGCACGACGTGGCCGGTGACGGTGCGCTCGAAGGTGACCTGAAGAGCGAACTGCTCACCGAGGGCACCTACGAGTACACCTTCGACGAGGCCGGCACGTTCACCTACCACTGCACGCCGCACCCCGCGATGGTCGGCACGATCATCGTCGAATGAGGCGGATCCGGTGGGGCGTGGCCGCGTTCGCGATGCTGGCCGCGACCTCGTGTGCGGGCTCCCCCGCCGGGCCGGACGCGGAGATCGTCGTGCGCGACGTGCACTTCGCACCGGTGGACGTGACCGTACCGGTGGGCGGCACCGTCCGGTGGACGTTCGACGACGGCGGGGTCCTGCATCACGTCGGATCGGAGGGCGAGTTCGACAGCGGCATCACCCCCGAGGGGAGCTTCGAGCACACCTTCACGACGCCGGGCGTCTACGAGTACCACTGCTCGGTCCACCGGTACATGACCGGAACCGTCACCGTGACCGGGTGACGGACAACGCCGTCCGCCGTCCGATCGCACCCTAGAGCACCACAGCAAAGGAGCATCCCAATGACGGAAACACTCGTGCGTGAGCCCCTGGCTCACCCACCCCTCGGAGTCGACGTACCGGAGATACGCCCGACGCTCGAGAACGCCGTCGCGAAGAAGACCCGCGGCGGCCTGATCGCCGGTGCCGCGGTGGTCGGCGCCGCCGCCGGTCTCGTCGCGGCCCCCTCGACCCCGACGGCCATGACCGCCGCGGTGATCACGACCGGTGCGGTGACGGCACTGGCCGCCAACTGGTCGACCTGCGGCATGTCGGTGGCCGGCGTGGTCGCCGCACCGAAGCAGCCGGGACGCCGCGGGTCGTCGACCCCGGTGCGCCGCCTCGGCTGGCACGCCCTGGGATCGCTCGCGACGGGCATTCCCACCGGCGCGCTCTTCGGTGCACTCGGTGCGCTCGTGACCGGCTCGGTGCCGTGGGCATGGATGCTCGCGGCCTGGGGCGTGATCGCACTCGGCTACGGCCTGCACGAGCTGGGCATGATCACCCTGCCGACGCCCATGCGGCGTCAGCAGCTCCCCCGCCATCTGCGGCGCACGATGGCGCCGTGGAAGGTATCGCTGCTGTTCGGCGCGCTCATCGGCCCCGGCTTCATGATCTTCATCCGGTCCAGCGCGTACTACCTGCTGGTCCTCGGCGTGATCGCCTCCGGTTCGCCGGTGCTCGGCGCCGCGATGTTCGCGACCGTCAGCCTCGGTCGCTGCATGCCGAGCGTGCTGGCCATCCTGCACACCCGCCGCGGTGGTTCGATGCCCGGCTTCCTGTCGGCGATGTGCGTCATCGACCGTCGCGTCCAGACCCTCACCGGCGGTGTCCTCATCGCCCTGGCGGCCTTCGCTCTTGCCGCACTGGTCTGATCTCCCGTGCGTGGTTCCGGTGGCCGAGGCCGCCGGAACCACGCACGTGGCATGCTCTGCGCTACAGGTCCTCGACGAACGGGATGTCGAGCACCGCGCGATCGCTCATCCACTCGCGCAGGACCTTCGTGGCGATCACGTCGTCCTCGTTGTACTCGAGCAACCGCACACGCTGCGCCGGATCGGGCTCGCCCGCCATACCCACGGCCTCGCGGTACCAGCTCATCGACGCCTCACCCCCGGCCTCGGCGTCACGCCAGTGATGCCCCGCGATCGGCGCGATCTTCTTGAGCCCCTTGCCGTTCGGGCACACGAACTGGTCGGTGACGGCCTGGAAGATGTCGACCCACTCGTTCGAACCGATGAACGCCTTGACCTCCGCGAGCTCCGGCACACCCGGGAATCCGTGGAACCGCCGCGCCGACGACAGCAACCACTTGTCCTCCGCCGACCGCGAATAGCAGTAGGCCGCAAAGGTCTTCCCGCGACGTTCGGCCGCGCGCCGCTGGTCCGACAGCCAGCGCCAGAACTCGGCGAACGAGCGCGCCTCGTCGTCGGTCGGCACGGGCTCCCACGTCGCGAACGGGATGTACTCGGAGGACGATCCCGAATTGAGCAGCGTGCCCCACAGATAGGCGCCGTGCTCGTGGTAGCTCTCCATGTCGATGTCGACCTCGACGTCGGCGCGGTGGACGTGCACGTGCCGGTAGCGACGCACGAGCGGCGCACCGGCGATCCACGCCCGCGCCGTGACGATCGCGTCCTCGAACGAACCCTGCGGCCACGCCTCGGGTTCCTCGCCGTCCCACCGGGCGAGGCCGTCGATGGTGTGCACCTCCAGTTCGCGCAGCACTGCGGCACGTTGCCCCGGCGCGACGAGCGACACGTCCCGGGTGACGGTGAGTTCGGCGCGGCAGCGGTCCCACCACGGGCAGGTCTTGCACTCGCCGATCTGCGACGGCGCCGTCGGAGTGAGACCCCGCGCGATCTCGAGTCGGTCCGCCAGGCGGGCGTCGTAGTCGTCGAGGATCTGGTCGAGATCGTGCACGAGGATGCAGTCGCCGCCGTATCCGATCGCGCCGGCGACCTTCGCGGGGCTCGCGAGTCCGTGACGTTCGAGCATCCGGTACAGGTGCGCGAGGCGCATCTGGTCGCGCACCTGACTGCGCACCTTGCGGGTCTCGTCGACGGCGGGTGCCCACGCGAACAGGTCGGTGGTGAGCGCGCCGCGTCCGGGATCGGTGACCTTGTGGTTGACGACGATCACCGGGATGTAGCCACCGCGTTCGGCATCGCGCAGCAGGATCTCCGAGCGGCCGCGGCGTCCGGTGTCGGGTTCGCTCGGCAGCACCGCACCCCAGATGCGGTCGGCTCCCGCGCGGCACGCGTCGAGGGTGCGCTCGGCGCGCTGCGACATCGGCCCTTCCGGGGCGACGAGCACCCACCCGTCCGGGTCGGCGTCGAACAGCGTCTGGCGGATCGCCTCACGATGCGCAGCCGCCGCCTCCTGGCGTTGCCGCGCACCCGGATTCTCGGGTGCACCTGCGAGTTCGTCGGGGAAGGTGGCGTCGAGATAGACCCGGTGGCGGCACCTCGTCAGCGCAGCGGCCTCGAGGGAGACGGCTGTGCGCTGTGACACTCCGCGTTCGGGCCGCGGTAGTTCTCCGGTTGCGTCCACGACATTCCAGGGTATTCCCTGCACAGGCGACGGCTCGCAGCAGCACCGTCACGTTAGGCTGACGCGGGGCGCCGGAGCGTCGTGTCGTACCGAATGGAGGGTGCTGTTCGATGGGGTTGTTCACACGGAAGCGTCGCGCGACTCGCAGGGCGGAAGCGAAGGCGCTGAGGACCAAGGCGAAGCTCGAGGCCAGACTGGTCGCGAAGAATCGGCTCGAGAACGACCGGCGGGCAGCGAAGGCCCGGGCGAAGATCGACAAGAAGCTCGCGAAGTCGCAGGTCAAGCTCGACCAGGAACTCGTGAGGTCGCAGGCCAAGGTCGAGAAGGAACAGATCGCGACCCTCAAGGCACAGAAGAAGGCCGCTGAGAATCAGGGCCTCACCGCAGCGAAGGTGCGCCGCTATCTCGGCGTCGCGCGTCTGCTCGCGCCGGTGCTCGTCCCGATCGTCTACCAGGCCGTGACGGCGCTGCGCGGTCAGCTCGACTCGCGTCGCGCGCAGCAGCTCGGGGTGCCGATCGAGGAACTGGGTTCGTTCACCGGTCACGGTGCCCGGCTCAGTGCCCGCATCGCGGGTGCGGAGCAGTCGCTCGCGAAGGTCGAGCAGCGCAACCCCAAGGACGCGGAGACGCAGAAGTTCGCCACGGCGACCCGCGAACGCCTCACCGATCTGACCGCCGCCGTGCAGACGGCCGAGCAGATGCCGGCCGCGCGCCGGAAGTCGGCGCATGCGGCGATCTCGTCGGAACTCGACGGCATCGAAGCGGATCTTCTCGCACGCCTCGGCGTGCGCTGACACGGCCTGCACATCAGGAACGAGCACGACCGACAGTGACCAGGTACCCGACCGTTCTCGGCACCACCGCGGGCATCGCCACCGCGGTGCTGGCGGTGGCCGCCCACGGCTCCGCCGGCGGTGGTGTGCCGACGGGACCGGTCGCGGTATTGCTGGTCGCGGTCGCGGCGATCGTCGGGATCCTCGGCGCGCACCAGCCGTCGCTGTCACCGCTCGTGCTCCTCGCCGGTGGGCAGGCGGCCACGCACGTCGCGCTCACCGTGCTGGTGCCCGGCCACGAACACCTGTCGGTGTCCATGCTGGGCGCCCACATGCTCGCCGTCGCCGTATGTGCGGTGCTGCTCACCGCTGCGGCCCACGTATACGCGGCGTGCGGCACCGCGCTGCGGGTCGTGCTGCTGCGCGGCCCCCGGGTCGCCGCACCCGCCGTGCTCGCTCCCACCTCGTCGACCGACCGGCTCGTGTGGGGACGTGCACCCCCGGCCATCTCGCGGAGAGGACCACCGCTCGCCACGGCTGCGCTGTGACGATCGATCCTCCAACCACGAGAAAGACCCATACATGTTCGAGTTCTCCCGTCGCGCCCTCGTGGGCGCGACAGCAACCGCTGCGCTGATGGTCGCGGGCGCCGGCATCGCCTCCGCCCACGTCACCGTCGTCGCACCCGGGGCCGAGCAGGGCGGCTACACCGTCCTGACCTTCCGGGTCCCCACCGAGTCCGAGACCGCCGGCACGACGGCCGTCACCGTCGAGCTTCCGGGCCTGCGCTCGGCGCGCACCGAGCCGTTGCCCGGCTGGACGGCGACCGTCGAGAAGGATCCCGAGTCGCAGCTCGCGACCTCCGTGACGTGGACCGCCGAGCCGGACGTGCAGGTCGGGCCGGGACAGTTCCAGCAGTTCGTCCTGTCCGTCGGGCCGCTGCCCGACGAGGACGAGGTCTCCTTCCCCGCGATCCAGACCTACAGCGACGGCGAGGTCGTGGCGTGGGACGAGATCGCGACCGGCGACGAGGAGCCCGAGCGTCCCGCCCCCAGCCTGACCCTCGCCGCGAGCAGCGGAGACGGGCACGGCGGCAGCGGCGACGCGCACGTCACCGACACCGGTGAGACCGCCGCGGCGTCGGAGGGTACCACCACCGACAGCACCGCGCGCTGGCTCGGCGGTATCGGCCTGGTGCTCGGCGCGCTCGGTGCCGCACTCGGCCTCGGCGCCGTGATCCGGGGGCGGCGGGCATGAAGCGCATCCTCGTTCTCCTCACCGCGGTGATCGCGGCTCTGACCCTGTCCGTCGGCTCCGCGTCCGCCCACTCGGTGGTGCTGTCGAGCTCGCCCGAGGACGGCGAGCAGATCGCCGAGGCACCCGATCGGGTGACCGTGACGTTCAACGAGAACCTGCAGGAGCAGTTCGCGGCCCTGACCGTCGTCGGGCCGGACGGCAACCTGTGGTCGAAGAGCGACCCGATCATCGAGGGTGCGACCGCAGCCGTCGAACTCGACGGCCTCGGCCCCGTGGGCGAGTACACGATCGCCTACCGGGTGACCTCCGCCGACGGACATCCCGTCAGCGGAACCCGCACCTTCACGCTCACCCGGGAGGGAACCGGCACGCCCGGCGAGGCGGCATCCGGTGACACCGCGACCGGCGAGACCGGCGCGGAGTCGGGCGAGAGCGACAGCAGCGGACCGGCCGTGTGGTGGTTCGTCGTCGCAGGTGTCGTCGTGGTCGCCGCAGGTCTCGCCTTCGCGCTGCGCAAGCCGAAGGCCTGACCCGCATGATCCCGGAACGCCGGCAGTGGCTCGTCGTGGCCGCTGCCGGCGTTGCCTTCGGAACCGTCGCGGGCATCGCCGTGGCCGGTTCCCTCGCCCTGCCCGCCCCGTCGAGTTCGGTGCGGGCGATCGGGCTGTGTGTCGGCTCGACCGTGCTCGGACTCGCGGTCCTGGCGGTCATGGTGCAGCGGCAACGCCGTCCCGCGGTCTCCTCCGACACGCTGTGGCGCACGATCGCCGCGCTCGGCGGTGTCTGGCTCGCGCTCGCGAGCATCGACCTCGCCTGGGCCGCGTCCACCGCCGCCGACGTTCCCGCCACAGATGTGGACGTGGGGCGGTTCGGGCAGTTCCTGGCCACCACCACGGGCCGCGTGGATGCGTCGGCGTGGGTGTGCATCGCCGCGATCGTCGTCGTCGCCGCGGTGGCGTACCGCCGGTCGGCGTCGTGGTCCACCCTGCCGGTGCTCGTCGCCGCGGCGCTCGCGTTGATTGCCCGCCCGGTCACCGGCCACATGGCGCAACAACCGCTCGGGTCGCTGTTCAACGCCGTGCACGTGCTCGCGGCCGCGGTGTGGTTCGGGGTGCTCGTGGCGCTGGCCGTCACCGTGCGGGGCCGCGGAGCGTGGGCGGAACTGCTACCGCGCTACTCGCAGCTGGCCGTGCGGTGCGTGGTGGCGTTGGTGATCACGGGCGTGGTCGACGCGGCGGTACGGCTCGGCTCGGTCTCTGCGCTACTGGGCACCGGCTACGGACGCGTCGTGCTCGCGAAGGCGATCGTGCTGTGCGCCCTGCTCGGGCTCGCGTGGAACTGGCGGCGCAACTGGCTCCCGGCAGCCTCGACGCACCGCCTGCCGGAGGAGGAGTCGCTGCGCAACGCCGTCCTCGAGGTGTGCGCGATGTCGGTGGCGCTCGGGCTCGCAGCGGGGCTCGCGACCACCGGCTGAGCCGTCACAAGCCGACGACGGCCGAGCCGTCACAAACCGACGACGGCCGAGTCGTCACAGGCTTGCCGCGCGTTCCAGGTCCTGCACGAACGAGCGGAACATGTCGTCGCGCTGCGATTTCGCCCGCAGCACCGCCGACGGGTGCACGGTGACGACCACCGCCGGATCGCACGACCCGCACAGCTCCTCGGGCAGATGCAGGACCTCACCGCGGTGTTGTGTGAGCTTGAAGTCCTTGCCGAGCAGCGACTGCGCGGCGGTGGCTCCGAGGCACACCACCACGTCGGGGCGGACGGCATCGAGCTCGGCCTCGAGCCACGGGCGGCACGCCGCGACCTGCCCACCCGACGGTTTCTTGTGGATCCGTCTGCGGCCGTTGGCGGACCGGTCGAAGCGGAAATGCTTGACGGCGTTGGTCACGTACACCGTGCCGCGATCGATGCCCGCGCGTTCGAGGGCCTTGTCGAACAGGTGCCCCGCGGGCCCGACGAACGGTTCTCCCGCGAGGTCCTCCTCGTTGCCCGGTTGTTCGCCGACGAACAGCATGCGCGCGTCGCGCACCCCTGCGCCGAAGACCGTCCGCTCGGCGGCCTTGTAGAGATCGCATCCCCGGCATCCCGCGGACGCGGCGGCGAGTTCGGCGAGGTCGCGGCTGTCGGGTACGTACTCCTGCGCGCCGGGATAGGTCACCATGGCTGTCGCATACCCGGCTTCACCGCGGTTGCACCAGTCGCGCGATCCAGGCGCGGCTGTCGGCGGGGTCGATGACGTCGTCGAGTTCGAAGCTCGTCGCCGCCTGCAGGGCCTTGCCCTGCTGGTAGGCGAGGGCGACGAGCCGGTCGAACAGCTCCTCGCGCTCCCGGGGTGTCTCCGCGGCGTCGAGTTCCTTGCGGAATCCGAGACGCACGGCTCCCTCGAGTCCCATTCCGCCGATCTCCCCCGTCGGCCACGCGACGGTGAATTCGGGTGCGTGGAAGGACCCGCCCGCCATCGCCATCGCGCCGAGGCCGTAACCCTTGCGGAGGATGATCATGCCGAACGGGACGGTCAGGCGTGCGCCGGCGACGAAGAAGCGTCCGAAGCGGCGCACGGTGGCGTCCTTCTCCGATTCCGGTCCGACCATGAATCCCGGTGTGTCGCACAGACTCACCACGGGCAGCCGGTGCGATTCGCACAGTTCCAGGAAATCCGCGGCCTTGTCGGCGGCCTCGGCATCGATCGCCCCGCCGAGGTGGGCACTGCTGTTGGCGAGCACACCGTAGGCGGCGCCCTCGACGCGCATCAGGGCGGTGACGATGCCGACGCCGTAGTCCGGGCGCAGTTCGAGCACCGATCCGACGTCGGCGATCGCGTCGATCGCCGATCGCACGTCGTAGGCGCGGAGACGGTTCTCCGGCACCACATGTCGCGCGAGACGCGGGTCGGGTGCCTGCCGGTCCTCGTGCGGCGCGGTGAAGTAGGCGAGATATCGCCGGGCGACGTCCACGGCGTGCGCCTCGTCGCGCGCCGCGACGTGCACGACCCCGTTGCGGCGTTGCACGTCGATCGGTCCGATGTCCTCGGGGCGGTGCACCCCGAGCCCTCCGCCCTCGATCATCGCGGGACCGCCCATGCCGATAGTGGCGTCGGGGGTCGCGATGAGCACGTCGCACACCCCGGCGAGCGCGGCGTTGCCCGCGAAGCAGCGGCCGGAGACGACCGCGACGGTGGGCACGCGTCCGCGCAGTGACGCCATCGAGCGGAAGGTGGGCAGGTCGAGTCCCGCACCGGAACCGGCGTCGACGTCCCCGGGTCGCCCGCCGCCACCCTCGGCGAACAGCACGAGCGGCACCCGCCGCCGGGCGGCGAGTTCGAGCAGCCGATCGGTCTTGCGGTGGTTGTTGCGGCCCTGGGTGCCCGCGAGGACGGTGTAGTCGTAGGACATCACGACCACCTCGGCCCCACCGATCCGGGCGGTGCCGCCGACGAGCCCGTCCGCGGGGGTGTTCGCGATCAGGTCCTCCTCGCTGCGGCGGCCGCGCTGCGCGGCGAGGACGAGCGGTCCGTATTCGACGAAGCTGCCGTCGTCGACGAGGTCGGCGATGTTCTCGCGTGCCGTGCGTCGGCCCCGCCCGTGCCGCTTCGCCACGACCTCGGGTCGCGCCGCGTCGGTGGTGATCTCGTGTCTGCGACGGATCTCGTCGAGGTCGGCGCGGTCGGCGTCGAGGTCGACGGCGGCGATGTCGTCCGTCGCGGTCTCCGCGTCGAACAGGCGGACCACCGCGAGCACCGTGCCCGGGTCGACGGTGCGGCCCGGCTCGACGAGCACACGTTCGACCACGGCACTGCCGGGTGCCCGGATCTCGTGCTGCATCTTCATCGCGTCGAGAACGGCGAGCGGCGCACCCGCCGGAACGGTGTCGCCTGCGCGGGCGATCTCCACGACCGTGCCGACCATCTCGGCGCGCACCGCGTGTTCGTCGGCGCGCAGATCCGTGTACTCCACCGGCGCGGCCGTGGTGGCGTCGACGAAATCCGCGAGCCGCTCCCCCAACCACGTGGTGTGGATACTTCCGGATCGGAACTCCTTGTCGTCCAGGATCTTCTGCAGAAGGTCGCGGTTGGTGTCCACACCGTCGACGACGAACTCGCCGAGTGCCGTCGACGCCTTGCGCAGGACCGCCGCGCGGTCGCCGGAGCGCACGTACGCGACGACCTTGGCGAGCAGCGAGTCGTAACGTCCGGTCACCTCGAGGCCGGGCCGGCCGTGGGTGTCGACGCGGATGCCCGGTCCGGTGGGTGGTGTGAACGCGGTGAGCGTCCCGGCGGCGGGCAGGGCGATGCCGTCGGCGCGCGGCATCTCGGCGTTGACGCGCACCTGCACCGCGATGCCCTGCGCCGCCGCAGGACGTCCGCCTATCCCGCTGCCGTCGAAGGCGATTCCTTCCGGGAGACCGAGTTCGTCGAATCCCGCCCCGCGAGCGATCGCGATCTGGGTCGCCACGAGGTCGACGCCCGTCACCTCCTCGGTGACGGTGTGTTCCACCTGGATCCGGGGGTTGACCTCGAGAAACACGAAACCGTCGTCGTGGACGAGGAATTCGACGGTGGACAGTCCGTGGCACCCGACGTGCCCGATCAGCCGGACCGCCGCGCCGTGCAGCGCCTCCCGCAGGGCGTGGGGCAGATCGGGCGCGGGTGCGATCTCCACGAGCTTCTGGTGCCGGCGTTGCACGCTGCAGTCGCGATCGCCCGACGCCACCGCGCGGGTACCCGACCCCGATTCGGCAGCCACGACCTGCACCTCGACGTGCCGGGCACGCTCGACGAGCGCCTCGGCGTACAACCGGTCGTCGTCGAAGGCGACGTGCGCTTCGGCAGCGGCGAGCCGGAGCGCCTCGTCGAGATCGGCGGCATCGCGGACCACGCGCATGCCGCGACCGCCACCACCTGCCAGTGCCTTGACGACGATCCCGCCCGGACGGTCGCGCAGGAAGGCCCGCACGGACTCCGGATCCGTCGCCTCGACGGCGGCGGTCACCGGGATGCCGAGTTCCTCCGCCACCGAGCGGGCGGCCCGCTTGTCGCCGAGGATGCGCAATGCTTCCGGGGACGGCCCGACGAAGGTGAGTCCGGCGTCCGCGCAGGCCTGTGCGAAGGCGGCGTTCTCGCTGAGGAATCCGTAACCGGGATGCACGAGCGTGCATCCGGTCGCCCGGGCGACACCGACGATCGCGTCGGGGTCGAGATAGGCCGAGGGACCGGACCCCGGCAGGGCCTCGGCTCGCGTGGCGGCGCGGACGTGCGGAGCGTCGGCGTCGTCCGCGGCGTGGACGGCGACGGTGTCGAGTCCGAGGTCCCCGGCCGTGCGGACGACACGCAACGCGATCTCACCCCGGTTGGCTACGAGCAGCATCGACGATCCTTCCCTCGGCAGCGGCTGCATCCACGATTACTACCGGGTCCGGAAAGGACAAGATCATCGATCGACGGTACTCGGGTTCATGGCGACGGTACAGACATTCAGCGAGAGCGTTCTGCCCCTGATCGGTACGATTCGAGCCAGTTCGTTGCGCGGGTCAGCGCAAGACCGCGGTCATCGGTATAGGCGGCCGACCACTGGATTCCCGCTCTGGTGATGCGATCGAGGATATCGGTCGCATCGATGATGCCGTCCCGGATGAGAGCGGACACGAACTCGTAGTCCTTGGTCCGGCCGGCGATGATCTTCGCCGCACACAGATCCACCGGATCGAGGCACAAACCGGTGCGCCCGTACTCCGCGCCGGATCCGTCGTCAGCGGTGAAATGCACGAGTCGGTTCTCCCAGCCGTTGGGCAGTACCACCGTATCCTTGTGGATGCCTTCGACGTAGACGCCGTGCAGATTGTGGAACGGGGAATCTTCCCCGACAAAAACATCCAGGACACTGAGCTTGTCATCGAGGTCGGTCCCGGCTGTGAAGGCGCTGCCCGGCGATATGTCCACCTCGCGGGACATGGATGCCTCGGCAGGAAGCGCCGAATCGTCGTAGCTGCCCAGGATGGACTGCGATCCGAAGACCACTACATACGGTTCTCCGAGATATGCGCACGCCGTCCTGATCGCGCGGGCGAACTGTTCGCGGTTCACGCAGCGCGATGCCGCAGGTTATCGAGCACCTCGAGACGCTCGGACTCGGTCAACAACACGGTCAGCGGCGACAGATTCCGCATCTCGCGTCCCACCTCGTCATCGGAGAGGACCACTTGCCGGATCAAGTCGAGATCACCCGTTCGCAACAGGTGCTCCCACCGCTCCACGTGCTCGAGCAGGGACTTACCTCGGACCTGCTCGCGGATCCTGTCCAGGTTCCGACGAACCTGGTCGGTGTCCATCGGCAGATGCTCACGCTCGATCTTGTCCAGGACCGCAGTCTGCATGAGTTCTTGTCGGATGACCTTCCGCGGTACGACGGACATCTCAACTCCCTCATGCTCGAAACCGCAATGCGTTGACCTGGAAAATTGCCGATTTCAGTCTAATGCAGCCGGCACCCGCACGAAGATGCGTCTCACGTGACCACCACGGGACGGTGGCGCAGGGCGCGGCCGAGACCGAGCGCCATCAGCACGGACGTGATCGAGGCCGTCGCCATGATCGCGGCGAGCACGACCACCTGGAACCGTCCGGCCTCTACCGGCGACAGCCCGCCGAAGACCGCGCCGACGAACGCCCCGGGCAGGGTCACCAGACCGGTCGTCCTCGTCTGGTCGGTCGACGGGATCATCGCCGCGTGCACGGCGAAGCGTGCGGGTGAGAGCGTCGCCTGCCGCATGGTCGCGCCGAGCGCGAGCCAGCCCTCCACCTCGGGCCAGTGGTCGTCGACGGTTTCGTGGAAGCGGCGACCGGCGAGGGTCGCGACCGTCATGGTGTTGCCGATGATGATGCCGCCGAGCGCGAGCGCGTAGCGCGGGGTTGCCTCCACCGCGCCGGTCGCGAAGACGATGCCCGCCGCGACGAGTACGCCGGTCGACATCGCGACGGCCGTCGCCCCGCGCACGACGGCCTCGTTCCCGATCCGCCGGCAGGCCGTCCACCACGCGACAGTGAACATCACGACGAGCACCGCCGCGACCCACCGGGCGTCGGTGATGACGCCGGAGAGCACGACGCTGATGAGCGCGAGCTGCACCGCGCCGCGGGCGATGGCACCGACCGGCGCGAACCGGTGCGGGACCCGGAACGCCCACAGCACCGCCGTCGAGATCGCGGCGAGGGCGAGGACGCCGACGATCGTGCGGATCAGGACGGTCGGGTCGATCACAGGGTCGACGTTAACGTCCCGGTCGTCGGGTGAGGCCCTATCGACGCTCGGGCGCGGCGTGCGGCAGATCCGCGGCAGACGCCACCGGCCAGCGCAGCGGGTCGGGACCGAGCGTGCGGAGCTGCTCGACCTGCTCACGGCACCACACCGAGACTTCACGGCGTCCCTCGACGACGTCCTCGGCGAATTCCGTCCAGTCGACCCATTCGGTGTCGTGCACCTCCGACGGCTCGGGGACCGGCGCGGGCCCGTCGTAGAGCACGCGGAAGACGGGGCAGATCTCGTTCTCCACGATCCCGTTGTCCATCACCGCGCGGTAGCGGAAGGACGGCAGGACCACCTCGATGTCGTGCACGTCGAGCCCGAGTTCCTGACGCAGCCGGCGGCGCACGGCCTCGGTGAGCGGCTCGTCCGGCGCCGGATGACCGCAGCAGCTGTTCGTCAGGACACCGGGGAAGGTCGACTTGTCCAGGGCGCGCCGGGTGAGCAGAACGTTGCCGTGGGGGTCGAAGACGTACGACGAGAAGGCGAGGTGCAGCGGGGTGTCGGTGGTGTGCACCGTGGCCTTCGGTTCGATCCCGACCGCGCGGCCTGCGTCGTCGAGCAGCACGACCTGTTCCATGTGTTGTCCTGTTCTGTATTCGTGTCCGAATGCCGGCTCGGCCGGGCGGGCCTCACCGGCCGAGCGGCGCGGTGGGCGTCCCCAGTCTCGACCGTGAACGCAGCGTGGTCCAACCGGCCGAGGCCAGCCGTGGTGCCGCCACCGACAGGCGCCGGCGCCGCGACACGCGTGCGCGCTGGTGGAGTACCCGGTATCCGCTCTCCTCCACCGCCCGCAGGATGTCGCCGTAGAGGACGAAGGCGGTCCGCATCGCGGGACGCACCTTGGGGTCGAGCAGGTCGATGCCCGGTTCGGCCACACGGTAGATCGAACGGGTGTGCGCGATCAGGTGTGCGAGGGCGCGCTCGAGCCGCACGTCGCGCTGCCCGGTCCGGCGGCAGTGCCACAGCAGGTCCTCGTCCACGTCGAAGGCGGCGAGGATGTCGGTGGGCAGGTAGATGCGGTCGCGGTCGAGGTCCTCACCCATGTCGCGGATGAAGTTGGTGAGCTGGAAGGCCTCACCGAGTGCGGCGGCGGGGGCTTCGGCCCGTTCGCGTGCGCCCTCGATCCCGAGGATGGGCAGCATCTGCAGCCCGATGACGGCAGCCGAGCCGTACATGTACTCCGACAGTTCGTCCATCGTGCGGTACCGCGACCGGAACAGTTCGGTGCCGGGGATGTCCATCCGCATCGATCGCAGGAAGGCGTAGTAGTACTCGTGCGGGATGTCGTACCGCTGCGTGGTGTCGACGAGGGCCCGCAGCACGAGACCGAATTCGTCGTAGGTCGGCGGCCTGCCCCCGAGCGCGTCGGACAGACGGCGTTCGAGCGCGTCGAGAACCGGCGCCGCGTCGACCGGTTTCACATCGACTATGTCGTCGACCATCCGCGCGAAACCGTAGAGGGCGTGCACCCCGGCCCGTTTGGACGCCGGGAAGATGCGGGTCGCGAGGAAGTAGGTCTTGCCGTGACGCCGATTGAGCTCACGGCACAGCTGATATGCCTCGTGCAGATCGGGATCGATCCCGTCGAGTTCACCCATGAGCAACCGCACCTGCTTCCATCGGAATCGACATCGTCGTGGAGCCGGCAGTCGCGCCACCGGAGATACGTTCTGCGGCAAGACGTCCGGAGATGAGCACGGTCGGGACGCCGACACCCGGCGTGGTGCCCGACCCGGCGAGGACAACATTGTCGACGCCGTGCACGAGGTTCGGGCGGCGGAAGGGCCCGGTCTGCCGGAACAGGTGCGCCGCCGAGAAGGGGCTGCCGTCGAGCATGCCCTTGTCGGCCCAGGTCTGCGGGGTGTCGATGTGGTCGACCCGCATGGAGCTCGCGAGTCCCCGGTAGCCGCGCTGCTCGAGGACCTGCTGGATCTCCCGCATGTACGGCTTGCCGAGGCGCTCCCAATCGAGGGGTGCGGCAGCAAGATTCGGGCACGGCGCCAGCACCGAGACCGGTTCGCACTCCACACCGTCCCGCACGACCCGCAGGGACGGATCGGTCACGGCGGGTCGTGTGATGAGCAGGGACGGATCGGCCATCAACCGGCCGCGGCCGCGCGGTGCGGTGATCCGCGCGAAGGTCTCCTCCCACTCGGCACCGAAATCGATGGTGTGGTGGGACTCCGGCCAGGCCTGCGTCACGTCGGTGGGCACCGTGCCGTGGAAGACGACGGCCGAGGGCGACGCGACGGTGGCGCTGCGGGCGCGCCGGCGTGGCGGAACCCCGGCACGCAGCAGCAGATCGTCGACCACCGGCAGGTCCACGGTGAGGACGACGGCGTCGGCGGCGAACTCACGGCCGTCCCCGGATCGCACGCTCGTCGCGCGGCCGCCGTCGACGCGGAGTTCCGACACCTCGACGCCGGTGTGCACGGTGCCGCCGCCCCGGACGAGCGCATCGACCATCGCGGCGGCGATGGTGGACATGCCACCCTTCGGGAAGTAGACGCCGAGCGAGGTGTCCATGTGGGCGATGGCGCCGTAGACCGCCAGCGCCGTCGACGGGGCGGTGCCCGCGTACAGGGCCTGGAAGGTGAAGATGCGCCGCAACCGGTCGTCCCGGATGAACGATCCGACCCGTGATCCGAGCCGGCCGAAGCCGCCGAGCCGGACGAGGTTGGCGGTGTCCCGCAGCGCCGCGGGTGTCGACACGAGGTCGAGCGGCGAATCGAAGTTGGAGTCGATATAGCGGTCGAACTCGGCGTCGAAGATCGACGCGAGCCAGCGGCGCAGCCGCCGGTACCCGCCGGCCTCGTCGGGACCGCACACGCGCGCGATCTCGGCGGTCATCTCGTCCGGATCGGAGTACACGTTCAGGGCGGTGCCGTCGGCGAAGCGCGCGTGGTAGCCGGGGGCGAGCGGGGTGAGGTCGAGTGCGGGGGTGGTCGAGTCGAAGGATTCCCCGACGGCCGCGAGCGCGTCGGCGAGGA
Source organism: Rhodococcus sp. BUPNP1 (assembly GCF_002215235.1). Classification (NCBI taxonomy): domain Bacteria; kingdom Bacillati; phylum Actinomycetota; class Actinomycetes; order Mycobacteriales; family Nocardiaceae; genus Rhodococcus; species Rhodococcus sp. BUPNP1. Next base: position 102,394 of record NZ_NERM01000002.1, read on the forward strand.
GGTTCGGCATCGTCAGCACGCTGGCACCGTTGTCGATGTCGTAGAGGTGCCGCCCGTCCTCGAACACCGGGTACGTACCGACGCGACCACCGACCGTGTCCTCGCGTTCGAGGACGGTGACGCGCTTGCCGGCGCCGGTGAGGTGGAGCGCCGCGGACAGTCCCGCGAGGCCCGCACCCACCACGACGACGGACTCGACGGGGCCGCCGACGGACCTCACGCCTTGCCTCCCTGCGCGCGGGGCGTCGTCTGTTCGGTGCGCGTGCGCGCCTCCATGAACAGCTGGAGGAAACCCACGGACGGGTGCGGGTGCCGATTCTCGTTCTGCCGGGCTTCGTAGTGGGGCATGATCGGTGTTCCTCTGGTCGTCGTCTGAGCCGCGTGGGCGTGCGTAGTGGTTCGTGTCGGTCGGTTCGGGTGACGGCCCTCACGCCGTCTCTCCCCGTATTCGGAGCCGGTCGTCGCGCGGATGGGTCGGGTCCGAGGATTCGTCCCGTCCCTGGACGGGCGCGATACGGTCGAGGTATGGCTGCCCGCAAGACCGCTGTGCTCCGACGGCCGTCGGAGACCGACGACTACCTCTACGAACCCGTCGATCGCCGGATCAGAGGTGAGTGGTTCGGCCGGACGGTCGTCGACAGCACCCGGGCGGTGCTGGTGTGGGCGCCCGGCAAGCCCGTCCCGTTCTATGCCTTCCCCCGCGAGGACGTGCGGCTCGACCTGATCTCGGCGTCCCTGTCGCCGAGCCGCTCCCGGCAGGACGTGTGGCAGTGGTACGACATCGTCGTCGGCGACCATCGGGCCTATTCACCGGTCTGCCAGCTCGACGTCGACGGGCTCGACGACCGTCTCGTCTTCCAGTGGTTCCGGTGGGGCGAGACCGGTCCGGGCGACGACGTCGACGAGGGCGAACGGTGGTTCGAGGAGGAGACCGAAGTGTTCACCCATCCGCGCGACCCCTATCACCGCGTCGACGCCCTGCGCAGCTCCCGGCACGTGCGGGTGGCCATCGGCGACGTCGTGGTCGCCGAGACCCGCAACCCCGTGCTCGTGTTCGAGACCGGCCTCCCGACCCGCTACTACCTGCCGCCCGAGGACGTCGACTTCTCGGTGCTCGAGGAATCCGAGTGGCGGACGAGCTGCCCCTACAAGGGCGTCGCCCGGTACTGGTCGTTCTCCGGCACGCCGCCGGCCGAGAACGTCGCATGGTCGTATCCCGAGCCGTTCCCCGGCATGGAGTACATCGAGGGATACGTGTGCTTCTACGACGACGCCGCGGAGATCACGGTCGAGGAGTGAGTGCGTCGGCTGCGGGACGCAGCGCTGCCCCGATCCCCGAGCCGCGGGCCTGGCGTGCGCTGGCGGCCCTGTGCGTGGGTCTGTTCATCACCCTGCTCGACCAGTCGCTCGTCGCGGTGTCGCTGCCGCGCATCCGCGAGGATCTGGACGCGAGCATCAATCAGGTGGTGTGGGTGTCGGCGGCCTATCTGCTGACCTTCGCGGTGCCGCTGCTGGTCACCGGTCGTCTCGGTGACCGCTTCGGTCAGCGCAACGTCTACCTGGTGGGCATGGCGATCTTCACGGCCGCGGCCTTCGCGTGCTCGATGGCTCCGACGATCGAGTGGCTGATCGCGCTGCGTGCGGTGCAGGGGCTCGGCGGGTCGCTGATCAACCCGCAACCGTTGAGCATCATCCACCGGATCTTCGCGCACGACCGGCGCGGTGCCGCCACCGGCGTGTGGAGCGCGGTGGCCAGTTCGGCGGGTCTGTTCGGTCCCGTCCTCGGTGGGGTGCTCGTCGGTACCGGCGGGTGGCGGTGGGTCTTCTTCGTCTACATCCCGCTGGGCCTGATCTCTCTGGTGATGGTCGCGCGGTACGTGCCGAGATTGCCGACCGGGGCGCGTCGCATCGACGTGCTGAGCGCCGTCGTCTCGCTGGTCGCGGTCACAGGCGTGATCTTCTCCCTGCAGCAGGGTCCCGATCTCGGCTGGACCGTGTGGGTGTGGGTCGTCCTCGGTATCGGGATCGTGGCGTTCGGGATGTTCGTGCGCCTGCAGCGGACCGCGACGGCCCGCGGCACCGAGGCGCTGGCCCCGCTCGGGTTGTTCACCCGCCGCAACTTCACCCTCGGAGTGACCGCCGTGGCGACGCTGGGTTTCACGGTCTACGCCGTGAACCTGCCGATCATGCTCTACCTGCAGGTGGGTCAGGGACTGTCCGCGCAGGTCGCAGGTCTGATGCTGGTACCGATGGGCGTGATCTCGGTGATCATGGCGCCCTTGATCGGACGGGTCACCGACCGGGTCGCGCCGGGCCGGATCTCCCGGATCGGTTTCTCCGCGATGATCGCGGCGATGCTGTCGTTCGGTGTGGCGATGCATCTCGAGGCCACCGTCGGCTGGCTCCTGATCCCGATCGTGCTGCTCGGTTTCGCGAACTCGTTGTGCTGGGCCCCGAACTCGACGATCGCGTTGCGCGACCTGCCCGGTGACCTCGTGGGCGCAGGTTCGGGTGTGTACAACACCGCCCGGCAGGTCGGTGCGGTACTCGGTGCGGCCGCCCTCGGCGCGGTGATGCAGATGGGTGAGGGGACGCTCGGCTTCGGTGCCGCGATGGGCAATGCGGTGCTGCTCCCGGTGGTCTTCCTCCTGGTGGGACTGGTGGCGGTCTCCCGTTTCCGGGAGAGTTCCACCGTCACCAGCGCAACGGGTGCGTGAGCAATCGTCATCGGCGCAACAGGTGCGTGACCAGGCGTCCGCCTTCCTCGAGCGACATGTGGGGAAGATAGGCACGACCGACCGCGATCCCGATGGTCGGCAGCGCCGCCGGGTCCGGGAACACCATGTACAGCGGGCGGTAACGGGGTTGGAACTTCGCCTTGAACGCCAGCAGCGAGCGGAATCCGTATACCGGTTCGAGCGTGCGGCCGAGCAGATCGAGCAGGGCGTCGAGGGCTCCTCGGTCGAGTCCGGACCCACTGTCCACACTCGCGAGGGGTGCCCCCGACAAGCTCAGGAATTCGAGGCCCTCGTCGGCGGCGGACCGTGCCGCGGACGCGATGAGGAATTCCATGGCCGGCCGGAAGCCGTCCGAACGTCGCCGCATGAAGTCCAGCGTCAGCCCGACCACCTTCCCGTCCCGGTGGACCGGCATCCACGACGTGATCGCATGGACGTGGTCGTTCGCGTCGACCGCGAGCAGCAACCGGACTTCGGGATCGCGCAGTTCGGCGAGTCCTCCGAGCGTGAACCCCATCTCGGGCAGTCCCTTGTCGGCCACCCATTCCTCGGAGATGTCGACGATCTGCTCGGTCACCGACAGCGGCGCGGCGGGGAAGGTCGTCCATCTCGCTTCGATCCCGTCCTTGGCAGCACGGTTGAGCGCGGTGCGGACGTCCTGGAACTTCTTGCCCTTGAAGGCGAGGTCCGCGAGATCGACGACGGTCTCCTCACCCACCTGCAGACAGGTCCAACCGTGGTCCCGGGCGATCGCCGCCGTCTCCTCGCCCACCGAGTACAGGCAGGGTGTCCATCCGTTGCCGAGGCAGTACGCCGCGAACTCGTCGATCGCCTCGGTCATCGAGGCGCGCTCACCGATCGGATCCGTCGCCGTCAGGGCGACACCCGAGTGGACCCGATACGCCACGGCGTGCCTGCCGTCGGCGCCGAACCAGTACCGATTCCCCGCCCAGGTGGTCATCCACGACATCGATCCGCCGCCCGGGTCGTGCAGGAGTTCTCGCACCCTTTGCTCGTCGCCGAGGTCGACCCCGGCAGGGGGCACGAGGAAGCTGCGCCACAGGAGCACGCAGAAGGCGATCCAGACGATCACGCCGATCCACTCGAACAACAGGGTGGCGGGGGTGTCGAGGGGCATCACGGGAGGCTCGAAGAGCTGGAGGTAGACCGGCGGAAGGAGCCGGCGCGGTGCGTCGCGGAGCAAGGTGCCGATGCCGGGATCACGATCGAACCCGTCTGCCACAAGCATGCCCACCACCACGTACGTCACGAGCGCGATGCCTGCGGCGGCTGCGGTTCCGGCCCATACCCGGCGATAGGTTCCCCGCGGTGCACGGACATCGAAGAGGGTGCGGGTCAGCAGCAACAGGGCGAGCACGGAGACCAGCGCGAGGAGTGGCGCGAGTTCCATGGATACGGAGCTGTGCCGGTGGATTCCGTACAGCAGGGAGCGGGTCTCGTCCTGTTCGGTCACGCGGACGATCGTGCTCGCGGCGGCCACGACGATCAGCACGATGTGTCCTCCGACCGAGAGGAACCATGCTGCCCGCCGCCCTCGACGCAGCCCTTCGGCACCGATCAGCAGCAGTATCGACGGCATGAGATTCGCGACGAGCGGACCTGCACCGGAGAGCCGAAGGGCCTGTTGCCCTTTCCTGCACTCGTCGTGCAGCGCGGGATCGGCACACACTTCGACGAGTTCTCGCGGGGTGTAGGGAACCTGCTCGAACAGCTCGCGTAGCGCGGACAGCGGACCGATCGAGTGCGGGGAGAGCGCCGCGAAGATCGGGCCGAGCACGCTCGCCGCGACGACGAGCGCGACGAGCGTGCGGCGTTCCCGGATGGTGCCGCCGAGCACCGGACGGCGCACACCGCGTCCGAACAGGAGCGGGCCGGCGAGCAACCCGGCCAGCGCGACGGTCACCCTGTTCACGTCCTGCAGGTGTCCGGCGAACAAGGCTGCGGTCACCAGGAACACCAGCAGGAGTGTCCGGATGCGGCGACGCCACAGGGTGCCCATCGCGGTGGTGGAGGCGAGCAGGACGCCGAGCACCCACGCCAGCGGGTCCTCGGTGAGGTGGGTGTGCAGCTCCCTGCCCCACAGGTTCGGCACCAGGGAGGCGACCTGAGCCACGAGCAATGCGAGTGCCGCGCCCAGGCCCTGTGAGACGAGCGCGGCGAGCATGAACCTGCGACTGCCGATGCGACGTTCGACCGGCACCGCGACGGCGAGGATCGCAATGCTTCCGAGCACATACTCACCGGGACCGGAGGCGAACAACCCTGAAGTCCACAGTGTCCACAGGTGGCCGTCGGTGATATTCGGGATCCCGAGCGACATCTCGGATGCCGTTGCGTGCGACGGCCCGCTCCTCACAGAACCGGTGACGACCGCCAGGAGCCAGATCAGCACGAGCAGTCCGCACGAGACGGGCGCCCGGAGCACCACCGTCCCTGTGCGGGACATCAGCACCCCTGCCCCTGTGCGGGACATCAGCTGCCGAGCCCGAGCCGTTGTGCGAGCCATGGCAACTCCTTCTCGAGCCCTGCGGACCACAGGGCGAAGCTGTGTGTGCCCGGCAGTTCGGTGAGGTGGACGTCCATCCCCGCGCTCCGAGCCGCCGAAGCGAGTTGTTCCACCCCGGCACGGTATTCGGAATCGTCGAGTCCCACCACGAAAGCACCGGCGGAATCGGGATACCGATTGCGTGCGAGCAGGTCGGCAGGATTGTTGCGCGCGAATGCTTCCGCATCACCACCGAACACGTCCCGGATCGTCGACGCCCGGTCACCGATGGTCGGCTCGGCCTGTCCCGACATGTCCAGGAAGGTCGGGTAGACGTCCGGCCGGGTGGTCGCGAGTTGCAGTGCGCACGTTCCGCCGTACGAGAGTCCGCCCACGGCCCGTGCCCGTGGGTCGTCGTCGACCTGCAGGTCGTCCCGTACCCATGCCGGAACGTCGACGGCCAGATAGGTCGCCACGTTGCCGAGATGCGAGTCGACGCACAAGGGGTTGTCGAACTGGCCTCCGGTGCCGTCCGCGAGCACGACGACCGGCGCCAGGCCGTGATGCTGCGCGGCATAGGCGTCCATGGTGGACGGGAGATGTCCGCCCACGAGCCAGTCCTCCGGACTGCCGGGCTGTCCGGCGAGCAGTACCAGCACCGGCAGTTCCGGTCGTGGATCCGAGAAGTAGGCCGGCGGGAGATAGACGCGGGCTTCCCGCGCCCGGAATCCGGAGACCGTTCCGGGAATCGTCACAGAGGTGACCGCCCCGGTCGCAGGCAGGTCGTCCGGCGCCGACCAGTCCTCCACCGGCACGGTCCGCGATGCTCGGAGAGAGGGGTCGTCGAAGGGGACGGTCCGGTAGTCGCTGATTCCGAGAACAGCCCGAACGGTGGGATAGGCGTCGTAGACCGCGTCGATCCGGCCCGCGGCGGAGATCACGACGAGTACCGCCGACACCACGAGTGCCGTCGCGACGAGTGGGCGGGCCCGGTCGCGGCGTCGCACGAACCATCGTCCGATCAGCAGCGAGACGGCGAGCAGGGCCACTGCCACCCATCCGTACACCGCCCACGGCAGACGATCCGGGAACGGCTTCCAGACCTTCTCGACCAGGAGCGCGGCCACTGCCGTCAGGCCGAGGGCGACCGTCACGGCGACGGGCACTCCCCGTACGAACCACGCCCGGTAGCGGCGGACGAGCAACACGATCAGCCCGATGACGGCGAGGATCGCGAACACCACGGTCGCCGTCGGGGTGGTCAGCGGTATCCCCAGCACCCCGTTCACCATCCCGGTCGCGGACATGGCGATCAGTATGCGCGACCCTGCAGGAAGAACCGATCAGAGAATGTCACTCTCATACTAAAGAACATAATTTACGATTACGAGAATTTGCGCTACTGTAAAACTTCATGACTGCAGCTGCGGCGGACGACGTCCGCACCATGACGCTCTCCCACCGCGAACGCAAACGCGTGCGCACGTGGACGGCGATCCACCTGGCCGCCGCCGAAGCCGCAGCACGCCACACCCGCCTGTCCGACATCACCGTCGAGACCATCGCAGAACAAGCGGAGGTTTCTCCACGCACCTTCTTCAACTACTTCCGGTCGAAGGAGGACGCCGTGCTCGGCCTGTCCTCCCCTGTCATCGACGACGCCGTCGCCGACGGTTTCGACTTCACGCCGGGCGACGATCTCGTGGAGAAGGTCGCCTTCCTGCTCCTTGCGGTCTTCCGCGCCGCGGCGAGCCGTCGCGCGATCGGTTACGACGAGTACATCGCCCTCATGGACCGCCATCCCGAGCTCGCGCGCAGACGCTTCCAGCACATCGACGACGTCGAGGCCGTCGTCGCCGAACTCGTCACCGAACGACTCGCGGCCACACCGCCCGCGGACGGAGCGCCGGTGCCCGCAAGCAACGTCGAAGGTGCGGCCGACATGATCGTCACGGTCGCCGGCGCCCTCATGCGCTCCGCGTTGCGCCCGTTGCTCACCGCCCCCGGGAAGACGGAGGCCGATGCCGATTCGGTCCTGCACCGCACCTGCCTGTTGTTCCGGGAGGTCACGCGACCGTGACCGACCCATTCCGGAACGAGACCGAAAGAGCCACGCCCGCACCGGAACAGAGCACCCCGCGGGTCACCTTCGTCTTCGCGGGTCTCATGCTCGCGATGCTGGCGGCGTCGCTCAACCAGACCGTCCTGAATCCCGCCCTGCCGACCATCGTCGGCGAACTGCACGGCGTGGACCGGATGCTGTGGGTCATCACCGCCTACATCCTGGCGTCGACGATCACCATGCCCGCCTACGGCAAACTCGGGGATCTGTTCGGTCGAAAGCCGCTGCTGCTCACCGCGTTGACGATCTTCGTCGTCGGATCGACGATCGGCGCTCTCGCCGGGGACATCACGTGGCTCATCGTCGGCCGGGCCGTCCAGGGCGCCGGTGGTGGCGGCCTGATGGTGCTGTCGCAGGCCACCATCGCCGACGTGATCCCCGCTCGTCAGCGCGGGAAGTATCTCGGCATCATGAGCAGCGTCTTCGCCCTGTCGTCGGTGGCCGGGCCGCTGCTCGGCGGATGGTTCACCGAGGGTCCCGGTTGGCGGTGGGTGTTCTGGATGAACGTGCCGCTCGGTGCCGTCGCCGTCGTCGCGGCGCTGGTCTTCCTGCGTCTGCCCCGCGTCTCCGGTTCGGGCCGGCGGATCGACGTGCTCGGCATGGCCGTGCTGTCCGTCGTCACGACGCTCCTCGTGCTCGTCGCGACCTGGGGCGGTTCACGCTATCCGTGGTCGTCGCCGGTCGTGATCGCGCTGATCGCCGCCACCACGGTCGGTGCGGTGCTGTTCGTCGCGGTGGAACGACGTGCCGCCGAACCCGTGATCGGCCTGCACCTGTTCCGCGACCGCAACTTCGATCTCGTCACCGCAGCCGGATTCGTCATGAGCGTCGCATTGTTCGGCGTTGCCGCCTACATGCCCACCTACCTCCAGATGGTCGCGGGTGTGAACGCCACTGCCGCCGGCCTTCTGATGCTCCCCATGATGGGAACATTGTTCCTGACGTCGACACTGGCGGGACGGTACGTGACGAGAACCGGCCGCTACAAACGGATCCCGATCATCGGGTCGGTCTTCGTCACGGCCGGTCTGGTGCTCCTGTCGACCCTCGGGGCGGACACCCCGATCTGGGTGCTGGGCTGCTGGTTCGCCGTGATCGGCGTCGGATTCGGCACGTCCATGCAGCTTCTCGTGCTGGTCGTGCAGAATTCCTTCTCCGTCGAGGAGGTCGGCACCGCGACGGCGGGCAACAACTACTTCCGCCAGATCGGCGCGACGCTCGGTTCCGCAGTCGTGGGCAGTGTCTTCGCCACGCGCCTGGCGGGTGGACTGTCGGGAACCGGCATCGACGATCCCGATTCGCTGACCCCCGGCGCGGTCCGGGCACTGCCCGACGCGTTCCGGCAACCGGTCCTCGAGGCGTACAACGACGCGCTCGTGCCGATCTACCTGTACATCGCGCCGCTCGTGGTGGTCGCGGGGGTCCTGCTGTGCCTCGTCGTCGAGAAGCCCCTCGCGACCACCATCGTGCGGAAGAACGATCCGGCCCCTAGCGACCCGGCAGCCACTGCATCGACTTGACGAAGGGGGCGAGCATCTTCGCCCACACCCGCCGCGGAAGTCCGCGCGGGCCGTCGAGATTGAGCAGGCGCGTCGTCGCGATCGTCTGTGCCTCGGTGTACTTGTACAGGCCCTCCGCGCCGTGGCGGCGTCCCATGCCGGAGATGCCCATACCGCCCATCGGCGCGTCGGTGCTGCCCCAGGCCGGGGCGTATCCCTCGTCGACGTTGACCGTGCCGGCACGCACCCGCGCGGCGATGGCCTCGCCCTGCGCCTTCGTCGCACCCCACACCGACGCGTTGAGCCCGTACTCGGTGTCGTTGGCCTCTCGGATCGCTTCTTCGACGTTCTCCACCGGATAGATCGACACCACCGGGCCGAACGTCTCGTTCCGGTAGCACTCGGCGTCCTCGGGCACGTCGGTGAGCACGGTGGGTTCGAAGAACAGCGGTCCGAGGTCGGGCCGCGCCTTCCCGCCGGCGACGACGGTCGCGCCCTTGGCGACGGCATCCTCGACGTGCCGGGTCACCGTCTTGACCTGGCTCTCGCTGATGAGGCAGCCCATCTCGGTGCCGAAGTCGTAGTCGGGACCGAGCGACATCTCGCGCACCCGCGCCCCGAACATCCGGATGAACTCGGGGGCGATCGACTTCTCGACGTAGATCCGCTCGATCGAGATGCACAGCTGTCCGGAGTTCGAGAAGCATGCCCGCACCGCGGCGTTCGTGACCTCGCGCAGGTTCACCCCGGAGGTGACGATCATGGGGTTCTTGCCGCCGAGTTCGGCGGAGAACCCGATGAGGCGCCGGCCGGCCTGCTCGGCGAGGAGACGCCCGGTCTCCGACGAACCCGTGAACATCAGGTAGTCGGTGTTCTCGACGATCGCGGTGCCCACCACGGTTCCGGGCCCGGTGACCACGGCGAAGACGTCGCGGGGAACGCCGGCCTCGTAGAGGAGTTCGACGACGGCGAGCGCGCAGTAGGGCGTCTGGCTGTCGGGCTTGAGCACCACACTGTTGCCGGCGAGCAGCGCCGGGATCGCGTCGGACACGGCGAGCGTCATCGGGTAGTTCCACGGTGCGATCACGCCGACGACACCCTTGGGATGGTGCAGGACGGTGGTCTTCGTCAGGCCCGGCAGCATGCCCGTGGCCTTGCGGGGGCGCAGCAGCTTCGGTGCGACGCGCGCGTAGAACCGCGCGGTCATCGAGATGTCGAGCACCTCCTCCTGCGCGGAGACACGGGACTTGCCGGTCTCGGCCTGCGCCATGTCCATGAGCTGCTCGCGCCGGGAGAGCACGAGTTCGCGGTAGCGGTGCATGATCGCGGCGCGCTTCTCCACGGGTAGCTTCGCCCAGGCGACCTGCGCGGTGCGGGCCCGGTCGATCGCGGCCTTCGTGTCCTCGGCCGTGCCGACCGGCACGGTGGCCAGTTCCCGTCCGGTGAACGCCTCGACGACGGGGCGGGTGGTCCGCTCGGCGGCGTCGGGGATCGCGATGAGGTCGGCAAGACGCTGGAAGGTCGCAGCGCTCGGAGCTGGCATGATGCACCCCTACCGGTGAGTAGTACTTGCGGTTTCACCAAACCTACCCGGGCGGGGTGTGTGCTGTCACACAGACGTGGGGTCGGCCCCCGCCTCGTGCTCGTGCTCGCCGCCCTTGCGCTCGGGACCGGCCTCGACGATCCGCTGGGCGACCTCGGCGAGGGGGACGTTGCTGTCCTGCGAGAGCCTGCGCAGCAGTTCGAACGCTGCGACGGCGTCGATGCCGAAACGTTCCATGATCATGCCCTTGGCCTGCCCGATGATGTCGCGGGTCGCGAGGGCGGACGCGAACTGCCCCTGGGTGCGCGCCGCACTCATCGCCATCGCCGCGTGGGCGGCCAGGACCTCGGCGGTCGCCTCCGCGAGCGGATCGAACGCATCGGCCCGGGAGGAGAACATGTTCAGCGCACCCATGCTCTCCTGATCGAGATACAGCTGGAACGACAACGTGCTGAGCACGTTCGCCTCCACCGCGGCCTTCGCGAAACGCGGCCAGCGCGTCTCCTTCCGCAGATCGTCGGAGCGCACCACGAGACACTTCGCGCTCGCATCGAGGCACGGCCCCTCACCGAACTGCTCCTGGATGTCGTCGAGGTGTTCGGCGAGTTCACAGGTCGCGGCGAGGGAGCGGAACTGCTTGCGGCCGGTCACGATGAGAATGTCGGCGCAATCGGCCCCCTCCACCAGTTCGACCGCGGCCGCCGTCACGCCGCGCAGCGTCTCGTCGAGATCCGTCGGGTGGTAGAAACCGCGAGCGAGCTGCGCCATACGGCGCCCCAGATCGCCCGCTTCCGACGAACGCGTCATGGTCCATCCCTTCTCCGCGGAATTCATCATCCGACGGATCCGACGACCGGATTGCCGGATTACGCGATTTCTACACAGCCGCCCCCTCGCCGGAACACGACCTCTTCAGTTCTACCCTCGATAGGCTGGACTGGTGGATCCGCCGGTGACCCGGTATCTGCCCCGCGACGGTCACAACCTGGCCTACGGGGTGATCGGAACAGGTCCCACCGACGTCGTGTGGTTCTTCGAGGTCCAGATGCATCTGGACCTGTTGTGGACCGATCCGTACATGCACTCGCTCTTCGAACGCCTCGCCACCTACTCGCGGGCCGTCTACTTCCAGCGTCGCGGTTTCGGGTTGTCCGACCCCGTCGACCACGTGCCCACGATCGAACAGCAGGCCGAGGACGTCCTCGCCGTCATGGACGCCGAGCAGATCCGGCACGCCACCCTCGTCGGGATCCACAGCACGTGCGGCCCGCAGGTGCTCGTCGCGGCGACGGCCCCCGAACGTGTCAATGCGTTGATGCTGATCGCGCCGTACTGCGAACCGCTGCTCGACTACGACCGGCCACCGCACGGGTGGACCGAATCCGAGATCGCCGAGTTCGTCGCATTGTGGCGCGACGCCGTGCGGCACTGGGGCGAGGGACGCACCGTGCCGTTGACCGATGGCCACGTCGACAGTCCCTACAACCGCCGGTTGATGGCCATGCTCGAGCGGTGCTCCGCGTCGCCGAGCACGATGAGCGCGCACCTCGAGGCGAGCCTGCGGATCGACTATTCGCACGCTCTCGGCTCTGTGCAGTGCCCGACGAAGGTGGTGCTGGTCGCCGGGGGTTCGATACCGGTGGGTCCGGCGAGACATCTGGCCGATCTGGTGCCCCACGGTGAGCTCGTGATCACCCGGCCGTCACCGCGCGGCGCCGCGCTCGGCGAAGCGTGGTCGCAGGTCCAGACGATGGTCGAGGAACTCGTCCGCGGGTCCGTCCCGCCCGTCGACGCCGGTCGACGTTTCGCGGCGACCCTGTTCACCGACATCGTGGGGTCGACCAAGCTCCTCGCACGCATCGGCGACACCTCCTACCGGGCCCTGCTCGCGCGTCACGAACGCGACGTGCGGTTCGCCGTGACCGAAGCGGGCGGGCAGCTCGTGAGCACCGTCGGGGACGGCACCTTCAGTCTGTTCGACGGACCCGTGGCCGCCGTGCAGTGCGCGGCGCGGATCGTCGCGGAGGCCCGCCGCCTCGGATTCGAGGTGCGTGCCGGGGTGCACGCCGGCACCGTCGAGCCGACCGGGACGGATGTCACCGGTCTGACCGTGCACGTGGGGGCACGTATCGGCGCCGCGGCCGGTCCCGGCGAGGTGCTCGTCTCGAGCCACGTGCGCGAGCTGGCCGGCGGATCGGGACTGCAGTTCGCCGACCGGGGCTCGCACCGGCTCGCCGGCGTGCCGGGCAAGGTCCACCTGTTCGCCCTGACCGGCGGGCAGCCGTCCCTGCAGGCGCCGCGGAAACGGGTCTCGCTCAATCCCTTCGACCGCGCCGTTCTCCGGGCGGCGCGCCGCACGCCGCAGGTACTGCGTTCGGCTGCCGCACACGCGAACGCCCGGCAGCGGCGACGCTCGGACGGTTGAACACGAACGGTTGAACACGGACGGCTGAACACGAACATCGGCGATCGTTCGGCCCGACCGCGCTCACCGGATCACGACCGCGCTCACCGGATCGACGCCCTCGCACCCCGGCCATATGGTCTGCGTCACATCGGATCGCGGAACGGTTCGCGGCAACGCGACCGGAGGGGAGCGTGTACATGTGTGATGTTCTGGGACGGCTGCACACGGCCGGAGTGTCCCGACGAAAGTTGTTGGCCAGTTTCGCCGTCGGCGCGACGGCCGTGGCGGCCACCGCATGCAGTCCCGGTGCCGACATCGCTGTGGCGGCGCCGTCGTCCGATCGCCGGTTCGCGCCGGAACCGTATCGGGGACAGCGGACACGCCTGGTCCTGCTCGGCACCTCGGGCGGTCCTCCCTACTGGCCCGGGAGCGAACGTGAAGGCATCTCCTCCGCCGTCGTGGTCGGAGACCGGTACTACCTCGTCGACGCCGGTCACGGTGTCATGCGACGCCTACGCGGGGCCGAACTCGGACCCAACTTCGACACCGACCTCGACGGACCCCTCGACGCGCTGGGCGGCATCTTCCTGACGCACCTGCATTCCGATCACGTCGTCGACCTCAACAACATCCTCACCGAGGGGATCTACAACGGACTGCAGCACGTGGAGAAGATCCCCGTCTACGGCCCCGGCAATCGCGGAGTGCTTCCACCCCTGTTCGGGGAGGGCCCCGCACCGGAACCCGTGGCACCGGGCAATCCCACACCGGGCACCCGGGAGATGACCGACCTGCTCGTCCAGGCATTCGCCACCGACTTCAACGACCGCCTGTTCGACAACCGCAAGCCCGCCCCCGACGCCCTGTGGGAGGCCTTCGACGTTCCGGTACCGGCGCAGTATCTGGCCGATCCGAACGGCAACCCCTGTCCCGATATGGAACCGTTCACCTTCTTCGAGGACGACCGCGTCCGGGTGTCCGCGACCCTGGTCGACCACGCTCCCGTCTTTCCCGCTCTCGCCTACCGTTTCGACAGCGACGACGGGTCGATCGTCTTCTCCGGGGACACCGGCCCCACCCCCAATCTGGTGAAGCTCGCACGGGGAGCAGATGTTCTGATGCACGAGGTGATCGACCCCGCCTGGCCCGAATCGTTGTTCCCCGAACCCCGCACGGATGCCCAGGAAGGGCTCTACCAGCACCTCGTCCAATCGCACACTCTCATCGAGGATCTCGGCCCGATCGCCCAGGAAGCCGGCGTGGGAACCCTGGTGCTCTCGCACATGGTCCCGGGCAATCGACCCGATTCCACCTGGGAAGGATGCGGCGCCGGATTCGACGGGCGCCTGGTCATCGGCCACGACCTCGACGTGGTCGGCGTCGGAACTCCTGCCTGATCCGGCCCTCTATCCACCCGTGTAGAACGCGCTCGTCCGCTCGGCGGCGGCGCGTGCCTGTTCGGGGTCCTCGCCCGCGGCGATGTCGGCCTCGCACCAGGCCGCGCTGCTGTCGCGGACGAACTGCAGACCTTCCTCGGACATCGACCAGGTCTCGAACTCCTTCGGATCCACCGCCTCCCCCGATTCGATGTGCAGGCCGAGTCCGAGAAGTGCCTGATCCCAACCGATTCCGACCGCACCGGGTCCGTACTGCTCCCAGTGCTCGTCGGGGCGGGCGATGTGTGTCAGCTCCAGGCGCGCACGGTCTCCCGGTTCGGGCAGGACCGATACCTCGATCCAGCTCACCTGGCCTGCGAATTCCCAGGTGGCCGTGAACGTCCGGGGCGGTTCGCAGGTGAGGACCTCGCCACCGGCGTTGCCCTGGAGTTGGTACCGGCCACCGACCTCGAGGTCGCCCTCGACGGGCAGGAACCAGCGGGGGATGCGCCGGGGGTCGGTGCACGCCTCCCACAGGTCCTCGGCGCTCGTGCGGTAGCTGCGCGAGATCGTGACGACCTTGGCCTCGTGGCCCTCGACGGTGCGACGACCGACCGTGCGGCGACTCGTCTCGTTGCTCGTGATCACGTTCTTCATGAGGATTTCCTTCTCTCGTCGGAAGCAGGGAGCGCGGGCGGGACGGCGTCGCGGCTCCGCCGCTCACGCTTGCCGCGCGCGATCTCGGTCTCCAGCGCGTCCAGAGCCGCGAAGACCGGGGGATGCAGACCCGCGAGCCAGTCCTCGAGTTCGACGAGGACCGCGGGATCGAGTTCGTAGTAGCGGCGGGTGCCGTCCTTGTGGACGACGGCGAACCGCTGGTCGCGCAGGATCTTGAGATGTTGCGAGACCGCCGGCTGGGAGATCGAGAACTCCCGGCCGATCGCCGCGACGATCTCGCCGGCCGCCTGCGGACCGCCCGCGAGCAGTTCGAGGATGCGGCGGCGAACCGGATCTGCGAGGACCTCGAACCCGTGCATGGCCCCACTATATAAGTTCCTACTTATATTAGCCAGAAGGACGGTTCCGCTACCTAGACTTCGAGTATGACGACAACGACGCGCGTCTCCGAGGAAAAGGTCGACCGAGCGGTCATCGACAAGCGGGCCCCCTCGGTCGCCCGCCTGTTGATCGATCGAGTGGCCGCCACACCCGACGCCGAGGCCTTCCGCTTCCCCGACGGGAAGGACGGCTGGACGTCGGTCACCTGGGAACAGACCGGCGATCGGGTACGCCTGCTCGCGGCCGGCCTGATCTCCCTGGGTATCGAGCCCGAGGACCGCGTGGCCCTCGCGTCGTCCACCCGCTACGAATGGGTGCTCGGCGACCTCGCCGTCATGTGCGCGGGCGCCGCGACCACCACCGTCTACCCCACCACCCACGCCGACGACGTCGCGTTCATCGTCGCCGACTCCGGCAGCCGGATCGTCATCGCCGAAGACGCCGGTCAGGTCGAGAAGCTCGTGGGCCACCGCGGTGATCTACCCGACGTGGCGAAGGTCGTGGTCCTCGACGGCACCGGCGACGGCGACTGGGTCATCACCTTCGACGAGCTCGCCGAACTGGGCCGCGGCCTGCTCGCCGAGGACTCCGGAGCAGTGCTGAACCGGATCCACAGCATCAGGGCCGAGCACTTGGCGACCCTCATCTACACGTCGGGCACCACCGGTAAGCCCAAGGGCGTACGCCTGCCGCACTCGGCGTGGACCTACGAGGCCGCCGCCATCGACGCGCTGCACATGCTCACCTCCGGCGACCTGCAGTATCTGTGGCTGCCGCTGTCCCACGTCTTCGGCAAGGTGCTGCTCACCCTCCCCCTGCAGATCGGCTTCCCCACCGCAGTGGACGGACGCGTCGACAAGATCGTCGAGAACCTCGCGGTCGTCCGCCCGACCTTCATGGGTGCGGCCCCGCGCATCTTCGAGAAGGCCCACGCGCGTGTCGAGGGAATGATGGAGGAGGAAGGCGGCGCCAAGAAGAAGATCTTCGACTGGGCCGTGGGCGTGGGCC
This sequence comes from Rhodococcus sp. BUPNP1, assembly GCF_002215235.1. NCBI lineage: Bacteria > Bacillati > Actinomycetota > Actinomycetes > Mycobacteriales > Nocardiaceae > Rhodococcus > Rhodococcus sp. BUPNP1. Next base: position 118,652 of record NZ_NERM01000002.1, read on the forward strand.
GGAACGTGTCGAAGGCGAAGCAGGCCGGCAGGTCGCCCGGACTGCTCGACAAGCTGCAGCACGGCCTCGCCGACAAGCTGGTCTTCTCCACCGTCCGCGAACGCTTCGGCGGCCGTCTGCGGTTCTTCATCTCCGGTTCGGCGGCGCTCAATCCCGAGGTCGGCGAATGGTTCGACGCCGTCGGCATCCCCGTCCTCGAGGGATACGGCCTCACCGAGACCTCCGCCGCGACGTTCGTCAACCGTCCCTACGCCAACCGCATCGGCACGGTGGGCTGGCCCGTCCCCGGCACGGAGGTCCGCATCGCAGAGGACGGCGAGGTGCTCGTCCGGGGCCCCGGTGTGATGACCGGCTACCACAACCGGCCCGACGCGACCGCCGAGTCGCTCTCCGACGACGGATGGTTCCACACCGGCGACATCGGCAGCCTCGACGACGACGGCTACCTGCGCATCACCGACCGCAAGAAGGACATGTTCAAGACGTCGCAGGGCAAGTACGTCGCCCCGTCGTCGCTGGCAGCGACCTTCAAGGGCATGTGCCCGTATGCCTCGGAGATCGTCGTCTACGGCGAGGGCAAGCCCTACTGCGTGGCGTTGGTGGCGCTCGACCCGGAGTCCATCGGCGAGTGGGCGAACAAGAACGGCGTGAGCGGGTCGTTCGAGGACATCGCGCGGCACGAGAAGACCCACGGACTGGTCTCCGGATACATCGACGAGCTGAACCTGCAGCTCAACCGGTGGGAGCAGATCAAGAAGTTCACGATCATCGAGCGCGAACTGTCGGTCGAGTCGGGCGACCTGACGCCGAGCATGAAGCTGCGCAGGAAGGTCGTCGTCGACAACTTCGCCGACAGGCTGGCAGGCCTCTACGAAGGGTGACGGCCTATCCTGGGTTCCATGATGAGTAGTGCACGACCGAATTTCCTGCAGCGGATCGGCTACATGTTCGGTCGCGCGCTACCGCCCGAGATGCGCGAGTGGGTACGCGAGGACGTCCTCGGGCCCGGCGGAGCACGTCGCTACCTGCTGCGATGGAACCTGCCGATCATCCCGCTGCTCCTGCTGTTCCTGTTCATCCCGGGGCCGGTGTGGATCCCGATCGCGATGATGCTGTTGCTGCTGCTGCCGTGGATCTACTTCTCGGTGGCGTTGATGCCTATCTGGCAACGGCACCGGCTCCAGCAGCACGGCCTCGATCCGGAACTGCTCAGCGCGAAGGCACGCGCCCGCGCCGCGCGCGAACGTGAGGACTACGAGCGCCGTTTCGGCCGCGCGTCCTGACCGGACCTCCCACCGTGCGGGGAACCGCGCCCGCTTATCCTCGCACCATGAGTGACGCCCCTGCCTTCACAGCCACCGCAGACCTCGCCGACGAGATCGGCCCGGACATCCGCAGCTGCGACACGCAGTTCATCCAGTTCGGCGGCCGCACCGAGTTCGTCGGCCCCATCACCACCATCCGCTGCTTCCAGGACAACCTGCTCGTCAAGCAGACCCTCTCCGAGCCGGGCAACGGCGGCGTGCTCGTCGTCGACGGCGGCGGCAGCATCCACACCGCGCTCGTCGGCGACATCATCGCCGGTCGCGGTGTCGACAACGGCTGGGCCGGGGTCATCGTCAACGGCGCGGTCCGCGACTCCGCGATCCTGCGCACGCTCGACATCGGCATCAAGGCCCTCGGCACCAACCCGCGCAAGAGCACCCAGACCGGCTCCGGCGAGAAGAACGTGCCCGTCGAGATCGGCGGCGTGACGTTCAATCCGGGCGAGATCGTCTACAGCGACTCCGACGGCGTCGTCGTCCGCGCCGAGAACTGATCGGCCGAGCGCGCGGGTCGACCCTCTATTCGTGCGCGACCCGCGCGCTCGCCCCGGCGATCTCCACCACGTCGCCCACCTTCAGCTGACGGCCGCGACGCACCTCCACCTCACCGTTGACCGACACCAGCCCGTCGGCGATCACTTCCTTGGCCTCCGCACCCGACTCGATGAGGCTTGCGAGCTTGAGGAACTGACCGAGCCGGATCGACTCGTCACGGATCGGTACATCGAATGCGTCGGACATGGCACCCATTGTCCCCGACACTGGATCCATGGCCCGCCCCAGCATCATCTGGTTCCGTCGTGATCTCCGACTGAACGATCTGCCCACCCTGCTCTCCGCCACCGAGGCCGCCGACGACGTCCTCGCCCTGTTCGTCCTCGACGACGCACTGCTCCGCCCGTCCGGGGCCCGCCGGCGCGACTTCCTCATGGGATGCCTGCGAGCCCTCGACCGGGATCTCGGCGGGCGCCTGCTCGTCGTCGAGGGAGACCCGGTGAAATTGGTGCCGCAGGTCGCCGCCGAATTCGATGCGACCGCGGTCCACATCAGCTCCGACCACGGCCCCTACGGCACGCGACGCGACCGGGCGGTCGCCGAGGCACTCGGCGACGTCCCGTTGGTGGCCACCGGTTCCCCCTACGCCGTCACGCCGGGCCGCGTGACGAAACCCGACGGCTCTGCATACAAGGTGTTCTCGGCCTTCCGTCGCGCCTGGAACGACCACGGATGGCACTCCCCCGCGGCGACCGGCCCGGACACCGCCGACTGGGTGGACCCGAGCGGCTGCTCCGCTCGCGTGCCGATTCCCGAGGCGGGCGACGAACCCGTACCGCCCGCCGGCGAGGCGGCCGCGCTGGAGCGGTGGCGCGAGTTCCTCGACGACGGTCTCGAGCGGTACGCCACCGACCGCGACCGGCCGGCCTTCGACGGCACGAGCGGCCTGTCGCCCTACCTGAAGTTCGGCTGCATCCATCCGCGGACCCTGCTGCACGACATGAGGAACCGGTCGGACGAGGGTGCCGTCACCTTCCGCAGCGAACTGGCGTGGCGCGACTTCTACGCCGACGTCCTGTTCCAGCGGCCCGAGACCGCCCGGACCAACTACAACAGCGACTTCGACGCCATCACCTACGATTCCGGACCCGATGCCGATGCCCTGTTCGCTGCGTGGTGCGAGGGCCGGACAGGATTCCCGATCGTCGACGCCGGGATGCGGCAGCTCCTCGCCGAGGGTGTCATGCACAACCGGGTGCGGATGATCGTCGCGTCGTTCCTGACGAAGGACCTGCACCTGCCGTGGTGGCGCGGGGCACGGCATTTCATGAAGCATCTGGTGGACGGCGATCTGGCGTCCAACCAACACAATTGGCAGTGGACGGCGGGCAGCGGCACCGACGCCGCTCCCTACTTCCGGGTGTTCAATCCGACCCGGCAGGGTGAGAAGTTCGATCCGACGGGTGAATACGTGCGCAGGTGGGTACCCGAACTGCGGAGCATCGACGGCGCTCGTGTGCACAGCCTGCCCGACGGCCCTCCGGACGGATATCCGGAACCGGTCGTCGATCACGCACACGAACGTCGCGTCGCTCTGGACAGATACGAGCGGATTCGCTCGGCCCGATGAAAAAGACGGCGAAACGACCCATCCGGTCGTGGCGGTGCTCCGAACAACTTCTGGACGGACAACGTGTTCGCCGTACACCCAACGAAAGGACACCGCAGTGCGCGCTCTCGTCGAGGCAGCTTTCATGGCCATCCACACCCCGCTCGTCGATGCATACACCTTCCTGATCAGCGTCCTTCCTGCTTGAGTGGATACGGCGCCGGAGTTCGCTCCGGCGCCGTCACCACCGGGTGAGCACTCTGCAAACGGAGGTAGGGCATGGGCATCGAATTCTCGAGCGTCGTCGACGCACCGCGTGACGAAGTGTTCGACTGGCACTCCCGTCCCGGCGCCATCCTCCGTCTGATCCCGCCCTGGCAACCGATGAGCGTCGTCGCCGAGGCCGACTCCCTCGAATCCGGTACCGCCGTCCTCGGTCTCCCCGGCGGACTGCGCTGGATCTCCCGGCACAGACCCGACGATTACGAGCCACCAGCACGTTTCGTCGACGAACTCTCACACGACGGCCTGTGGTCGCGCCCCGCCACCGTCATCGGCTCGTGGCGCCACGAACACCGCTTCGACGTCGTCGACGAATTCCGCACCCGCGTCACCGATCGCGTCGACACACCGGTACCGGGTCGTTTCCTCACCCAGACCTTCCGTTACCGGCACCGTCAGCTCGCCGACGATCTCGCGAGCCACCGCTGGTCGCACGCGCAGGGCATCCGGCCCGCGACGGTCGCGGTGACCGGATCGAGCGGGCTCGTGGGCACCGCCCTGACAGCCTTCCTGTCCACGGGTGGCTACCAGGTCGTCCGCCTGGTGCGCCGGGAACCGCGACGGTCCGACGAACGTCGCTGGGACCCGCAGGATCCGGCGCCCGATCTGCTCGAAGGTGTCGACGCCGTCGTCCATCTCGCGGGCGAGTCGATCGCGGGACGGTTCACCGACTCCCACAAGGCCGCGATCCGCGACAGCCGCATCGAACCGACACGCCGACTCGCCGAACTCGCCGCGAGGACACCCAACGGTCCCGCGACCTTCGTCTCCGCATCCGCGATCGGTCTCTACGGCTACGACCGGGGAGACACGCCACTCGACGAGAACGCATCGCGTGGAACGGGTTTCCTCGCCGACGTCGTCGCCGACTGGGAGGCCGCAGCGTATCCCGCGGAGAAGAAGGGCCTGCGGGTCGTGCACGTACGCACCGGCATCGTCCAGACACCCCGTGGTGGAACGCTGCAGTTGATGCGACCGCTGTTCGCGAGCGGACTCGGAGGCCGGCTCGGCGACGGCCGACAGTGGTTCTCCTGGATCGACATCGACGACCTCCTCGAGGTCTACCACCGCGCCCTCACCGATCCCGGGCTGGCCGGGCCGGTGAACGCCGTTGCACCGCAACCGGTGCGCAACGAGGAGTACACCCGGGTCCTGGCGTCGGTGCTGCACCGTCCCGCGCTGCTGCCCGTCCCCGGTTTCGGCCCCCGTCTGTTGCTCGGCGACGAGGGTGCGCGGGAGGTCGCCCAGGCCGATCAGTTCGTCGTCCCGAAGGCGCTGATCGACGTCGGGCACCGGTTCCGGCGTCCCGATCTCGAAGCGTCGCTGCGCCACCAACTCGGCCACATCCTGGAGGAGCCGTGAGCGGAAAGCGTGTCCTGGTCACCGGAGCGACCGGCTACATCGGTGGCCGGCTCGCTCCGCGCCTGCTCGAGGCGGGTTACCGGGTACGGGTGCTCGCGCGCAGCCCCGACAAACTGCGCGACGTGCCGTGGGCCGGCGACGTCGAGATCGTCCGCGGCGACCTCGACGACGCCGAATCGCTGCGCGAGGCGTGCCGCGACATCGACGTCGTGTACTACCTGGTGCATTCGATGGGTGGCCGCGACGAGTTCGTCGACGCGGAGAAGCGAGCGGCGCAGAACGTCGCCGACGCGGCACGCGACAACGGCGTCTCCCGCATCGTGTACCTCGGTGGGTTGCACCCGGAGTCGGGTGATCTCTCACCGCACCTGTATTCACGTGCCCAGGTCGGACGCATCCTCATGGATTCCGGTGTGCCGACGCTCGTGTTGCAGGCCGGCGTCGTGATCGGTTCGGGTTCGGCGTCGTTCGAGATGATCCGGCACCTGAGCAACCGGCTCCCGGTCATGACGACCCCGCGCTGGGTGAACAACCGGATCCAGCCCATCGCGGTGCGCGACGTCCTGCACTATCTGCTCGCCGCCGCCGATGCACCCCTCCCCCGCAGCGGCACCTACGACATCGGTGGGCCCGACGTGCTGCGGTACGGCGAGATGATGCAGCAGTACTCGGAGGTCGCCGGTCTGACGAAACGCCGGATCCTCGTCCTGCCCGTCCTCACCCCGAAGCTCGCCGGCCTGTGGATCGGTCTGGTCACACCGATCCCTCCGCCCCTCGGTCGCGCGCTCCTCGAATCGCTGTCGACCGACGCGGTGATGCGCAACCACGACATCGACTCGATCATCCCCCCACCGGAATCCGGCCTCACCGGCTACCGCGACGCCGTCCGGCTCGCCCTCGGCCGTATCGAACGGGGAGAGGTCGAGACGACGTGGACGAACGCGTCCCCGGTCGGCGCACCCGCCGATCCGCTTCCGTCCGACCCGGACTGGGCCGGTGAGGTCGTCTTCACCGACGAACGGTCGCTCGAGTCGGATTCGTCTCCGGAGAAGGTGTTCGCCGTCGTCGAGAGCATCGGTGGCGAGAACGGGTGGTACTCCTTCCCGTTGGCATGGACCATCCGGGGCTGGCTCGACCGCTTCGTCGGCGGTGTCGGTCTCGACCGGGGTCGCCGCGACCCGAAGACCCTGCACACCGGCGATGCCCTGGACTTCTGGCGCGTCGAACTGATCGAACGCCCGACGCTGCTGCGTCTGCGCGCGGAGATGCGGGCACCCGGCGGAGCGTGGCTCGAGTGGCGGGTCGAACCGCTGGAGTCGGGGCGGTCGCGCGTGCACCAGCGGGCGATCTTCTTCCCACGTGGAGTCGCCGGCCGTCTCTACTGGTACGTGCTGGTTCCCTTCCACGGCATCATCTTCCGGGGAATGCTCGAGAACATCGCAGGCACCGCCGGCCGCTAGAGCGATCCGCTACGTTCTTCGCCATCCGCCGCAGCAATTTGCCGTAGCGGATGGCGAATTCGTGAGCGGATAGTGCAGAGACAGCGAATCGGGGTGGTGTGCGGATCTTCCTCGGGATCCGCACACCACCCCGGTCGCCCCGAGAGCTACACGGTGCAGAGCGGTCTGATGTCCTGCAGTCCCTCGGTGGTGGGCGAGGTGAGCATCAGGCACGAGTTGTACCCGCTCGCCTCGACGACGTTCCGGATCTCGCGCCACGCGTCGTCACCGACGACGGGTGAACGCGACAGCACGAATCCGGAGATGCGCGTCGGGTCACCGACGAATGCCCACGAGTAATCGTCCGCGAGGTACGTGACGATGTAGTTGCTCGGTCCGTCGAGCGAATCCTGGAACGGCACCCCCGGGAACGACACGTGCAGTGCGGCAGTGTCGTTCACACGGGCGTTCCCGATGATCCCGCGACGATCACCGGTGAACGTGGTGCACGAGTTCTCCACGCGCACGTTGCGTTCGTCGAGCAGCGTGTAGAACGCCGTCGTGTCGCGAGCGCAGTCGATGTTGTAGGGAGCCGGATTGGCGGCGAGCTGATACCACTGCCCCACATACCGGTTCACGTCGAGCTGGGGAACCGGGGTGAGCGGCGCTGCGGCGGCGGGCGTGGCGAACAGGAGCGCGCCTGCGGCGGCGCCGATCGCCGCCGCAAGCCCCCGAACGCCGTGTCGGGACCAACGCATGTCTTCTACCTTTCCGTCGACCGGGTGGTGATTACTGGGGCTGGAGGACACCGTCGATCAGGTACACGGTGGCGTTCTCGGTCTCGATGCCACCGCAGATGACGTTGGCGTCGTTGACGGTCCACATGTCACCCTCACCGGCGACCTCGACGGTGCCGCCCTGGACGGTGGTCTGTGTGCCGGCGATGTCGGCGGGGGTCAGCTCACCGGGAACCACGTGGTAGGTGAGGATGTCGGTGAGCAGAGCCGAATCCGTCTGCAGCGTCTGGACGGTCTCCGGCGGCAGGGCGGCGAACGCGTCGTCGACCGGCGCGAAGACGGTGAACTCGCCACCGTTGAGCGTCTCGACCAGGTTGACGTCGGGGTTGAGTTGGCCGGACAGGGCCTGCGTGAGAGTGGTCAGGATCGGCACGTTTCCGGCGGCCTCGGCGACGGGCTGGTTCGCGAGTTCCTCGACGGACGACGGGCCGGTCGGGTTCGCGGCGACGTAGTCGGCGCAGCCCGGGCCGACGGGGCCGGAGGCCGGAGCAGCGGTTCCCGTTGCAGCAGTGGTGGTTTCCTCGACGATGGTCTCCTCGACGGTTTCCTCCATCGTGGTCTCGTTCGTGTCGCTTCCCGAATCGTCGGAACATGCAGCGACACCCAGGAGGGACATCGCACCGATTCCGACGGCGGCCAGGCTCTTGCGCGCAGTGATGTTCATGATCGTGGTTCCCTTCGTATGCCGTGACCGGAGAAACGGCCACGTCGACCAGGTGTGTCACTGAGCATTCGATCCCCGGGGCGGTGCGGATGGGTCGGATCGAAAGAATTTTTTTCGGATCGGTATCCGGTGTTCGACCCATCCGTATCGCGGTCGGCTCCGAATGCAGGTCATGGACAATGTCGAGGATCTCCGACCGGCTCACGTACTCGTGCTGCCCGGTGGGCGTCCGGTCGGCACCACACCGCCGCGTCCGTGGCATCTGTCGCAGCTGCGCATGCGTCTGTTCACCGATGCCCTGCGCCTGCGGCTGAGCAGGTACGACATCGCGGTCGACCTCGTCGACTACCGGTACTGCGGGTGGAACGACGACCACATGAGCCCGGTCCGCGACGGTCTGCGAGCGATCGAGTCGGTGACCCGGCGTCGTGGGGACGTCCGGCTCGGGTTGGTCGGGCACGCGATGGGTGCGCGGGCGATCGCGCATCTCGCGGCCCAGCACGGGGTCGAGTCGCTCGTCGCCCTGGCACCGTGGTGGCCGGCCGACGACGCTGATCTGATCCCCGCGGGCCGGCACCTGCTGGTCGCGCACGGTACGGAGGACACCCGGACCGATCCGCGGATGGCGCAGAGCCAGACGATGGCGGCGGGAGACCGGGGCGTGAACACGCGCTGGCGTCCTCTGCCCGGAGCCGGGCACTTCCTCCTCACCGACCCGCGCTGGTGGGCCGACACCACAGCCGATTTCCTCACGTGCACACTGTCGGGGAAACCGACCACGTGCCCCGGAGACGACCATGCACCCTGACCTTCCCCGCGCAGTCGCGATGATCGGCGACGACGTCGAGTTCCCGGGTGGCCGGGAGGCGGTCGTGCCGGCGATCTACCGGACCTTCGTCCGCCACGCGCAGGGCTCGGCCGAGCGCCCCTCGCTCGAGTACCGCGGCTTCAGCTGGGTCATGGACGTCGACGAGTCGACGCCTTCGCCCTGGTGGCTGCGCACGCTGATGCGATTCGAGCCGTGGGACCACTTCGTCGCGAGCGATTCCGACACCTTCCGCGGGCGGGTCGAGGACCAGCTCGTGGCCGACGGGATGCGGGTTCCGGGCGGGCGGATCACAGCGCTGCTGAACATCCGGCGCCTCGGTCTCGGATCGGATCCGCTGAACCTGTTCTGGTGCCACGATCCGAGCAACTCGCTCGCGTGCGTGGTCGCGGAGATCCATACGCGACGGAACGGACGGCACTGCTACACGCTGCGCTCGGACGAGATCGACATCATCACCCGGGCCGGAGACATGTTCGCGGTCTCGGTCGCCCTGCGGCGGCCCGGCGTCCCGGTGTTCACCGCGACCGTCAGCGGAGAACGACTGCCGGTCGATCTCGCGACGGTCCTGCGTGCTCGGATGTGGATGGGGTGACGCTCGTGGTCGACACGGTTGCCTTGAGTGGAGGGAATGTCCCGGCTAGGCTTTCCCCCGATGAGCGGACTGAGCCGATGACCGGCGTCGGAGGCCACACCGATACCCTCGGCGAACTGCTCGGGCGGGTGGCCCGGCAAGACCCCACGGCGTTCGCCGAACTGTACGACGCGACGCGTTCCCGAGTCTTCGGCATGGTGCTGCGGGTCCTGCGGGATCCCGGCTACAGCGAGGAGACCACCCAGGAGGTCTACCTCCAGGTGTGGAGGTCGGCCGACAAGTACGACCCGCGTCAGGGTTCCGCTCTGTCGTGGATCATCACGCTCGCCCATCGGCGCGCCGTCGACCGGGTCCGCAGCGAGCAGTCCGGAGCCGACCGCGAGTCGCACTACGGTTCGACGAACATCGACGCGGCCTTCGACTCGGTCAGCGAGGAGGTCGCGCAGCGCGACGACCGCCGCCGGGTGAACGAGTGTCTGGGTTCGCTCACCGAACTGCAGCGACGCTCGGTCGAGCTCGCCTACTACAGAGGCTTTACATACACCGAAGTGGCAGAAGAACTTTCGTCCCCGTTGCCGACGGTCAAGTCGCGCATCCGGGACGGCCTGAAACGACTGAAGAATTGTCTGGGGGTGACTGTGGATGGCTGACGAGGCGAACGATTCCTCGCGCGATCTGCTCGACATGGCACCCGTCTTCGCATTGGATGCCGTCACACCCGACGAGCGTCGGGAGATCGCCGAGCGGCTCGCGGAAGCAGACCCTGAGGTGTCCGAACGGTTCGACGCCGAGGTCCGTGAGGTCCACGAGACCCTCGCAGCGATGTCGGCCGGTACCGCGACCGAGCCGCCGCCCGAACTGCGGGTGCGACTGCTCGATCTGGTCCACGCCGAACTCACCGCGAAGACGCCCGCCGAGAAGACGCACACGCAAGAAGCCGGTGAGCCGGAGACGACCGAGGCACCTCGGGTGGAGGACGATCACCTGCCCCCACCCGCCTCCCTCGACGAGCGCCGGCAGGCCCGGCGGCGGAACTTCCTGCTCGCTGCGGCAGCGGCCGTGATCGTCGCGATCGGCGGCGTCGTGGTGGCCGGTCAGTGGCAGACCACGTCCGAGCCGGGCACGAGCGAGCGGGTCTTCGCCGCCGAGGACGTACGGACCTCGTCGGGCGAGCTCGACGGTGGCGGCACCGCGACCGTGGTGTTCTCCAAGGAGGAGGATGCGGGCGTGCTGGTGATGAACAACGTCGCCCCGCCGGCCGAGGGCAGCGTCTACCAGATGTGGCTGGTCGGTCCCGAGGGCATGGAGCCTGCGGGCACGATGACGCCCGACGACGTCGCGCCGTCGACGACCGCGGTGCTCGAGGACATCTCGGGTGCCACCGCGCTCGCCTTCAGCGTCGAGCCGACGGGCGGGTCGACCCAGCCGACCGCGATCTTCGCCCAACTGCCGCTCGACTGACATGTTCGCGGCAGCGAGCACGTCATCGGCGGGTGCCGATGACGACCGTCGCGTCGGCCTCCTCGGAACCTCGCGTGTCGGCATCGAGTCCGGCCCGGGTCATGAGGTCGCGCACGACGGGCGCCTGCGATGCGGCCGACTCGACGAGCAGCGATCCACCGTCGGTGAGCCACCGGCCCGCGTCGGCGACGAGCCGGCGATGGACGTCCAGTCCGTCGGGTCCGCCGTCCAGTGCGTGTCGCGGTTCGCTGCAGCGCGCCTCCCGCGGCATCGACCCGATCGACCCCGACGGCACGTAGGGCGCGTTGGCGACGAGCACGTCGACGCGACCGCACAGCGCGCTCGGCAATGCGTCGAACAGATCGCCGTCGAACACCCGGTGGGGCGGCAGGTTCAGCCGGGCACACGCGGTGGCGACGGGATCGATGTCGGCCGCGTAGATCTCGCAGGCCTCGACGGCGGTGGCGAGCGCGGCACCGACGGCACCGCACCCGCAACACATGTCGACGATCACGGCGCCGGGTCGCGCGAGCTCGATCGCGCAGTCCACCAGGTACTCGGTGCGGCGACGCGGGACGAACACCCCCTCTCGCACCGCGATGCGCCTGCCGTGGAAGAAGACCTGTCCCAGTACGTGTTCGAGCGGTTCGCCGCCGACCCGCCGCGCGATCAGCCGCTCCAGATCCGCGGGTGTGGGAGCGGCTTCGACGAGCAGCTGCGCTTCCTCCTCGGCGAACACGCACCCGGCTGCTCGCAGTGCGGAGACGACGTCGGCGTGGGTCCGGGGTACGGAGACCATGCGGCACCCTACCGCGCGCGCTCCGGACGGATCTCCTCGTTTTCCGGAGAGGGTGGCAGCTCACATCTCGTGGAGGGGTGGACTCTCCCGATCCTGGGTACTCCCGGGGCTGTCACGAGGAGTGCTGTGCGAGCGAACGATTTCGAGGAGGAGCCGGCGCAGGGTCGCCGGGTCCGACACCGCGACCGGGGAATCACCGCCGGGCGCGTCGTCGCGTTCGAGTTCGATCACCCGCCGGTAGGCGTCCACGCCCGACGGCGTGATCTCCACCCGCATCCGGCGCTCGTCCTCCGGGTCGACGGCACGCGTGACGAAACCGCCGCGGACGAGATGGTCGACGGTCCGGCTCATGGTCTGGTCGGTCACCCGGCACGCGCGCGCCATCTCCCGTTGCGACAGTGGAGCGTGGGCCACCGCGTGCAGTGCGATCACCCCCGCGTGGGTGAGACCTCGTCGCCGCAGCGACTGCTCCCAGGCCTGCTCGACGAGCCGCGCCGCGGTGGACAGCAGACGTCCGGTGGGCCACTCGTCGAGGTCGTCTCCACCCCCATCGTTCAGCACGCTGAATAATCTAGTTCCGACACATTCGTTCACGCCAGGAGGAATCTTGAGCACTGCTACCGAGCCCCCACGCAGAACCAGCCGATGGCGGTGGCTCCTACCCGCCCTGTTGCTCATCGCGTGGCTCGTGGCCGCCGGTGGCGGCGGCCCGTTCGCAGGCAAGCTCAGTGAGGTCGCCTCCAACGACGCGAGCACCTTCCTCCCGGCATCCGCCGAATCCACCCGCGCCGACGAGCTGTACGCACAGTTCAACGAGAGCGAGTTCATCCCCGCGATCGTCGTCGCCGAACGCGACGGCGGGATCACCGACGAGGACCTCGCCTTCCTGGCCACCGAATCCGCCGGACCGCCGCCGATCCCGTCGGAGGACGGTGACGCGGCGCAGATGATCGTGCCGCTCGACGCCTCCGGGGAGGTCCAGGAGGCCGTCGAGGAACTCCGGACTGCCCTCGAAGGCGCACCGAACGGCCTGACCGTCTACGTCACCGGCCCCGCCGGGCAGGCCGCCGACCTGTCGTCGGCCTTCGCCGGCATCGACGGACTGCTCCTGCTCGTCGCGGGCGGAGTCGTCCTCGTCATCCTCATCGTGGTCTACCGCAGCCCGATCCTGCCGTTCGTCGTCATCATCTCGGCGGTGTTCGCTCTCGCGCTGGCCAGCCTGATCGTCTATCTGCTCGCCGATGCCGGAGCCATCGCCCTCAACGGCCAGAGCCAGGGCATCATGTTCATCCTGGTCTTCGGCGCCGCCACCGACTACGCCCTGCTGCTGGTCTCCCGGTTCCGGGAAGAACTGCGCATCGAACAGGACAAGTACGCGGCGATGCGTGCCGCGCTGCGCGGTGCGATCGAACCGATCGCGGCATCGGCCGGCACGGTGATCCTCGGTGTGCTGTGCCTGCTGCTGTCGGACCTGAACTCCAACCGCGGCCTCGGCCCGGTGGCCGCCATCGGCATCGCGACGTCCTTCCTGGCGTCGCTCACCTTCCTGCCCGCCGCTCTCGTCCTGCTCGGTCGCGCCGCGTTCTGGCCCAGTCGGCCCCGCTTCGAGCCGGACACCGATCGCAGCGATCTACAGAGCTCCCACAAGTTCTGGGGCCGCGTCGCCGGCTTCGTCGGATCGAAGCCGCGCCCCATCTGGATCGTGTGCAGCCTCGTGCTCGTCGCGTTCGCACTGTTCGCCCCGCAGTTCAAGGCGAGCGGTGTGGCCTCGTCGGATCTGTTCCTCCTGCAGACCGATTCGAAGTCCGGCCAGGAAGTGCTCGGTGAACACTTCGACGCCGGCACCGGTTCGCCCAGCATCGTCGTCGCCCGCGAAGGCGCACTCGAGGGTGTCGTCAGCGCCACCGAGAGCGTCGAGGGCGTGACGACCGTCCAGCCCGTCCCCGGCCCCGACGGCGCACCGCGTGTGGTCGACGGACTCGTCGCGGTGCAGGCGACCCTGTCGGATCCCGCCGACTCCCTCGCCGCCGAGCAGACCGTCGAGCGCATCCGCGAGGCGGTGGGCTCCGTGCCCGACGCGGAGGCACTCGTCGGCGGACCCACGGCCGTCGACCTCGACACGAAGGACACCGCGACCCGCGACCGCACCGTCATCATCCCGGTGGTCACGATCGTGGTCCTGCTGGTGCTCATCGCACTGCTGCGGGCGATCGTCGCGCCGATCCTGCTGATGCTCACCGTGATCGTCTCGTTCGCGGCGACCCTCGGCGTCTCCTCGCTCGTGTTCAACCACCTGTTCGACTTCCCCGGTGCCGACCCGGTGGTGCCGCTGTTCGGCTTCGTCTTCCTCGTGGCGCTGGGCATCGACTACAACATCTTCCTCATGACCCGCGTCCGGGAGGAGACGAAGAGAGTGGGCACCCGCGACGGAACGCTGCGGGCCCTGACCGTGACCGGTGGCGTCATCACCTCCGCAGGCATCGTTCTCGCTGCCACCTTCTCCGCGCTGGCCGTGATCCCGCTGCTGTTCCTGGCGCAGATCGCGTTCATCGTCGCCTTCGGTGTCCTGCTCGACGCACTGCTCGTGCGGTCGCTGGTGGTGCCGGCCCTGACGATCGACATCGGGAAGAAGATCTGGTGGCCGAGCAAGCTGGCGCGGACCGAACCGTCCGAGCCCGATGCCACCGAGGACGTCGCGACTGCGGGAGCACCCCACTCCTGACAGACTCATGAGCGGATGAGAACGGCCGCGGGACCGGGAATGTGACCCGGTCCCGCGGCCGTTCGTCCCACGGCTGCCGCGTTTGCCCGTTACCGTTCTATTCCATGTCTGCGGATTCCGCCGCTCCTGTCGAGCGCCCGCGTCCGGTGGAGGACGCCCGACCGCCCTCACGGCCGTCGCTGACCGACCGCATCGGTGGACGTCTGTCCGCCGTACCGCACATCCTCGGCCTGATCCTGGGCGTCTACGCGGTCGTGGTCGCGCTGTGGTCGCTCTCCCCGACCCTGCGCTACTGGATCCACGCCCCGCGCGAATATCTCGACGAGTACTACTTCGACGCTCCCGACACGAGCCTGTCGTTCGCTCTCGTGCTCGGCCTGCTCGCCGGTGCCGTCGCCGGCCGCAAGCGCATCGCGTGGTGGATCCTCACGATCTACCTCGGCGGATTCACCATCACCAATCTCGTGATGAGCATCGTCGAGCGCGACCCGAACCACCTCGTCGCGTTGGTCGTCCACCTGCTGATCGTCGCGCTCCTGCTGCTGTCCTATCCCGAGTTCTACACGCGCGTGCGTCGCGGAAACGTCTGGGCCGCACTCGGTGTGCTCGTGGGTGGCCTGGTCGTCGGGACGCTGATCGGCTGGGGTCTGGTGGAGTTGTTCCCCGGCACCCTGCCCCCTCCCGACCGGTTCCTGTGGGCGCTCAACCGCGTCACCGCACTGACGTTCATCGACAACGACCAGTTCGGTGGCCGCCCGAACGGGCTGGTCAACACGGTCCTCGGTCTGCTCGGCGCGCTCGCCGTGCTCGCGGCCGTCGTGGTGCTGTTCCGCTCGCAACGAGCGAGCAACGCGCTCACCGGCAGTGACGAATCCGCCATCCGCGGCCTGCTCGCCCACAGCGACGATTCGCTCGGCTACTTCGCGACGCGCCGCGACAAGGCCGTCGTGTTCGCCCCCAGCGGCAAGGCCGCGGTGACCTATCGCGTCGAACTCGGGGTGTGCCTCGCGAGCGGTGATCCGGTCGGCAACCCCGAGGCGTGGCCGCACGCCATCGACGAATGGCTCGACCTCGCCCGCGCCTACGGCTGGACCCCCGCCGTGATGGGGGCGAGCGAGGACGGCGCGACGGCCTACCACCGGGCGGGGCTGAACGCGCTGCAACTCGGCGACGAGGCAGTCCTGCTCACCCGCGACTTCAGTCTCGCCGGACGCGACATGCGACCGGTGCGGCAGGCCGTCAACCGCGCCCGCAAACACGGTGTGACCGCGCGGATCATGCGTCACCGCGAACTGTCGCCCATCGAACTGTCGGCAGCGATCCAGCGCGCCGAGGCCTGGCGCGACACCGAGAACGAGCGCGGTTTCTCGATGGCCCTCGGCCGGCTCGGTGACCCGCTCGACGGCGACTGCCTGCTCGTCGAAGCGGTCGCGGACGGCAAGGTCGTCGCGATGCTCTCGCTCGTGCCGTGGGGATCGGACGGGGTGTCGCTCGACCTCATGCGCCGCGACCCGCAGGCCCCCAACGGCGTCGTCGAACTCATGGTCTCCGAACTCGCCTCACGCGGTGCCGAATTCGACGTCGAGCGGATCTCGCTGAACTTCGCGGTCTTCCGGTCGGTCTTCGAGGAGGGCGCACGGATCGGCGCCGGTCCGATCCTGCGGTTGTGGCGGTCGATCCTGCTGTTCTTCTCACGGTGGTGGCAGCTCGAGGCGCTGTACCGGTCCAACGTCAAGTACCACCCCGAATGGGTGCCCCGCTTCCTGTGTTTCCGCGACAACCGGCTCATCCCGCGCGTCGCGCTCGCGTCGGCGATCGCCGAGGGCTTCCTCACCCTCCCCACCTTCGGTCGCCGGAACACCCAGCAGCACACGGGAACACACTCGGCGTTCCCCGAAGACCAGGTGGTCGCGGCGGAACTGCACGACGACGGCAGCGCACCCGGCGTCGAACTCACCGACGGCACCCCGGCCGTCGCGCACGGACGTCGCCACCCCGAGCAGGTCCAGGTGCGGATGAACACCCTGCAGCGGATCGTCGAGCACGGTGTCGATCCCTATCCGGTCGCGCACCCCCCGACCCACACGGCCGCCGAGGCCCGGACCGCGAAGTCCGGCACCCCGGTGACCGTGGCGGGACGCCTGCTGCGCATCCGCAACTTCGGCGGTGTGCTGTTCGCGGTGCTGCGCGACTGGTCGGGCGACATCCAGGTCCTCGTCGACCGGCAACGGGTTGCCGGACAACGCTTCCTGTTCGACCTGGGCGACCTCGTCGAGGTCTCCGGCGAGACGGGACGCAGCCGCAGCGGCGAGATCTCGGTGCTCGCCGATTCGTGGCGCATCGACGGCAAGTGCCTGCACCCGCTGCCCGACAAGTTCCACGGTCTCGTCGACCCGGAAGCCCGCGTGCGGCAACGCTATCTGCATCTCGCGATCGACCCCGGCGCACGCGACCACCTCGCGGCGCGCAGCGCGGTGGTGCGGTCGCTGCGCGACGAACTGCAGGCCCGCGGCTATCTCGAGGTGGAGACCCCGATCCTGCAGTCGGTGCACGGCGGCGCGAACGCCGCACCGTTCATCACGCACATCAACGCCTACGACGCCGATCTGTACCTGCGGATCGCGCCCGAGCTGTACCTGAAACGGTTGTGCGTCGCGGGCATGGCGAAGGTCTTCGAGATCGGCCGGGTGTTCCGCAACGAGGGTGCGGATTTCAAGCACAACCCCGAGTTCACGATCCTCGAGGCGTACGAGGCGCACAGCGACTACGAGAAGATGCGGGTCGTCGCACGCGAGTTGATCCAGGCAGCAGCCCGCGCGGCACACGGACGCGAGATCATCCTGCGGCCCGGACCCGACGGCACCCCGGTCGAGATCGACATCTCGGGCGAGTGGCCCGTCAAGACCTTCCACGACGCGATCTCCGAGGCGCTCGGGACGTTCGTCGACGCGCAGACCCCCGTCGACGTCCTGCGACGCCTGTGCGACGAACACGAGATCCCCTACAACCCGGCCTGGGACGCCGGCGCCACCGCGCAGGAGATGTACGAGCACCTCGTCGAATCGAAGACGGAGTTCCCCACCTTCTACACCGACTTCCCGACCTCGGTGTCGCCGCTGACCCGGCCGCACCCCCGCAAGCCGGGGGTCGCGGCGAAGTGGGACCTGGTGGCCTGGGGTGTCGAGCTGGGGACCGCCTACAGCGAGCTCACCGATCCGCTCGACCAGCGTGCCCGCCTCACCGAGCAGTCGCTGCTCGCCGCGGGCGGTGACGAGGAGGCGATGGAACTCGACGAGGAGTTCCTCGAAGCCCTCGAATACGCGATGCCTCCCACCGGCGGCCTCGGCATGGGTGTCGACCGGATCGTGATGCTCGTCCTCGGTGGCAGCATCCGCGAGTCGCTGGCGTTCCCGTTCACGAAGCCGCGACGCTCCTGACGGGTGGTTTCACGTGAAACCGCTCCACCTGGCATCGTGAGGTCGTGCAGCTACTCCTGATCCGCCACGCCGAGCCGAACAACGCCCGCGCCGAGACCGGGGTCGCCGACCCGCCGCTCACGGAGACCGGTCGTCTCCAGGCGTCGCGGTTGCCGGACGCGCTGTCCCCGTACAACATCACCCGCCTGTTCTCGAGCCCGCAGTTGCGGGCCCTGCAGACGGCCGAGCCGGTCGCGGAACGACGCGGGCTCGACGTGGAGAAGATGGAGGACATCGCCGAGTACGACTACGGCCACGACCACTACTTCACGATCGACGCCGCGAAGGACGTCGCACCGGCCGCCTACAAGCGCATCCTGGCAGGTCACCTGCCCGATTTCGTGGACGGGGACGCCTTCCGCACGCGGGTACTGCGAGGGATCGACCACGTGGTGGACACGTGCGACCACGCCGAGACCGTGGCGCTGTTCGTCCACGGCGGGGTCGTGAACATCGTGCTGCAGCACCTGCTCGAGCTGCCCCGGCCGTTGATGTTCCCCATCGAGTACGCGTCGGTGACGCGCATCCTCGTCTCACGCAGCGGTGCGCGCCGCGTCGCGTCGGTCAACGAGACCGGGCACGTGCGCGACACCCTGCGCGTCTGAACCCCGGCAGCCGGCCGCGGGTGAGCCCCCAGCGCCCACCCGCGAGTCGTGGGTTCAGCGCCGTGCGCTCGCGAGGAGATCGCGGGCGGCGGTGCTGCCGTCGAGCAACCGCGACGTGCGGCGCACGATCTTCCAGCTGCCGTCGATCCGGGCGAGTTCGAAACGATTGGCGCTCACCCGCCACACCCGGAACGAATCCGAATCGGTGTTGCGGCGCAGCAGCAGGGAGTGACAGGTCGCGACGGCGGTGTCGCCGTCGACCCGGATGTGCACCGGGTCGAGCAGGTGACCACAGCCCTCCTCGATGTAGTCCTGGTGTGGCCGGGTGCGCACCATCTTCATGATGGCGTCGCGACCCTCCATCAGGCGGATGTCGACGTCGTAGATGGCGTCCTCGGCCCACAGTTCCCCCACCGCCTCGGCGTCACCGGCGTCGACGGCCGGGCCATAGGCCGTGAGGACCTCGTGGATCGCAGCCTTGTCCTCGAGGAGCTGCACGCGTTCGAGGAGGGAGGCCAGCAGGGCGGAGTCGGTCATCTCGATCCTTCCGGACGGGGGCGTCGCCACTCGTTCTACCGGGATCCGGAGCCCTGCCTCCCGGGCCGTCCCGGTGACCGGAAGCGCGGCCCTGACCAGGGGACGACCCAGGCGCCGACGTGATCTTCCCGCGCAGGATTGGTACGGTCACCGCCGGAGGTGCACCGGATGGATGCGGACAGGATCGACGAGCTCGTACAGGGCGGGATACGGACACAGGGCGAGCTCGAGGCCGTCCTGGGCATTCCGCACCCGGCGATCGTCGACAAGGCACGACCACACCTGACCCCGCTCATCAGGCATTTCCTGTCGCTGGCGCGGTTCTTCACGATCGCCACCGCCGACGCCGTCGGCAACTGCGACTGCTCGCCGCGCGGCGACATCGAGTCGGCGGTGCTCGTCCTCGACGACCACACGATCGCGCTGCCCGACCGGCCCGGCAACCGCCGCGCCGACTCGTACCGGAACATCCTCGAGAATCCTCACGTCGGGCTGCTGTTCTTCGTCCCCGGCGACGAGGAGGTGCTGCGGATCAACGGCCGCGCCACCCTGTCGACCGACCCCGACCTGCTCGAGAAGCTGTCGCTGCAGAACAAGCCGGCGCAGCTCGCTGTGATCGTGCAGATCGACGAGGTCTTCCTGCACTGCGCGCGGGCGTTGCTGCGCGCCAAACTGTGGGATCCGTCGACCTATCCCGACCGCGCGGCGGTCCCGTCGATGCGCGACATGCACGCCGAACTCCACTCGATCGAGATCCCGGCCGACGCCGAGCCGGGCAAGCGCGAGCTCTACCGCGAGTTCCTGTACTGACCGGACCACACGCGGCGAGTGCGTCACGATGGTGGGGTGCCCTCTCGGATCGCTCAGATACGCCGCTGGCGCGCCGGCGCTGCACTACGCAGCCGTCTGCGCGACCTGACCGGCGCCCTCGTCGTCGTCACCGGCGGCGGTAGCGGGATCGGCCGGGCGTCGGCGATCGCCTTCGCCGCCGAAGGCGCCATCGTCGTCGTCGCCGACAAGGATCTCGACAGTGCCCGCGAGACGGTGGCGCTCGTGAACGTCCCGGCTCCCGGCGCCGGCGGTTCCGAGGCCGTCTTCGGCGGCGCCGCCCACGCCTACGAACTCGACGTCTCCGACGAACAGCAGGTCCGGAAGTTCGCGCAGACCGTCCGCGAGCGGCACGGCGTCGCCGACGTGCTCGTCAACAACGCGGGCATCGGTGTCATCGGTGCCTTCGCCGACACCCCGCAGAGCGTCTTCGAGAACGTGATGGACGTGAACTTCTGGGGCGTGGTCTACGGCTGCCGTGCCTTCACCGAGCAGATGATCGAAGCCGGCACGGGCGGGCAGATCGTCAACGTCTCGTCGGCGGCGGCGTACATGCCGCAACGCAACCTCGCCGCCTACACGACGAGCAAGGCCGGGGTGTTCATGTTGTCGGAGTGCCTGCGCGCCGAACTGCTCGAACACGGGATCGGCGTGACCGTCGTGTGTCCCGACCTGGTGGACACCAACCTCACCAGGGCGACGGAGTACGTCGCGCCGAACAAGGAACTACGAGCAGCGCGACGCACCCGCACCCTCGCGATGTACCAGCGCCTGCACATCGCGCCGGAGAAGGTGGCCAGGGAGATCGTCGGGGCGGTCCGTCACAACAAACCTGTGGTGACGGTCGCCCCGGGTGCGAAGGTCCGCAAGTGGCTGATGCGCTTCGCGCCCCGTGTCATGCGTGTGGGCGCACGATTCGATATCGACTGATGGTCAGGCCTTGGAGGCGATCCAGTCGTGCAGCCACCGTGTGGCCGTCGTTCCGCGACCGTCGACCACGTAGTTCGAGTAGTCCTGGTGGATCTGCGACTCGTAGAAGGTGCGGATCTTCTGCTCGCGCAGCTCGTTCGCCTCGGGCGTGAGCTGCAGCTGCAGCATCGGGATGCCCCCGGCGGTCATGATGTCGTTGTAGAGCGCGGTCGCCTCGTCGCGGTAGTTCTCGAGCTGCTCGAACGGGCTGCCCGCCGAGATGGCGAGGAAGCCGGCCAGTCGCGTGACGAAGTCCTCCGGCGGCGTCGAGCAATAGAGGTCGCCCACCGCGCAGATGGTGCGCACGTTGGGCGTTACGAATCCGAAGCCTCCCGCGCGGGCACCTCCCGCACCGGTGCCGGCGACGGGCGGACCGACGAACGGGTCGAGTTCGGAGCGCCGCGGATCGGACAGCAGCCCCACCGCGACGAGGCGGTGCGGACCGATCACTCCCAGCCCGGTGCCGATCTCGGCAGCGAGATCGCCTGCGGCATCGGCACCCTGGCTGTAACCGACGAGGGCGAAGTTCGTGAGGGGGCACCGCTCGGCGGTGGCCGCGATGATGCCGCGCGCGTTGTCGACGGCGCGGTTGCGGGAGGCCGCGTACACGTCGCCCTCCCACGGGAAGGCCGTGGCGGGATACGCGACGTAGTCGACACGCGCCCCGGCGGGAAGATCGGACGTGACCTGGGCGAGCATGCCGTTCCCGCGGCCGGGGTCGGGGGTGTTCGAGGTCTCCCACGTTCCGGGCACAGCGACCACGTTCAAGGTCGGACATCCGGGCGGATTCGCTTGCGCCGCAGGAATTGCGACGAATACTGCTGCACATGCCGCCACTGCGGCCACCGTTGCCGCCCACACTCTTCTCATAGCCATGTCCCCGCCCCGCTACTGTCCTGGTGCCGCGTCCCTCCCCGGCAGTATCGAGTAGAAGGATGACATATTCGTGAACCGGATGTGATACATCCGAGTCCGGAACGTTGTCGGGGAACGACGGGGCCGGCGGATCAGCCGCGGACGACGGTCACCTGTCCCCCGCCGATGTTCGTCACGAAGACGTTGCCCGTCCCGTAGTCGACCGCCGTTCCCGGAACCGGTCGCTCGACCGCGCTCCCTTCGGCGGTCGAGGCGGGTTCCGCGACGACGATGTCGGGCCCGAAGAGGTTTGTGACATAGATGTTTCCGCTGAACGGATCGGTGACGACCGCACCCGGGGGAGGCGGTGGCGGGGCCGGAAGCTCCGCCGGCGCGACGGCACGGTCGACGACCGTGACACCGCCCGTACCGACGTTCGTGACGAAGACGCCGTCGGTTCCCGCGTCGAGGATCAGCTCCGGCATCCCGGGGAGCGGAGCCTGGGCGGGCGCCGCAACGGGCTCGGGCGTGACCTCCGTCCGGTGCACCGTGACCGCACCGGTACCGACGTTGGTGACGGCGACGTTGCCGAGCCCGCCGTCGACCCGCATCTCCACGAGCGCGGTGGACACCTCGGTGCGTCCCGGGACACGTCCCTCGGGATGCGTGACCGTCACGGCGCCGGGACCCACGTTGGTGATGCACGCGTTGCCGACACCGCCCTGGAGTCCGAGCAGGCGGGGACCGTCGAATCCGAAAACCGGTGGGACGGGCTCGGCGCCGTCGACCGTCACGAGCCCACCACCGTTGCGGATGCACGCGTCCGCAGGATCCGCGGCCGCGGCGGGAGCCGCCGCGACGGCGGCCACGACGGCACCCGCACCCATCACGACCATCGCCAGTGCCCGTCTCGTAGCCGTCATGCGCAGAACCATAACGGGTGCGACGCCCGGCGACACGGAAATATCACAGCGCAGCGCGTCCGGCGGTTGCTGTTGAACCGCGGAACGATGACCAAGCACCCTGTATGTAAGGGTAGGCATGCTTTACTTCCGCACGTGATGAACTCAGTGCGCCACTGGCCGGACCGTTTCGGCGACCACGCCGTCGCCGCCTTCCGCATCGTCGTCGGTTTCCTGTTCTTGTGCCACGGCACCACGAGCCTGTGGGCGTGGCCGACGGAACCCTACGGCGGAGCCACCGCACAACTCGGCGCATGGCCCGGCTGGTGGGGCGCGATCATCCAGGTCGTGTGCGGCACCGCCCTGATCCTCGGTCTCGGTACCCGGCTCGCGGCCTTCCTCGGCTCCGGATCGATGGCGTACGCCTACTTCTGGGGCCATCAGGCCGACGGCGCACTGCCCATCCAGAACGACGGTGAATCCGCCGCGCTGTTCTGCTGGGCGATGTTCGTCCTGATCTTCGTCGGCTCCGGATCGTGGGCCGTCGACCGCCTCCTCGCGCGGCGGCGCGAGGTGGCCACACCCGAACCGGCGCCGGCCACCGCATCCGACACCGATCCCGCGTCACTCGTCGACGCCTGACCTCACCCACGAACACCGCTGGGCCGCACACCTTCCGGTGTGCGGCCCAGCGGTCGTACCTCGTTCAGCGCTGCGACGCTGGAGCGCTCAACTCTCCGGCGCCACTCGGACGCCGAAAGATTTCCGCGCTCAGCGCTGCGGCATCGTGGTGGTCGCGATCGGCGCCGGCAGTGCCGTCTCGCCCTCGAGGAAGCGATCCACCGCAGCGGCGCACGCGCGACCCTCGGCGATCGCCCAGACGATGAGCGACTGTCCGCGACCCATGTCGCCGGCGACGAAGACACCGTCGACGTTGGTGGCCCACTCCGACGAGCGGGCGACGTTGCCGCGCTGGTCGAAGTCGACACCGAGATCGGTGAGCAGACCGGGCTTCTCGGCACCGGTGAAGCCCATCGCGAGCAGCACCAGATCGGCCTCGAGTTCGAAGTCGCTGCCTTCGACCTTCTCGAAGCGACCGTCGACCATCTGCACCTCGTGCGCCTTGAGCGCGGTGACCTTGCCGTCCTTGCCGATGAATTCCTCGGTGTTGACGGAGAAGACGCGCTCGCCGCCCTCCTCGTGTGCCGACGAGACGCGGTACATGAGGGGGTAGGTCGGCCACGGGGTGGACTCGGCGCGCTGCTCCGGCGGCCGCGGCATGATCTCGAACTGGTGGACGCTCTCCGCACCCTGACGGTGCGAGGTGCCCAGGCAGTCGGCGCCGGTGTCGCCACCGCCGATGATGACGACCTTCTTGCCCTCGGCCGTGATGGTCGGGGCCGGCAGGTCGCCGAGCTGCACGCGGTTGGCGATCGGCAGGAACTCCATCGCCTGGTGGATGCCGTCGAGCTCACGTCCGGGGATCTGCAGGTCGCGGGCGACGGTTGCGCCGCCGGCGAGCACCACGGCGTCGAACTGCTCGCGCAGCTCGTCGGCGGTGATGTCGACACCGACGTTCACGCCCGGCTTGAAGACGGTGCCCTCGGCCTCCATCTGCGCGAGACGGCGGTCGATGAAGCGCTTCTCCATCTTGAACTCGGGGATGCCGTAGCGGAGCAGACCACCGATGCGGTCGGCCCGCTCGAACACCGTCACCGAGTGGCCGGCACGCGTGAGCTGCTGTGCCGCAGCGAGACCCGCAGGTCCGGAGCCGACGACCGCGACCTTGCGGCCGGTGAGCTTCGACGGCGGGACCGGCTTGACGCGGCCGTCGTCGAAGGCCTTCTCGATCAGCTCGACCTCGACCTGCTTGATGGTCACCGGGTCCTGGTTGATGCCGAGCACGCACGACGCCTCACAGGGCGCCGGGCAGAGCCGGCCGGTGAACTCGGGGAAGTTGTTCGTGGCGTGGAGACGCTCGATCCCGTCCTCCCACTTGCCCTTGTAGGCGAGGTCGTTCCACTCGGGGATGAGATTCCCGAGCGGGCAACCGTTGTGGCAGAAGGGGATACCGCAGTCCATGCAACGGCTGGCCTGGGTCTGGAGGGTGTCGAGCGGGAACGGCTCGTAGACCTCCTTCCAGTCGAGGAGTCGCAGCGGGACGGGCCGGCGGACCGGGGTCTCGCGGGAACCGTGCTTGAGGAAACCGGTGGGATCAGCCACGAGCAGCCTCCATGATCGCCTCGTCCACGTTCGCACCACGGATGGTGGCGTCCTTGATAGCCATGAGTACCTTCTTGTAATCGCGAGGCATGACCTTCGCGAAGTGGCTGACCTGTTGTGACCAGTCGGCCAGGATGCGGGCTGCGACCTCGGAGCCCGTTTCGTCACGATGCCGTTCGACGGCGCCCTTGAGCCACGCGAAGTCCTCGCCCTCGAGATCCTCGAGGTCGACGAGCTCGGTGTTCAGGTTGTTCTCGAAGTCCTTGTCCGGGTTGTACACGAACGCGACGCCACCGGACATGCCCGCACCGAAGTTGCGGCCGGTCTTGCCGAGGATGACGACCTTGCCACCCGTCATGTACTCGCAGCCGTGGTCGCCGACGCCTTCGACGACGGCCGTGGCTCCGGAGTTGCGGACCGCGAAGCGTTCACCCGCGATGCCGCGGATGAGGGCCTCGCCGCCGGTGGCACCGAACAGGATGACGTTGCCGGCGATGATGTTGTCCTCGGGTACGAAGCCCTCGGCCGCATTGTGCGGCGGACGCACGATGATGCGACCACCCGACAGGCCCTTGCCGACGAAGTCGTTCGCGTCGCCGTGGAGCCGCATCGTGATGCCGCGCGGGACGAACGCACCGAAGCTGTTGCCGGCCGAACCCGTGAAGGTGATGTCGATCGTGTTGTCCGGCAACCCTTCCGCACCGTACTTCTTGGTGAGCTCGTGGCCGAGCATCGTGCCGACGGTGCGGTTGACGTTGGTGATCGGGGTGTCGAACGAGACCGGCGTACCCGACTCGAGAGCGGGCTGCGCCTTCGCGATCAGCTCGTTGTCGAGTGCCTTGTCCAGGGCGTGGTACTGCTCCTTGGTGCAGTGCATGTCCTGCTCCCCGTAGATCGGGGAGGTGACCTTCTCGAGCAGCGGCGACAGGTCGAGCTTCGACGCGCGGTAGTGCTCGACGGCCTTGCGGGTGTCGAGGACGTCCACCTGGCCGATGGCCTCGTCGAGGCTGCGGAAACCGAGCTCGGCGAGGTACTCGCGCACCTCTTCGGCGATGTACAGCATGAAGTTCTCGACGAACTCCGGCTTGCCGGTGAACCGCTTGCGCAGCACCGGGTTCTGCGTCGCGACACCCACGGGGCAGGTGTCGAGGTGGCACACGCGCATCATGATGCAGCCCGAGACCACGAGCGGCGCGGTCGCGAAACCGTACTCCTCGGCGCCGAGGAGAGCGGCGACGACGACGTCGCGGCCGGTCTTCATCTGGCCGTCGACCTGCACGACGATGCGGTCGCGCAGACCGTTGAGCATCAGCGTCTGCTGGGTCTCGGCGAGACCGATCTCCCAGGGAGCACCCGCGTGCTTGAGGGAGGTCAGCGGCGACGCACCGGTGCCACCGTCGTGGCCCGAGATGAGCACGACGTCGGCGTGTGCCTTCGACACACCCGCGGCGACCGTGCCGACGCCGAGCTCGGAGACCAGCTTCACGTGGATGCGGGCCTTCGGGTTGGCGTTCTTCAGGTCGTGGATCAGCTGCGCGAGATCCTCGATCGAGTAGATGTCGTGGTGCGGCGGCGGCGAGATCAGGCCGACGCCCGGCGTCGAACCACGGACCTCGGCGACCCACGGGTACACCTTGTGCGGCGGCAGCTGGCCGCCCTCACCGGGCTTCGCGCCCTGCGCCATCTTGATCTGGATGTCGGTGCAGTTGCTCAGGTAGTGCGCGGTCACACCGAAGCGACCCGAGGCGACCTGCTTGATCGCCGAGCGCCGCCAGTCGCCGTTCTCGTCCGGGGTGAAACGGCTCGGGTGCTCGCCGCCCTCACCGGAGTTCGAGCGGCCACCGAGACGGTTCATCGCGATCGCGAGGGTCTCGTGCGCCTCGGCCGAGATGGAGCCGTAGCTCATCGCGCCGGTCGAGAAGCGCTTGACGATCTCGCTCGCCGGCTCGACCTCGTCGATCGGCACCGGCTGACGCACGCCCTTCTTGAACTCGAACAGACCGCGCAGCGACGCGAGTCGCTCCGACTGGTCGTCGACGAGCTTCGTGTACTCCTTGAAGATCGAGTACTGGCCGGTGCGGGTCGCGTGCTGGAGCTTGAACACCGTGTCCGGGTTGAACAGGTGGTACTCGCCCTCGCGACGCCACTGGTACTCGCCGCCCACCTCGAGCTCGCGGTGCGCGCGCTCGGACTGGCGGTCGAGGAAGGCCGTGCGGTGACGGGCCGCGACGTCCGCGGCGATCTCGTCGAGACCGACGCCGCCGAGCTGCGACTGCAGACCGGTGAAGTACTCGTCGACGAGTTCCTGCGACAGGCCGATGACCTGGAACAGCTGCGCACCGGTGTAGGAGGCGAGCGTGGAGATGCCCATCTTGGACATCACCTTGAGCACGCCCTTCGAGGCCGCCTTGATGTAGTTGGCGATGGCCTTGTCGAGGGTCATGCCCTCGGGCAGGTCGCCGTTCTGCAGCAGCTCGTCGATGCTCTCGAACGCCATGTACGGGTTGACCACGGCCGCACCGAAACCGCACAGGGCGGCGATGTGGTGGACCTCGCGGGCGTCGCCGGCCTCGACGAGCAGACCGACCTTGGTGCGGGTCTTCTCGCGGACGAGGTGGTGGTGCACGGCGGAGGTGAGCAGCAGCGACGGGATCGGCGCCAGCTTCTCGTCGGACTCGCGGTCGGACAGCACGATCAGGCGTGCGCCCTTCTCGATGGCCTGCGAGACCTGCTCGCGGATCGAGGCGAGCGCGCGACGCAGACCCTCACCGCCCTCCGCGACCGGGTACAGGCCGCGGATGATGACGCTGTTGAAGCCGGGGAACTGCTTCTCGTCGTTGACGTGGATGAGCTTCTGCAGGTCGTCGTTGTCGATGACCGGCGCGCCGATGAGGATCTGCCGGCACGACGCCTCGGTCGGGTTCAGCAGGTCGCCCTCGGGGCCGAGCATGCCGCCCATGCTGGTGACGATCTCCTCGCGGATCGCGTCGAGCGGCGGGTTGGTGACCTGGGCGAACAGCTGCGAGAAGAAGTCGAACAGCTGACGCGGACGCGACGACAGCACGGCGATCGGCGTGTCGGTACCCATCGAGCCGAGCGCCTCGGCGCCGGCGGCCGCCATCGGCTTGACGAGGAGGTCGACCTCTTCGCGGGTGTAGCCGAAGACCTGCTGACGCAGCACGACACGCTCGTGCGACATGTAGGTGTACTTGCTCTCGGGCAGATCCTCGAGGCGGGTGACGCCGTTGGCGACCCACTCCTCGTAGGGATGCTCGGCGGCGAGCTCGCGCTTGATCTCCTCGTCCTCGACGATACGGCCCTTGGCCGTGTCGACGAGGAACATGCGGCCCGGCTGCAGGCGGCGCTTGCTGACGATCTTCTCGGTGGGGATGTCGAGCACACCCACCTCGGAGGCCATGACGACGAGGCCGTCGTCGGTGACCCAGGCACGCGAGGGGCGCAGGCCGTTGCGGTCGAGCACGGCGCCGATGACGGTGCCGTCGGTGAAGCACACCGAGGCCGGTCCGTCCCACGGCTCCATGAGGGCCGCGTGGTACTCGTAGAACGCGCGACGGGTCGGATCCATCGAGTCGTGGCGCTCCCACGCCTCGGGGATCATCATGAGCACGGCGTGCGGCAGGCTGCGGCCACCGAGGTGCAGCAGTTCGAGCACCTCGTCGAAACGCGCGGTGTCGGACGCGCCCGGCGTGCAGACCGGGAAGATCTTCTCGAGCTTGTCGCGACCGCCGAAGACCTCGGTGTCGATCAGTGCCTCACGGGCGCGCATCCAGTTGGCGTTGCCCGTGACGGTGTTGATCTCGCCGTTGTGGGCGACGCGACGGAAGGGATGCGCGAGCGGCCACGACGGGAACGTGTTGGTGGAGAACCGCGAGTGCACGAGGCCGAGCGCCGAGACGACGCGCTCGTCCTGCAGGTCGCGGTAGAAGCCCTTCATCTGGGGCGTGGTGAGCATGCCCTTGTAGACGAAGGTCGACGCCGACAGGCTGGGGAAGTAGACGGTCTCGCTGCCGGGACCGTCCTCGCCCGCGCCGTGGTGGCCGAGCTCGTGCTCGGTGCGCTTGCGCACGACGTACGCGCGGCGCTCGAGCTCGAGGCCGGTGAGCGCGCGGGCGCCGGAGGCGATGAAGATCTGCCGGAAGGTGGGCATGGCGTCCTTGGCCATGGAACCCAGCTCGGAGTCGTCGATCGGCACCTCGCGCCAGCCGAGGACCTCGAGGCCCTCTTCGGCGACGATGCGGTCGACCTCGGCGGCCGCGGCGTCGGCCTTGGCGGTGTCCTTGGGCAGGAACGCGATACCGGTCGCGTATGCGCCTTCGGCGGGAAGATCGAAGTCGACGACTTCACGGAAGTAGGCGTCGGGGACCTGGATCAGGATGCCGGCGCCGTCGCCGGTGTTCTGTTCCGCTCCCGCTGCACCGCGGTGTTCGAGATTCACCAGGGCGGTGATCGCCTTCTCCACGATGTCGCGACTGCGACGACCGTGCATGTCGACGACGAACGCGACGCCACAGGAGTCGTGCTCGTTCGCCGGGTGGTAGAGCCCTCGAGGCCCGGGGAGATGAGTCATACCTAGCCTTCGTTGATGCGATAGCACCGACGACCAGCAGCGCTGATGGCCATCTACTGCCGTAGACGGGTATCGGCCGGGTGCCCGATACCTTCGACATCGCCAGTATCCGCTCATCCGCGACGGTGCGGGTGCCTTTTTCGGCAGCACGAGCGTGGACCCGGCGACCGGTGGGACGTCGTGGTCCCACCGTCTTCGAAATGAACGATATGCCAGGTGGCGGGGGGTAATGCAAGCAAGCCTGCCCTATTCTCCCGCCCACCTGCGGAAACGCAGCCGTAACGCACCGGAATCGCGGGCGTCACCCGGCTGTGGAGAGCAACATGTGCACCATTCGGGACACGCCGTCGCGCGGGTCCGGTCCGTCGTCGTGCGAGGTGCAGCGATGCAGGATCAGTCCGTCCAGGTAGTCGATGAGAACCCGCGCGGCGGTGGCGGAATCGTCGACGCCGAGGCCCGCGAGCACGGTTCCGATCCATCCGCGCAGTTCGCTGCGGCGGGTCTCGACCCCGGCACGCAGTTCCGGCGTCGCCATCGCCTCGACGAACATCGCGAAGCGTGCGCGGGTTCGCACGAGGTCGTCCCCCGTCACGAACATCACATATCCGTGCATCAGGTCTTCGAGCTCACGCGCGTCGCCCGGCAACGCGGCGCCGATCGCGGCGAGCTGGACCCGGTCCTGCTCGAGGAGCCTGTCGAGCACCCCTTCTACGAGGGCCTGACGGGTGCGGAAGTAGTTGGACGTGGAGCCGGCGGGCACACCCGCGATGGCATCGACGCGGCGATGGGTGAGGGCACGCAACCCTTCGGTCCCCACGAGATGGATCGCAGCGTCGAGCACAGCTGTGCGTTTGTCGGTCGCCGACCGAGGACGTTTGTCGGTCACGACTCGATCCTACGAGATTCACTACAGGAGTAGTGACACGACTACTACATCCGTAGTACCGTTCGGGTCATGGCCACACGACACGGCAAAGCAGCGATCCTCGGCGGGGGGATCGGCGGGCTCACCGTCGCCAACGCGCTCATCCGGCGCGACTGGCACGTCGACGTCTTCGAACGTGCACCCTCCTTGCCGGACACCGGCACCGCGCTCGGCATGTGGGCCGAGGCCCTCGACGCCCTGACCACCGCCGGCTGCGGCTCCGGCCTCGGTGGGCAGGTCGAGAAGCTCGGTGTACTGCAGGACGGCGCCGCCTTTCTCCGGTGGGACGGCCGGGTGATCGGACGCATCCGCTCCATGGCGCGACCGGTCGTCCTGCTCTCCCGGCCGAAACTGCTCACGATCCTGGCCGAGGGACTCCCGTCCGATCTCGTCCGGTTCGGAGCGCCGGCACCCGGGTTGCCCGATCTGGCCGCCTACGACGTCGTCGTCGCAGCGGACGGCATCAACAGCGCGACGCGCGACCGGCTGTTCGGTCCCGCCTACCGTCCCGTGTACACCGGCTATTCGGCGTGGCGCGGCTGGGTGCCGGGCACGGTGTCGACGACGAGCGAGTCGTGGGGACCGGGCGCGCTGTTCGGCATCACCCCACGCGACGGGGAGCTGACCAACTGGTTCGCCGCCGTGCGCGCCCCGGCCGGCGGAACGGGGAGCATCGACGAACTGCACGAGCGCTACCGCGACTGGCACCCGGCCGTGCGCGACGTACTCGACCGGATCGACCCCGCCGACGTGCTGCACCACGACCTGTACGAATCGCCCCCGCTGCCGTCCTTCGTCCACGGCAACGTCGCATTGATCGGTGACGCCGCTCACGCGATGGCACCGAATCTCGGTCGCGGCGCGTGCGAGGCGATGATCGACGGCGCGACGCTCGCGGTCCTGCTGTCCGAGCATCCGGTGGCCGAGGCCCTGGAGCGGTACGACCGCGCCCGGCGGCGCCGCACCCAGCGATTGGTACGCGCGTCCCGAACTCTCGCCCGGGTGGCGACCGCACGCCGGTTCACGGCCCTGCGCGACCCGTTCGTGGGCGCGGCGGCGCGGTTCGGCCGATGATGCGATTCGCGCCCTGACCTGGGCGTAAATAACAACTGGCCGCAGCGATGAGAATCAGCTGCGGCCAGAGGTAACGAAAGAATAACTTGGGGCACCCGAACTTCGGAAGACGAGCTCAGGTGAGGTTTGTCACACGGCGTCTCGATCCCACACGCGGTGGGTACCCAGCTGCTCCAGCACCTGCGCGACGGCCGTTTCCGGTCCGTCCACGATCTCGACACCCGGTGCCTTCAACTCTTCCAGTGCCGCCGCACCGGCGCCCCACGCGGCCAGGGCCTTGTGATGCCGGAACATCTCGTCGACGAGGATCCGGACCCGCGTGTCGGGGACGGTCGTCGCCATGATCACGGCGTCGAACTCGATCGAGCGGGCCGTGAGGAAGGTGCGCGAGATCGGCACGACTCCGCCGAGCATCCCGCCGTGCGGGGCGACGACCAGCGGGACGCAATCGGCCGCGTCCACGGCCTGCACGGCCGCGAGCACCTGGTCGACATCGGTGGTGTCGTCGGCGACGATGCCGATCAGACGACCCTGTACGGGCCACGTCTGGCCGACCTGCGCCAGCGCGGGGCTCTGCGGGAGATCGGAGACCTCGACGGTCGGCTTCGGCGCCGGCAGACCGAGACCGGCCGCCACCTTCTCGCACAGCCCGGCGTCGATGTTCGCCAGGATCTGCAGCTGCCGTTCCTTGATGGACTGCTCGTAGCACTTACCCAGCTCGAAGGTGTAGGCGTAGGCCACGTGGTCCTGTTCGATCTCCGACAGGCTCAGGTAGAACTGGCGGACCTGCGTGTAGTGATCGTCGAACGACCGGGAGACCTCACGCTCCTTCTTCGCCGCCGGCACCTCCACCGGCAGGTCGACGAAGGCACCCTCGGTGACACCGGCCATGAACGGGCATCCCGCGTCGAGCGAGTTCGGCTTGTACGGAGCGACACCCGTGTGGACGGCGTGCTGATGGAAGCCGTCCCGGAACATGTCGTTGACGGGTGCGTGCGGACGGTTGATCGGGATCTGCCCGAAGTTCGGTCCGCCGAGTCGCGTCAGCTGGGTGTCGAGGTACGAGAACAGGCGGCCCTGCAGCAGCGGGTCGTCGGTGACGTCGATGCCGGGGACGAGGTGGCCCGGGTGGAAGGCGACCTGCTCGGTCTCGGCGAAGAAGTTGGTGGGGTTGGCGTTGAGGACCATCGTGCCGATGATCTGCACGGGAGCCAATTCCTCGGGGACGATCTTGGTGGGATCGAGCAGGTCGATGCCCTCGAAAGTCTGCTCCGGGGTGTCCGGGAAGACCTGCACACCGAGATCCCACTCGGGGTAGGCACCGGCCTCGATCGCGTCGGCGAGGTCGCGGCGGTGGAAGTCGGGGTCGAAGCCGTTGATGAGCTGGGCTTCCTCCCACACCAGCGAATGCACGCCGAGGCGCGGCTTCCAGTGGAACTTCACCAGCGCGGTGTCGCCCTCGGCGTTGACCACGCGGAAGGTATGGACGCCGAAGCCCTCCATCATGCGGTAGGAGCGCGGGATACCGCGGTCGGACATGTTCCACATCGTGTGGGCCGTGGCCTCGGTATGGAGCGAGACGAAGTCCCAAAAGGTGTCGTGGGCGCTCTGTGCCTGCGGGATCTCACGATCCGGGTGCGGCTTGCCCGCGTGGATGATGTCGGGGAACTTGATGGCGTCCTGGATGAAGAACACCGGGATGTTGTTGCCGACGAGGTCGAAGGTGCCTTCCTCGGTGTAGAACTTCGTCGCGAAACCACGGGTGTCGCGCACCGTGTCGGCCGAGCCACGGGAGCCGAGCACCGTCGAGAACCGCACGAACACCGGTGTCTCCACGTCCTTCTGGAGGAACTGGGCACGCGTGATCGAGCTAGCGGCGCCCGTTGCGCGGAAGACGCCGTGGGCACCGGCGCCGCGGGCGTGCACCACGCGCTCCGGGATGCGTTCGTGGTCGAAGTGGGTGATCTTCTCGCGGAAGTGATGATCCTGCAACAGGATCGGACCACGCCGGCCCGCCTTGAGGGAGTGGTCGGTATCCGTCAGCCGCGCACCCTGAGCCGTCGTCAGGTACTCCCCCTGCTGGGCACGACCGCGCGGCAGATCCGCGGGAGTGCCGGTGGCCGTCCTGACCTCGGGCTCGGCCTGGTCGGGCTTGGGCTCGGGCGGAGTCGTGGG
This sequence comes from Rhodococcus sp. BUPNP1, assembly GCF_002215235.1. Taxonomy (NCBI): domain Bacteria; kingdom Bacillati; phylum Actinomycetota; class Actinomycetes; order Mycobacteriales; family Nocardiaceae; genus Rhodococcus; species Rhodococcus sp. BUPNP1. The sequence goes on from NZ_NERM01000002.1 coordinate 152,185, forward strand.
CGTCGTGGGTTCCTCCACGGGCGGCACGGTGGACGAAGGAACACCGGGGATCTTCGGGGTGTCGGCGGGCATGGGAACTCCGATTCGTGTGCTGTCGTCTGTCGAGTGGATATCCGGGGCTGGACACGTCTTTCCCACGACTACCCGGGACGACCGAGATCAAACTCGGTCAGCGAATTCCGTCCCACAACGTCCGCAGATCGGCTTCGTGGTCGTCGACGGTCCCGCACGTGTCGCCGAAGAGCATCTCGGTGCGTTCGTCCCCGTACGGCGGCCATCCCGGCGAACCCGTGGTCGCGAAATCCACCCACGCCCGGTGCATCCGCGTCGCCAGTTCCTGCGGAGGCGCGGAACCCGCGAGCGCCGCGGCCTGAGGGAGACGGAGATTGTCGAACACGAAACCGATGTCGAGTGCGTGCGTCGCGCCGAGCCGGCCGTCGAACAGCGGCGACTTCCAATCGAACCGGTAGACATGGGTTTCGGCGCCGTGTGCGGCACGCGCCTCCGCGACCCGGAGCACCGGGATGCGGTACATCCAGTCGCGCACGATGTGCATGGCCGTATCGCCGGGACGAACATCGGGCCGAGCGCGACGGTAGGCGTCGAACGCCTCCGGATCGGTGAGTCCGTAGGCGGCGACGAGTCCGCGTGCAGCGGCCTCGTCGAGCAGTCCGTCGACCCCGAAGGGCACGAAGAACAACGTCATCTCGTCGTCGTTGTGGCCGATGAGCACATCGACGTCGGATCCCGCGCCCTTCCCCACGAGATCGATCGGCCGGCCCGGGAGCACGGTCCCGTCCACGCACGGTTCGAAGGCCATCGAATCGGTGGCGATCTCACCCCAGGTCGACGGGTCGCGCTCACCGCGGATCCGGGCCGTGAGCCGTTCCTGCGCGTCGACGAGCACCTTCGGCTCGATCCCGGCGAACGCCGCGCGGGTCGGGGCGACGCCGAGCATGTCGCCCAGCGCACCGGCGACCGTCCGCGCGGTGCCGGCCGACATCACCGAATGTCCGGCGCCGCTCTGGGCGATCGCGCGACGGAACAGCCCGCGGGCGGCGGGCATCGCCAGCAGCGAGACCACACTCATCGCCCCTGCGGATTCACCGGCGATCGTCACGCGGTCCGGGTCGCCACCGAAGGCCGCGATGTTGTCGCGGACCCATTCGAGCGCGGCGACCTGATCGAGGAGACCGCGGTTCGCCGGCGCGTCGTCGAGGAGCGCGAATCCCTCTGCGCCGAGCCGGTAGTTGATGCTGACGAAGACGACACCGTCGCGCGCGAAGTTCGTACCGTCGTACAGCGCCACCGCGCTGCTGCCGTGCGCGAACGCGCCGCCGTGGATCCACACGATCACGGGCAGCGAGCCGGAGAGATCGGGACTCCACACGTTGAGGCCGAGGACGTCCTCGCCCGGGATCGACGGTTCGTGCAGGAGCCGGTCGATCGGTGGGGCGTACGGCGCCTTCGGGGCGGTGGGACCGAACTCGGTCGCGGGACGCACGCCGTCCCATCGGGGAACAGGTGCGGGCGCCGCGAATCGCAGCTCATCGAAGGGTGCGGCGGCGTACGGGATGCCCTTGAAGACGGCGGTGCCGCCGACGGTCGTACCGCGTACTCGGCCGCCGGTGGTGTCGACGACGGGTTCCATCCACGCTCCTCCTTCACCGGTTCCGGCGTCAGCATGGCACGGAAGACGTTCGCTCGAACCCGATTCGCGGCACGAGAACGGTCCGGCGGGTTGTCGTCACCCACCGGACCGTCGGGTCGTCACTGCGTCGTCCGGGTCAGAAGTCCTCGTCGATGCAGGCGAGCCGGTCGCCGGCCTGCCCGGCCTCACCCGGTGCGGTCATGGTGTGCTGAGCGTGGAGCACCACCGAGTTGGCCTCGCCGTCGCGGAACTCCCAGTCGACGGTCGTGGACGCCTCGGCGTTGCCCTGCGCGTCGGTGGTGATGTCGAGCCAGATCTCGTTCTGCGGATTGGCGTAGGCGGGATCGGTGGACGGCGAGTCGGGGCTCGCCGCCGGGTCGACCTGGTTCTGGTAGTGCGGTCCCGAATCGGACGGGTTCGGCCCGCACGGCTGCGTGTGGACGTGCGCCCCGAAGTCCCGATCGGGTTGCAGACCCATCACCCTGAGGGTGACGGTGGTCCGGCCGTCCTCCTCCTCGGATTCGACGTCGAAGGTCGCGCCGACCGGCACGGCCGCTTCGTCGTAGGTGAAGGCGTTGTCGTCGTCGCCTCCCTCGTTCGGGAGACCGAAGGCGTCGCCGCTCATCCCGGGCAGCGGCGTGGGCATGGAGTCGGTGGTGGTGGTCGTGAGCGAAGTGGGTGGGGTCTCGACGGTGGTCTCGGTGTCGGTGGACGAGTCGTCGCTGCTGCACCCGGCGGCCACGAGCGTGGCGACGGAGAAGCCCGCGACGAGACATGCGTGGCGTGTGTTCATGACTTCGACGTACCCCGAGGGGGCCGTCGGCGAACCTGGCCGCAGGGAACGTTCCCGCGCCGCGGGCGCGCAGGTCCTGCCCGGCGCTACGTCCCGGCCTCGCCGTCCTCGGCCTTCTGTGCCTCGACGATCGCGGCGAGATCCTCCGCGACCTTCTTCTCCACGGCGCTCCTGCTCACGCCGGCCGCCGAGAGCACACCGTCGCCGTTCTCGAGTTCGAGGAGCGCGAGGAGGATGTGCTCGGTGCCGATGTAGTTGTGCCCGAGTCGCAGGGCTTCGCGGAAGGTCAGTTCGAGGGCCTTGCGGGCGCCCGCGTCGTACGGGATGAGTTCGGGGACGTCGCTCGACGGTTCGGGGAGCGTCGCCACCGCGGCAGAGCGCAGCGCCGCAAAGTCGACATCCTGGGCCGCGAGTGCGCGCGCGGCGAGCGACTCGGTGTCGAGGAGCAGACCGAGGATCAGATGGACGGGCGTGATCTCGGGGCTACCCGTGGCACGCGCTTCGTTCATCGACGCCATCACGGTGTTCTGCGCGCGCGGCGTGAATCGCGAGAACCCCTGCTCGGGGTCGAGGTCGTTGTCGCTCTTCGACACGAACCGTTTCTGCGCGGCCTGCTTGGACACGCCCATGCTCTGGCCGATCTCGGACCACGACCTGCCGGACCGTCGGGCCTGGTCGACGAAGTGCCCGATCAGATGATCGGCGACCTCACCGAGGTGGTCGGCCGCGATGACGGCATCGGACAGTTGCTCGAGCGGATCGTCGTGGACCTTCTTGATCGCGTCGATGAGGTCGTCGAGCCGGATGGGGTGGGAAGGACGAATGGGTTCCATGCGTCAACTCTAAGTTGACGCATGGAACCCGTCAACCATCGGTTGACGATCATGCTCAGCCGGGACGTATCGCCGCCCGGAACTCCTTGATCGGCCAGACGTCCTGGTCCTCGCCGTAGACGATGCGGCCGTCCACGTCGAACTCGAGCAACGTGTTGATGCAGATGTTCGTCGACCCCGGCAGGATCAGACGGCTCCGAGCGCGACCGCTCACGGTGATCTCGGCACCGTTCTCGTCGACCGCGGTCAGATCCAGCGACTCGATCCAGCCCCGCTCGGGATCGCGACCGGCCTTCCGGTGCCCGCCGCGCACCGCGACGACGTCCTCTCCCCGGCGCACGTAGCCCGAATGGATGTCGTCGCTGACATCGGTGGGCGCCGAATAGGTGAGCAGACCGAGCTGCGGATCGGCCAGCCACGTGTAACCGACACGGCGGTAACCGCGTTCGGTGCGCGGCCCCCACGAGCGGTCGCGCATCGCGTAGCAGTCGACGTCGATGCGTTCGCCGTCGAGCACGACGGTGCCGGTGACGCGTCCCGTCTGGTCGTAGTGCGACGCCGACGGATACGGCGGCGACCCGCTGCGCAGCGGCACCGGTCGTTCGAGTCCGACGAAGTGCAGGTCGGCGGTGATGCGGTCGCGATCGTCGTAGCGGACCGAGTACTCCATCCCCGGCTGCACGACCGTGATGGTCGCGCCTGTGGGGCTCGTCAGCACACCATCTTCGAACTTCGCGGCCTTGAGGTGCGAGAACCCTTCGAAGAAGGGAACATTCCACGGTTCGCTACCGGTGTGGTCCCACAACCACAATCCCCCGCCGGTCGTGCCGGCGTTGGCCCGGACGCTCACGTACACCCAGGCGCCGATGTTGCGCTCCGGCACGAAGAACGAGAACCAGAAGGTCTCCGTCTCGTAGAAGTTGTCGGAGACGGGATGCAGGCCGTCGTCCTCCGCCGTGAATCCACCGTCCGTCGTGAATTCTTCGGCAACAGTGGAATCCGTCATTCCGGAAGTCCTCTCAACGGAGCCGGCCGCCCCTCGCCGCGCACGCGGTCGCGCACGGCGATCATCGCGGCGAGTCTGCGCTCCATGTCTTCCCGCGACATCACGATGTCGTCTCCCCCTTCACCTCGGTCGAGCCTTGCGAGACGTTCGCGTTCGGCCTCGATCTCCTCGTCGAGGAGAGATCCCGCCAGATCGCGGGTCAGCAGATCCTGATCGGCCCAGTCGTCCTCCGGGATCTGCGTGATCGGTTCCTCCATGTCGGATTCCCTCTCGTCGGGCCGGATCACGCACGCGGAAAGTCGAACAACCCCCGCGCGTTGAGTTCGACGATCTTGTGAACGTCCTCGTCGGGCACCAGTCGCATCTGTTCCTGAACGACCTTGCGGCTGTTGGGCCAGTTCGAGTCGGAGTGCGGGTAGTCGCCCTCCCAGGTGATGTTGTCGATGCCCACCGCCGCACGGTTGTCGACACCGAACTGGTCGTCGATGAAGCAGCCGTAGATGTGCTTCGCGAACAACTCCGACGGCCGGACGCTCTGGTCGATGTTCTGGTAGTAGCGGTGCTTCTGCCAGGTCTGGTCCATCCGCTCGAGCATGTAGGGCACCCAGCCGATGCCCCCCTCGGAGAGCATGAACTTCAGGCGCGGATGCCTGTGGAAGACCGGCGAGAACAGCAGGTCGGCGGTCGCGTACATCGAGTTGCAGCCGAAGAGCGCGATCATCACCGCCATCGGCGCTTCGGGAGCGGTGATCGGCGCCTGACCCGATGTGCCGAAGTGCACGCACAGCGGCTGGCCCGTCTCCTCCACCGCCGAGAACAGCGGATCCCAGTGATCGGTGTGGAAGGACGGCAGACCGAGCGGGACAGGGTTCTCCACGAACGAGATGGCACGCGAACCCTTCGCCGCGGTGCGCTGCACCTCCTTGACGGCCTCCTCCACCGACCACAGCGGCAGGATCGTCAGCGGGATCAGACGATCGGGCGCAGTGGGGCACCATTCGTCGAGGATGTAGTCGTTCCACGCCTGCACGCAGAGCAGGGCCAGTTCCTTGTCCTGCCCCTCGAGGAAGACCGTGCCGGCGAACCGGGGAAAGGACGGGAACGACAGGGTGGCCTGCACACCGTCGATGTCCATGTCCTGCACACGGGCCTTCGGGTCGTAGCAACCCGGCAGCATCTCGTCGTACCGGGTGGGTTCGACGCCGTACTCCTCGGGCTTCTTGCCCGCCACCGCGTTGAGGCCGATGTACGGGTAGATGCGTCCCTCGTACTCCCACACCTGCGCGATCTTGGTCGCGGCGTCGAGTGCGCGGTCGCCGTCGCCGACGTGGATGGCCTTCGGCAGCTCCTTCTCGACGATCTTCGGGCCGGCCTCGAGGAACTTCGACGGCAACCGATCCGACCACAACGCCGGGTGCTCGATCAGGTGATCGTCGGTGGAGATCAGGTGCATGTGGTCCTGCAATGGCATTACGTCCTCCTGGATGTGCGGTGAGCTCGCGACGGCGAGCTCAGGCCCGGTCCCATTCGATCGGCAGTGAGGTGAGTCCGAGCTGGCCGCCGGTCTCGGTGAGCTCGACACCCGGAACGAGGCGGTACTCCGGGATCCGCTTGTGCCACTCCTCCAGAGCGATACGCAGTTCGCGTCGCGCGAGGTGGGAGCCGAGGCAGCGGTGCGGGCCCGCGCCGAAGGCGATGTGGTTGTTCGGTGAGCGTTCGATGTCGACCTCCGCAGCGTCGTCGAAGGCCTCCTCGTCGCGGGTCGCGCCGCTCAGCGGGAAGTTCACCATGTCGCCGGCCTTCAGCTGCACACCCTGGAGCTCGGTGTCGTGCATGACCTTCCGGGCCGGAACGACGATCGCGTAGGCGCGGAGGAACTCCTCGACCGCGCTGGGGATGATCGACGGATCCTCGACGATGCGCGCCCGATCCTCCGGATGCGACGCCAGGTGATAGAACGTCCATCCCAGGGTCGCAGCCACCGTGTCGAGTCCGGCCATGAACATCAGGAGGCAGAAGGAGAGCAGATCCTCGTCCTTGACGGGTGCACCGTCGATCTCGAAGGTCAGTGCCTTGCTGACGATGTCGTCCTTGGGTTCGGCACGCCGCTCGGCGATGATCGAGGCGAACCGTCCCATCACGGCCTGCATGGCCGCGAACTGGCGCTCCCCGTGGGCTTCGAGATCGTCCGCGGTGGCGTGCAGGATCGCGTGCTCCCATTCCATGAACTGATCGAGTTCCTCGACCGGCATGCCCATGAGCTCGAGGAAGATCGTCGCGGGGAAGACCTGCGCGAACTCGCGCATGAAGTCCACCTGGTTGTCCGACCGCGACGCGATGTCGTCGGCCAATCCCGCTGCGCACTCACGGATGTGCGGTTCGAGCGACTCCACCCACTTGGGTGAGAACAGTGGGCCGAGCTGCCGTCGCCACTGGTGGTGCTCGTCGCCGTCGAGCATCTCCGGGATCCACTTGAAGGCCGGGTCCGGGTCGAGCGGGGTGACGACGCTGTTCGAGAAGGTGTCGGGCCGCTGGAGCAGGTCGAGGATGCCCTCGTAGTTCACCACCGAGTAGAAACCCGGACCGAATTCGTTCCGGTAGACGGCGGATTCGCTGCGCAGCTCGTCGTACTTCTCGAACCACGTGCCGGCCTTCTGCAGTTCGGTGTAGTTGAAGTTGTGGACGGGGCAACCGGAGGCGGTGGCTCGGTCGGATTCGGCTCGCGTCATGTCAGATCCTTACGAAGAGAAAGTATGAGTGGACTCAGCCGCCGCCGGCGGCGCTCAGTGTCCTCAGCCGCCGCTCGCGGCGCTCCAGGTGACGGCCTTGGTTTCCAGGTACTCGTCGAGTCCGGCTGCGCCCCATTCGCGTCCGAGTCCCGACTGCTTGTAGCCACCGAACGGAACGTGCGGGGTCACTCCTCCGCCGCCTCCGTTGATCGACACGAAACCGGTGCGGATGCGCTTGGCGATGCCGTAGGCGCGCGCCGGGTCGGCGGCGAACACGCTTCCCCCGAGGCCGAATTCGCTCTCGTTGGCGAGACGGACGGCGTGATCGTCGTCGTCGAACGGGATGATGACACCGACCGGGCCGAAGAACTCCTTCTGCGCGATGTCCATCGAGTTGTCGACGTCGACGAACAGGGTCGGTTCGACGAACCAGCCCTTGTCGAGTCCGGCGGGGCGACCCCCGCCGAAGGCGATCTTCGCGCCCTCCTCGACCCCGCGGGCGATGAGCTTCTCGACCTTGGTGCGCTGCGCCTCGCTGATGAGCGGGCCCATCATGACGCTCGGATCGGCGGGGTCGCCGACCGTGATGGTTCCCAGTCCCGCGGTCACGTAGGCGACGAGTTCGTCGTAGCGGGAACGGTGCACGAGGGTGCGGGTGAACAGCGAGCATCCCTGCCCGGAGTGGGTGACCATGTTGCCGATCACCGATTCGGCGACCTTCGCCAGATCGGCGTCCTCGCAGATGATGTTGGCCGACTTGCCGCCGAGTTCGAGGACGACCTTCTTCAGGGTGGGAGCGGCCTGTTCGTAGACCGCGCGGCCCACCGTGTCGGATCCGGTGAAACTCACCAGATCGACGTCGCGGCTGGTCGTGAGTTCGCGACCGGCCTCGGTGTCGCCCGTGACGATGTTCAGCACCCCCGGCGGGAGCCCGGCCTCCTCGGCGATCGTGCCGAGGATGAGTGCCTCGAGAGGCGTCGTGGGTGCCGGCTTGAGGACCGCGGTGCATCCGGCGGCGAGCGCGGGCGCGACCTTCATGATGTTGAGGAAGAGCGGGAAGTTGTACGCCGAGATCAAGGCGGCGACACCGGCCGGTTCGCGCAGCACGACACCCTGCCCGATGCCCTGACCGATGGTCGGGAGCACGGGCTTCTCGAATTCGAAGGACGGCAGGATGCGTTCGGCCATGTCGCGGAAGTGCTGCAGTGGGATACCCACCTGCAGGTACTCGGCGAGCGCCCGGGTGGAACCGGCCTCGGCGATGCTCAGGTCGACCAGTTCGGCGCGGCGCTTGTCGAGGGCATCGGCCATGCGCAGCATCACCTGGGCGCGTTCGTGCGGGGTCATGAGCGGCCACGGTCCCTCGTCGAACGCGCGCCGGGCGGCGGCGATCGCCCGGCGGACGTCGGAGACGGTGGCCTGCGGGGCGCGGCCGACGAGTTCGCCGTTGGCGGGATTGTGGACGTCGAGGATCTCGCCGCCGTCGCTGTCGACCCAGGCACCGTCGATGAACAGCCGGGAAAAGTCGTGTGTCACAGGTTTCTCCGTACTGGGCGGGAACTGCGTGCGCAGTTCAGATGGCCGGGGTGGCGGGACGATTGCGCACGTAGCCGCCGGCATCGACGCGCATCTGCATGCCCGTGATGTACCGCGACTCGTCGGAGAGCAGGAACAGCACCGTGTCGGTGACGTCCTCGGGTTCGACGTAGGGAACGTTCATCACGCTCATGACGGGGAAGACCGGCAGGGCGTCCTCGAGGGTGGGCGACTCGAGATCGGGCCGGAACTGCCGGTACATGATCTCGCTGTTGAGCATGTCGGTGTTGCAGTTCGTCGGGTGCACCGCGTTGACGCGAATCTTCTTCGGACCCACAACGACCGACAGGTCGTTGACGAACGACGAGATCATCCGCTTGGCCAGGGAGTAACCGAGTCCGCCCGTGCCGTTGGTGGGATTGTCGGTGGCGCCGGGGAGCAGGGCTGCGAGGCTGCCGGTGGCCACGATCGACCCGCCGTCGGCGAGGTGCGGAAGACTGGCCTCGACCGCGTTGACGACACCGACGAAGTCGACGGTGAAGGCGTCCATGAAGGCCTGCGGATCGTCGGTGCCCAAGGGGCAGATGCCCGCCTGGGCCACGACGCCGTCGAGCCGGCCGAATTCCTCGACACCGCGCTGCACGGCGTCGAACAGCGCCTGGCGGTCGCGGACGTCGGCAACGGTGGTGAGCAGTGTGCCGCCGGCCTCCTCGACGAGGCGGGTGGTCTCGGTGAGATCCTCCGGCGACGCCAGCGGGTAGGCGTTGGTCTTGATGTTGTCGCAGAGGTCGACGCCGATGATCTTCGCGCCTTCGCGCGCCAGACGCACTGCGTGAGTGCGTCCCTGACCGCGGGCGACGCCGGTGACGAAGACGACTTTGTCCTGCAAACGGCCCATGAGGGGTGTCCTTTGCTTCGGATCCGATGGGGAGGAGAGGTGTGAAGAAACGGACGAGATCGGTTGTCGTACAGACTGTTCACACAGGTAACGAGAGTTCAGGAGAGCGTGATGGCCCGTTCGGGGCAGGCGGCGACGCCGGCGCGCACCGCGGCGTCGACGGGTTCGGAGACCTCGCGGTCGAGCGGCAGGGCGTATCCGTTGTCGTCGATGTCGAAGACCTCGGGGGCGGCTTCCCAGCAGCGCGCGTGGCCGGAGCATTTGGCGGTGTCGATCGTAAGTCTCATGAAGCCCTGCTTTCGACGTGGACGAAAGAGACGAAGTACTGACGGTCGCGGCAGATCATGAGACCGAATCCCCCGATCGGTCTCACTGCCTGAGACTCATTGGACACACCGTAGCAACATCGGATGCGTAAGTCGAGACCTGGATCACACTTTTTACCAAGTTTACTATGTGGCCGATTACGTGTCCCGGACGAGTCGGGACGACCACCGTTAGGGTGAGGTGGTGCCGATGGACGACTCCGTGACGACCAGTGAGATGAGCCTGCGCGATCGCCTCGTCCGCGCCGCCGACGAGGAGATCCGGCACCGCGGCACCGTGTCCGTGAGCATGACCGCGGTCGCCGAACGCGCAGGTGTCTCCCGAGCGACGGCCTTCCGGCAGCTCGGCGGAGCCCAGGAAATGATCGTCCAGGTGGGGCTGCTCCGCGCCGAGCGTCATATCGAGCGCGCACTCGAACGATCGGCCGGCCAGGGCGACATCTTCGCCAAGATGGAAGACACGATGGCCTACAACGCCCGGGAACTCCCCGAGGACCCGGTGATCGTCGCTCTCATGGCCCAGCATTCAGTGTCGGCACGCCATCCCGACATCCTCGCCGTCACCTCGGCGGTCTCCGAGCCCCTGCTCCGCACCGGACAGGAGGCGGGACTCATCCGCACCGACATCCCACTGGAGGAACTGCTCGAATACCTCATCGAGCAGACCTATCTCGCGGCCGAGGACCCCAAACGGTCCGACGAGGCCGCACGGCTGCGTTTCCGCAGATATGTCGTGCCCGCCCTGCGTCCTCAGCCCTCCGAGGACGGTGGTGATGCCGCACGCGAGGACCTCGAGAAGGCCCTCGCGGCGGCCACCGAGGCACTCGCCGCCGCGAACCGCGCGGCACGCAGGTTGAGGCACGACGCCACCGAATGACGTGACGCTCCAGGGTGATCCTGACGTCACGGGGTGGCCGTGGACCGTATTACGTGACGGCCCCGGCGATCTTGAGTTCGATGAGCTTGTCGTCGTCGAACCCGAGTTCGCGCAGGATGTCGTCGGTGTGTTCGGCGAACTGGGGTGCCCGCGTCATCTTCACCGGCGCATTGTCGAACTTCACCGGGCTGGCCACGAGCTTCTGCGGCTTACCGTCGGCGTCGACCACCTCCACGATCCGCCCGTTCGCCACAAGCGCTTCGTCGTGGCCGAGATCCCAGCCGTCCTGCACCGGTGCCCACTGCCCGGTCAGGGACGCGAACACCTCGAGCCAGTCGTCGTAGTCGCGTTGCGCGATCGCGTCGGCGAACCAGCCGCCGATCTCCTCGGCGTGCTGGAAGATCGCCTCCATCGTCGCGAACCGCTCGTCGTCGACGAGGTGCTCGAGACCGAGAGCGGTGACGAATTCGTTCCAGTAGCGCGTGGGCTGGAGCATCGAGAACTGCAGCCAGCGCCCGTCGGCGGTGCGGTACGAGCCGCTGAGCGGATTGCCGGGCGCGGCGGTCGTCCGCTGCACCTTCGGCAGCGGACCACCGGTGAACAGCGAGAGGTTGACGGAGAACTGCGTGGCCCAGGCTCCCACCGCGAGCAGCGAGACGTCGACCTCCGACGGCTGCCCCGTCCGTTCCCGGCCGGCGATCGCGGCGGCGATCCCGCCGGCGATGGTCATGCCACCGATGTTGTCGCCGTACGCGCCCGACGGCATGAACGCCATGTGGTCGGCATCCGGCGGCATGACACCGTCGGCGCTTCCGCCGCGCGCCCAGAACGCCGTGGCGTCGTAGGCACCCTTGTCGGCGTCGGGACCCTCGGTGCCGAAACCGCTTCCGGTGACGTAGATGATCTTCGGGTTGATCGCCCGGACGTCCTCGAGGGTGATCGAGAGCTTCGCGCGCGGTCCGGGGAGGTAGTTCGTCAGGAAGACGTCGCTGCGCCGGATCAGTTCCTCGAGGACCGGTCGCGCCTCGGGGTTGGCGAGGTCGATCCCGATGCTGCGCTTGCTGCGGTTGGGTCCTTCCATGATCGGCGCGAACGACGATCCCGCCTTGCTCGCGTCGAGCCCGAGCACACGGACGAGTCCGCGCTGGGCGTCACCGTTCTCGGCGTGCTCGACCTTCACGATGTCGGCTCCCCAGTCGGCGAGCACTGCGCCCGCGGCGGGAACGAAGGTGAACTGTGCGACCTCGAGAATGCGGATGCCCTCCAAGGGACGGTCCATGACGACTCCTGAACTGGTCGGTTACGGATGTTCGGGATGTTCTTCGTTAGCGGGTCCGGAGGAGCATCGCGCCGGACGGCACGCCACCACCGGCGGTCACGACGGCGACCTTCGCGTCGGCGACCTGCACCCCGGGAGACTGTCCTCTCAGCTGCAGCACCGCCTCGCGGACGAAGCCGTAGCCGTGGGTGCGACCGGCCGACAACTGGCCGCCGTGCGGGTTGAGGGGCAGCACACCGTCGACGGAGATGCCCTTGCCGCCGTCGATGAAGTCGGCGGCACCACCGAATTCGCAGAAACCGAGACCTTCGAGCCACGACAGCGCGTTGAACGTGAAGCCGTCGTACAGCAGGGCCACGTCGACGTCGTCGGGTCGCAGATCCGTGCGGCTCCACAGATGTGCGGCCGGGCCGAGCGACTGCGGAAGGTGCGTGAGCGTGCCCTGATCCCAGGACAGGTTCTCCGTGATCTGGGTACCGACGGCCTCGACGAGCACGGGTTCGTGCCGCAGATCCGCGGCGGCGTCGATCGCGGAGACGACGACGGCGACCGCCCCGTCGACGGGGACGTCGCAGTCGTACAGCCCGAAGGGGGTCGAGACGACGCGGGCCGAGAGATAGTCGTCCATCGTGAGCGGATCCCGGTACACCGCTTCGGGATTGGCCGAGGCATGGTCGCGGGCCGTGACGGCGATCGCGCCCAGGGCGTCCTTGGCGTCGCCGTAACGACGGAAGTAGTGCGAGGCCTGGCACGCGATCCAGTTGGCGGCGGACACCGCGCCGAAGGGGTGCCGGAACTCGAGCATGCCCGAAGCCCTGCCGCTCCCGCCCGACCACTTCCCGGCCTTCATCAGTTCGGAGTGCGTCGACTCCCAGACGGTGCGGAAGCACAGCACGTGGCGGCACAGACCGGATGCGACGGCGAGCATCGCCGCGACGATCGAACCGTTCTGCCCCGGCAGGTCGCCGCCTCCGTTCACCCACACCGGGCGGATGCGGAGGGCCTGCTCGACCGGCATGATGCCGCCCTCGGAGATGCCTCCGGGGGCCGCGCCGGGATAGGTGGACAGGCCGTCGATGTCGGCGAGCGTGAGGCCGGCGTCCTCCACGGCCCGCAGGCACGCGTCGACGGTGAGGGTCAGCGGATCCACCATCAGGCGTCGGCCGACGGCGGACTGTCCGACACCGGTGATCGCGACCCGGTCCTCGAACCTGTCGGTGGAGACAGGGGTCCGGACATGCGCGCGCACGTCCTCGGGTTCCGGCAGCGGGCCGGGTTCGTCGCCGGCCTCGGGGTCGGGTTCGAACAGCGGCAACCAGATGTCGTCGGCGGCCTGTTCGAAGACGACCCGCACGCGGTCGCCCACCGCGACCTCACCCGGTTCGCATCCGACGATGTTCGTCGTGAGCCGGACGCTCGGGTCCTCCTCCAGCGCGACGATCGCGATGACGTAGGGCGGTGGTAGATCCGGAAGCCACGACTGGGCGTTGACGGTCGCGCCGACGACGACGGCGCGTCCCGAGACGGGCTGCAGCGAAATCTCGCGCGATGCGCACTCCGAGCACAGCACCGCGGTGGGATGCATGAGCTTTCCGCAGGCATCGCACTGTGCGACCCTCAGGACACCGTCGGCGCCGGAGGCCCAGAACCCCGCTGTGGTCAGGGTGGGTTGAGGCAACGGTCTTCGGGACGCTCCCACAGATAACCTCCCTGTCCGATCACCAAGTTAGACAACTTGGGGACGGATGCTAGCACCGACTATGACCCACGTCACCATTCGTTCCGAAGCTCGCGGGAAACCGCGTCGAACACTACCCAGACCGCATCGAGATATATAACCTAGTGCACAACCATCGGGGTGACAGCGCACGAAGGAGCAGGGCACGAACATGACCGAGAACCGAGGCGCACTCGAACCGGCCCTGCTGGAGTGGGTGTCCGAGACGGCCGGCGGAAACATCGTCGAGATCGACCGGCGACCGGGCGGCGGCCGCCGCGAGGCGTGGATCGTGGACGTCGAGACCGGCGACGGCACGATCCTTCCGCTCTTCCTGCGCTACGACCGGCTCGATCCTGCGCAACGCGGAGACCCGTTCACCCTGCACCGCGAAGCGCACTTCTACCGCGCCTTCGCCGATTCCCCGGTTCCGGTGCCCCGCATCGTCGGAGTCCACCCCACCGAACAGGCCATCCTGTCCGAGCGAGTTCCCGGGCAGGCCTGGTTCTCCCGGATCCGCGACGAGGACGAACGCGTGTCGGTGGCCTCCGATTTCATGCGCATCCTGGCCGAGATGCACCGCGTCGACCCGAACCGGTTGCAGCTGCCCGACCAGCATCCGGAGACGGGACTGCGACAGCTCGTCGCGCAGGAGATCGACACCTGGGAGACCGTCTACCGCGACGCCGGCGGGAAGGCCGATCCGCTGATCGAATTCGCACTGACCTGGGTGAAGCGGAACATCCCGGACGTCGACGGCCCCGTCGTCATCGTCCAGGGCGACACCGGTCCGGGGAACTTCCTCTACGAGAACGGCAGGGTCACCGCGGTTCTCGATCTCGAACTCGGTCATCTCGGCGACCCGCACGACGACCTCGCCTGGGTCACGACCCGCGCGGTCCAGGAGCCGTTCACCGACATCCACGATCGCTTCGCCGACTACGAACGCGCATCCGGGACCACGGTCGACCTCGATCGGGTGCGCTACTACCGGGTGCTTGCGGAACTGCGCATCGTGATCCTCGGCCAGGGGAACGCCGCCCATCCGGATCCGTTGGCCGAGGTGGGAAATGCGTTGCCGTACGGGCTCCTTCACCGCCGCCTGCTCGTCGAGGCCCTCGCCGACGTCCTCGGCATCGAACTCGACACCCCGAACGACGTCGAGGCGGAATCGACCGAGCGCGAATGGTTCTACGACGCCGCCCTCGAACAGATCCGGCACATCATCGTGCCGCGCAGCGAGGACGCCTTCGTCATCCAGCGCAGCAAGGGACTCGCTCGCATCCTGAAATATCTCCGCGACGCGGATCGGTACGCCGATCGCATCACCGAGCGCGATCTGGACGACCTCGAAACCGCACTGGGGTCGCGACCCGACACCGTCGTCGACGGCACCACCGTGCTGGTCGAACGGCACCTCGCCGGTGAGATCCCCATCGACGACGTCCTGACGGTGTTCGCCCGCCAGATCGCCGGTCGCACCCAGCAGTTGCGTTCGGCCATGGGCGTTCTCGCCGAACGACACTTCGACGTCCTGTAGGCACCGTGGAGACCCGAGCGATCCGCAGCCCGAAGGCCGCGGAAGTGGTGGCGCGGACCCTGCGCCGGATGATCGTCGAGGGAGCCCTCGTCGACGGTGATCATCTGCCGCACGAGGCAGAACTCATGGAGCACTTCGCGATCAGCCGGCCCACCCTGCGCGAGGCCGTCCGGGTACTCGAGGCCGAACGTCTCGTCGAGGTGCGGCGAGGTTCCCGGGCCGGAGCGCGGGTGCGGGTTCCCGGTTCGGAGGTCGTCGCGCGACCGGCATCGTTGTTGCTCGAATTGTCCGGCGCCACAGTCGCCGACGTGTTCGACGCTCTCGAGGCGGTGGAACCTCCCGCCGCACGTCTCCTCGCGATCACCGGGACCGAGGCGGCGTTCGACGAACTCGAGCGCTTCGTCGACGAGGAGATCCCCGCGGCGTTCACGACGCGCGATCTCGGTGTGGCGGCCGCACGGTTCCATCTCCGGATGGTGCAACTGTCCGGGAACGCGACGCTGGCGCTCGTCGCGGGGATGCTGCACGAGATCTTCGCCCGGCACACCGGTGAGGTGGCACGCGAACGCATGTCGCTCGCGAATCCGGATGCCGCGGAGAACTTCATGCTGCTCGTGCGGTCGCTGCGACGCCTGATCCGGTTGCTGCGCCTCCACGACGGCGACGGGGCGTTCGAGCACTGGCAACGGCACATGCACGCGTCCCGGCTGCTCACCCTCGAGGGGGATGCCGGCACCCCGGTGCGCGATCTCCTCGACTGATCAAGGGTGCGAGGCCGCCGTAGCGGACAGCGTGGTCTCGATGCGCGTGCCCTCGCCTCCCACCGCGAGCACGTCACCGAAGCCCTCGACCAGCGACTCGACGAGGACGGGCAGGTCGGGGACGGCAGCGGAGTCGGCGTTGATTCCGATGCAGCAGTGGTTCGTGTGCGACATCAGCGTGATGTTGACGGCCGAGCCGACGGTGGGAGCGAACGGGTAGTACCTCAGCACCTCCGCCCCGGCCATGTACAGCGGGATCGGGGAACCCGGGACGTTCGACGCGAGAAAGTCGATGTGCTCGAGGATTCCACCCAGCACACCGGCCGGGAGCACGTTCAGCACACCCGCGATGGCGGACGAGAGCGGCACGGCCGGTTCGTCCCGCCACGACCGGACGATCCGGTCCACCCGGTGCATCGACGCGACCGGATCCGCGATGTCGAGGGGAAGAGCGAACCGCGCCAGGGTGATCCTGTTGCCTCCGATCGCGTCGCCCTCACGCCGGAGACTGATCGGCAGCGTCGTCCTCAGTTCGGCGACCTGCGCGCCGTGCCGGGAATGGTAGTGCCTCAGCCCCAGCAGGATTCCGGCCAGGAAGGCGTCGTTGAGCGAGGAGTCCGCTGCCCGTCCGGCCCGTCGCAGCGCGTCGAGCGGCAGATCGAGGGCCGCGACCTCCCGAACCGTGCTGCGGCCGACCATCACCGGGGACAGTGTCGTGAACACCGGCTGCACGAACCGGGCCGTCGAACGGGCCGTGTCCACCACGCTGCGCAGCGCCGCGACCGGATTCGTCACCGACCGCAGACCGGAACGCACGAGCCACGGCACACCTCTCCCCATCATCTCGCCGGCCGTCGAGAGGTACCAGCCCACGGAATCGGCGAGGTCCGATGACGGAGCCGAGGTCGGCGGATCCTCGGGCAGTGGCCCGCGGTCGGTGCCGTCGCGCTCGAAGTCGACCATCTCGTTCGCGATCTGGATGCCGCCGATGCCGTCGGTGAGCGAGTGGTGCACCTTGAGGACGATCGCGGCGCGACCGTCGTCGAGGCCGTCGACGATCGTCGCCTCCCAGAGGGGACGGTCCTTGTCGAAGGCCGACATCGCCGCGGCGCGCACGAGCGGGAGCACGGCGTCCAGTCCCCCGGGATGCGGAAGCGCGATGCGCCGCAGATGCCAGGACAGATCGAAGTCGGGATCGTCCACCCATCGCGGTGGGGTCCGTCCGAACGGGGATTCGACGAGCTTACGGCGGAAGCTCGGCACCGCACGTGTTCCGCGCTCCATCATGCGGACGAAGCGCTCCTGGTCGGGTGACCGGTCGAGCAGCGCCACCGCGACGATCGTGGACCGCAGGACCGGATCCTTCTCCATCCGCCAGGACATCAGATCCGCCTGCGACATGTGCCGACCGTCCGCACCCATGCGCACCACCTCCCCCGCCTCCGGTTCTCCTCGCACGGTAACCGCCGCGATGTGCGGATACCGGCGATATCGGCCCGCGAACAGCACCGATGGGCCGGATCGAGGACCTTTCGCTCACGCTGACGCAAACCCTGGTCCCCCGCCGACGGATCGCACAGGATCGGTGACGACTTCGACGCCGTCGAAGTTCGCTCCCCTGTAGCCAGAACCGTGAGGAAGTCATGCCCCGTCTACGTCGTGCCGGATCGACGGCCATCATCGCGCTCCTTCTGACCGCGGTCGCGGCATGTAGCTCCGGTTCCTCGGGCGACGGCCTCGCTTCCGACAGTGCGCTGCCCACCGAGATCCCGGCGGGCACCAAGCTCGTCATCGCCGACCAGGGTGAGCGGCAGCTGTCCCTCCTCACCGGCTCCGGACAGCTCGACGCGCTGCCGTTCGAGCACGAGTTCGCGACCTTCCAGGGCGCACCCGCGATCCTCGAGGCCTTCCGCGCCGACGCGGTCGACGTCGCGTGGGCCGGCGAGATCATGACCGTCCAGTCGCTGGTCGCCGGTGACGACGTGCAGGTCGTCGCGGCCATGCAGACGAACAACAGCCTCAACATGGGCATCGCCCCGAACGCTTCGGACATCACGACGCTCGCGGACCTGAAGGGCAAGCGCATCGGCTACGCCGAGGGCACCTCGCAGCAGGCCTTCGTGCTCCGCGGCCTCGACAAGGCCGGCCTGTCGGTCGACGACGTCGAGCTCGTGTCGATGTCGCTGCCGGACTTCCCGGACGCACTGCGCTCCAACCAGATCGACGCCGCCCCGATGAGCGAGCCGGTCTTCTCCCGCTACATGCAGACCCCGGGCGCGACGTCGCTGCCGCGCCCCGAGATCGAGGACCTCAGCGAAGGCATCTCGTACCTCTACTCGAGCAAGAAGGCCCTGTCCGACCCGGCGACCGCCGCAGCGGTCCGCGCCTACGTCACCGCGTACATCACGTCCGTCGATTGGGCCAACAACAACCGCGACGCGTACATCGACACCTACTTCGTGAAGAGCCAGGGCCTGACGGCCGAGGACGGCGAGCGCATCCTCGACACCTCCGGGACCACCACCTTCCCGCACCTCGACGAGGAGCTCATCGCGACCCAGCAGCACACCATCGACGTGATCGATGCCGCCGGTGAACTGCCCAAGCCCGTCGACGCCGCCGACGCCTTCGACCTGCGCTTCGACGAGGTCGTCACCGAAGCGGTCGCCGAGACCGGCGCCTCCCACACCCGCAGCTGACCTTCCGAGGGGAAATCCGACATGACGAACCGCCAGCTCAACCTCAACGCCTTCATCTACCCGACCGGCCACCACGAGGCCTCGTGGCGCCATTCCGGCAGCGTGCCCGAGCGTCTCTACGACGTCACCTACTTCCAGGAGCTCGCCCGCCTCGCGGAGAGCGCGAAGCTCGACGCGGTCTTCTTCGCGGACGGTCCGGCCCTGCGCACCGAGGTGAAGTACCGTCCGGACTACGGCCTCGAACCGATCACCACGCTGGTCGCGATGGCCACGGTCACCACGCATCTCGGGCTGATCGCCACGGCGTCGACCACCTACTACGAGCCCTACAACCTCGCCCGGTTGTTCTCCTCGCTCGACCACATCTCCGGTGGCCGCGCCGCCTGGAACATCGTCACCACCGCCACCGACGCAGCGGCAGCGAACTTCGGGTACACCGAACACCCCGACGTGCACGAACGGTACGCCCGGGCACGCGAATTCGTCGACGCCGCGATCAAGCTGTGGGATTCGTGGGAGGACGACGCACTCGTCCTCGACAAGGCCGCCGGCGTCTACGCCGACCCGGACAAGATCCACCGCATCGACGTCGAGGGTGACTACGTCAAGGTGCGCGGCCCATTCGGTTCGACCCGCTCCCCGCAGGGACGACCGGTGCTCGTGCAGGCCGGTTCCTCCAACGACGGGCGCGATTTCGCGTCGACCTACGCCGAGGCGATCTTCACCGCGCACCAGCGCATCGAGGACGCCCAGGCCTTCTACACCGACATCAAGACCCGCGCAGCGGCATTCGGGCGCAACCCCGATCACGTGAAGATCCTTCCCGGCCTGAGCCCGTTCATCGGTGCGACCGAGGCCGAGGCGAAGGAACTGCAGCGCGAGTTCAACGAGCTGACCATCGTCGAATACGGCCTCGGGCAGCTCCAGAAGATGGGCCGCATCGACGTGTCCCGACTCGAGCTGGACGAGAAGGTGCCGGTCGAGTTGTTCGCCGGCGCAGGCGACATCACCGACAACAACAACAGCCGCCGCCTGGTCTTCGCGAAGATCGTCGAGCGCGAACAGCCGACCCTGCGTCAGCTGCTGCACAAGCTCGCCGGCGCACGCGGCCACAACGTCGTCGCGGGCACGCCGGTGCAGATCGCCGACATCATCGAGGAGTGGTTCACCAACGGTGCCGCGGACGGCTTCAACATCATGCCGCCGCAGTACCCGCAGGGCCTCGAGGCGTTCGCTTCCCAGGTGGTGCCGATCCTGCAGAAGCGCGGCCTGTTCCGGACCGAGTACACCGGCACCACGCTGCGCGACCACTACGGCCTGCCGCGTCCGGAGAGCCAGTACGCACGCGAGCTCGCGGCAGCCGGCGTCTGATCGAACCGACGAAAGGACTGGAGCCATGAGCGTCTCCGCCGTCGAACCCCGGCGTTTCGGCAGTGGCCTGGCCGGTGACGCCGACACCGACTAGAAGCCCGATCCCGGCGCGACGGCCGACCTGTCGCCGCGCACGACCCGCAGCCGCCTCGCCCCCGGCAAGCCGATCAGGTTCGGCCTGGCGATCGGCCCGGCGCTGCTGCTGGTGGCATGGATCGTCACCTCGGCCACCGGGGTGCTCGATCCGAAGACCCTCTCGGCGCCGTGGACGGTCGTCACCACCGCATGGGAACTGATCGGCGACGGGCGACTGCAGTCGAACCTGTGGACCTCCGTCCAGCGCGCCCTGATCGGCGGGGTCATCGGCGTCGCCCTCGGACTGGTGCTCGCCCTGGCCGCCGGCCTGTCGCGCATCGGCGAGGCGCTGATCGACGGTCCGGTGCAGATCAAGCGCTCCATCCCAACCCTGGCGTTGATGCCGCTGGCGATCCTGTGGTTCGGCATCGGCGAGGAGATGAAGATCCTGCTCATTGCCCTGTCGGTGTTCGTCCCCGTCTACATCAACACCTATTCGGCGCTGCGCGGCATCGACGCCCGCTACGTCGAACTGGCCGAGACGCTGGATCTGTCCCGCGCCCAGTTCGTCCGGCGCATCGCCCTGCCGGGGGCGCTGCCCGGTTTCTTCACCGGCCTGCGCCTGGCGGTGACCATCGCATGGCTCGCCCTGGTGGTCGTCGAGCAGGTCAATGCCTCGAGCGGCATCGGCTACCTGATGTACCAGGCCCGCAACTACGGCATGACCGAGATCATCATCGTCGGACTGGTGGTCTACGCGATCCTCGGATTCGGCAGCGACCTGCTGGTCCGTGCGGCAGAGAGGAAGGCGCTGGCATGGCGCAGGACGATCGGCAACTGACCGTACGCACCCGGGGCCTCAGCCGCGGCTTCGACGGCCGGGCGGTGCTGAACAACATCGACCTCGAGATCGCCCCCGGCGAGTTCGTGGCACTGCTCGGCCGCAGCGGCTCGGGCAAGAGCACCCTGTTGCGTGCCCTGGCCGAGCTCGACCACGGCGTGCCCGGTTCCGGCACCCTCGAAGTGCCGCAGAAACGGGCGGTGGTCTTCCAGGACTCGCGACTGCTGCCCTGGGCTCGGGTGCTCGACAACGTGATCCTCGGTCTCGACGGCGACGACGCCGCCGAACGCGGCCGCACCGCCCTGGCGGAGGTCGGGCTCGCCGGACGCGAGAAGGCCTGGCCCACCGAACTGTCCGGTGGCGAGCAGCAGCGGGTGTCGCTGGCGCGGTCGCTCGTGCGCGAACCCGAACTGCTGCTCGCCGACGAGCCGTTCGGTGCCCTCGACGCACTGACGAAGATCAGGATGCACGGACTGCTGCAGGAACTGTGCGCCAAGCACCGGCCCGCCGTACTGCTCGTCACCCACGACGTCGACGAGGCCATCGCTCTCGCCGACCGCGTGCTCGTGCTCGACCACGGCTCGTTCGCCGTCGAACTGACCATCGACCTGCCGCACCCGCGGGCCGATCACGTCGTCGAGATCGCGGAGTACCGCCGCACCCTGCTCGAGGCACTGGGAGTCGAGGTCTCCGTCTGAGCGACCCGCTCCGTAGCGACCGATGAGAGAGAATCGAATCGTCGCTCCGGAGTCGCCGACGGGAGATGCATCGTGTGTGGACGCTATGCCAGCACCAGTACCCGCGGGGATCTGCTCGCGGCCTACGACGCCGTCGAGGCCGTGGGTGAAGAACTGCCCCCGTCGTACAACATCGCCCCCACCCAGCGCGTGAACGTCGTCCTCGAGCGGGCGCCGCGCGAGGAACCGGACGCCGAACCGATCCGGATCGTGTCCTCGCAGATCAAATGGGGACTCGTGCCGTTCTGGGCGAAGGACCCGAAGATCGGGTCACGGATGATCAACGCCCGCTCCGAGACCATCACCCAGAAACCCGCCTTCAAGGCGGCCGCCGCGAAGCGTCGGTGCGTGCTGCCGGCCGACGGGTACTACGAGTGGATGAAGGGCGAGGACGGGAAGAAGATCCCGTTCTTCCTGCACGCGGACGGACCGATCTCCATGGCCGGGCTCTACGAGCTGTGGCCGGACCCGGAGTTGCCGGAGGACCATCCCGACCGCTGGTTGTGGACGTGCACCGTGCTCACCCGTCCCGCGACCGACGCCGCCGGGCACATCCACGAACGGTCGCCGGTGATCCTGCCCGACACCTTCGTCGATCCGTGGCTCGATCCCGAGCTGAACGACCGCGACGACGTCGACGCCCTGCTGAATTCGATTCCCGAACCGACCCTCGAACCGTACGAGGTGAGCACCGCGGTCAATTCGCCTCGGAACAACAATCCCGACCTGCTGCGACCTGTCGATTCGTGACATTCCGGCCGTATGGCATTCCCCACGTCGGACCGGAACGATTATCGGAATTGACTAAAGTTGCCGGGTGCGACAATCACGGCAGACTCCGATCGGTTCGACGACGCCTCCGTTCCTCACCGGACATCGCGGTACCGCCGTCGCGGTGATCGCGTCGCTCGTCTCCGTGGGTGTGCTCGTCGCGATCCTCGTCCGGAGCGAACTCATCGACTTCCTGGTCTACCGGATGGGCGCCCGGGTCCTGCTCGACGGCGCCGACATCTACGGGCAGATGCCTCCGGTGACCGACGACTTCGCGTTGCCGTTCACCTACCCGCCGCTGTCGGCGATGCTCTTCGCTCCCCTGGCGCTGATCCCCGTGACGTTCGGCAAGATCGTCTTCACCCTCGTCTCGGTCGCCGCGCTCGTCGTCACCCTGCGGGTCGTGCTGGACCGGCTCCGTCCGGACTTCGAGGCGCGGACGGCGTGGATCGTCACGGCGGTCGCGGTCGCCGGAGCACTGTTGCTCGAACCCGTGCGTGAGACCATCTCGTTCGGGCAGATCAACCTCGTCCTGATGGCGCTCGTCGCCCTCGACGTCCTGGTGAAGACCCCGAAGTGGCCGCGCGGAATGCTGATCGGACTGGCCGCCGCCGTGAAGCTCACGCCCATCGCGTTCCTGCTGCTGTTCCTGCTGCGACGCGACCGGCGGACCAGCGCCACCATCCTCGCGTCGACCTTCGGGTTCACCGCCCTCGCGTTCGCCGTGATGCCCGCGACCTCCGCGAAGTACTGGCTGGACACCCTGCCCGACACCGGCCGGATCGGCGCGGCGTACTTCGCCACCAACCAGTCCTTCAAGGCCGTGATCTCCCGCTTCGGACCGCCCGAACTCATGGGCTCCGTGCTGTGGCTGCTCGCCGTCGCGGTGATGCTGCTGGTCGCGGTGGTGGCTATCCGCCGTGCCCTCGAGCAGGGCGATCTCGTGCTCGCGCTGTTCGCGAACGCGACGGCCGTGCTGCTGGCGTCGCCGGTGTCGTGGTCGCACCACTGGGTGTGGGTCGCGCCGGCACTACTGGCCCTCGGGCTCGCGGCGTGGCGCGTACCCGATGCGCAGAGGCTCACGGCGATCGCTGCCGGCGTCGCGCTCGTCTTCCTGATCGGCCCGCACCATCTGTTCCCCACGGGTGGCGATCTCGAACTCGGCTGGGCCGCATGGCAGCACCTGCTCGGCACGCTCTACGTCACGGGCGGATTCGGATTCCTGCTCTGGCTCGCCTTCGGTCGTCTCCCGCGTCCGGAAGCCGTGTCGCCGGAACCGCTTCCGGACGCGGAGACGTCGAGGTAGTCGCTTTCTTCCGCCGTCAGGCGGTGACGTCGACGACCACCCGGCCGCGCACCTTGCCCGCCAGGATCTCCTCGGCGAGTCGCGGGACGTCCGAGAGCGGTTCGACGCGCGACAGCGAATCCAGGGTGCTCGCAGGCAGATCGCGGGCGAGACGATCCCACGCCGAGCGGCGCAGCGGAGCCGGCGCCATCACCGAGTCGACGCCCAGCAACGCGACGCCGCGCAGGATGTGCGGCATCACCGTGGCATCGGGCATCGACGGCGACTCCGTGAGACCGCACGCGGCGACCGCACCGCCGTAGCGGATCTGCGACAACACGTTCACGAGCGTCGAACCGCCCACCGCGTCCACCGCGGCATCCCAGCGTTCCTTGCCCAGGGGCCGGCCCTTGCCCTGCAGTTCGGCGCGGTCGACGAACGACGACGCACCGAGTTCGCTCAGGAAGTCGTGGGTCTCGGGACGGCCGGTCGCGGCGACGACCGTGTGTCCCGCGGCAGCGGCGAGTGCGACGGCGATCGACCCGACCCCACCGGCCGCGCCGGTGACGAGCAGTTCCGCGTCGGATGCGATCCCGTACCGCTCGAGCGCGTCGAGGCACAGGGCGGACGTGTAACCGGCGGTGCCGATGGCCATGGCGTCGCGGGTGGAGAAGGCGTCGGGGATGCGCACGAGCCATTCGGGCTTCACGCGCTGGCGCCGGGTGTACCCGCCCGACTGGGTCTCGGACAGACCCCAGCCGTTGACGACGACGCGGTCGCCGGGCTTCCAGTCGGGGTTGCTGCTCTCGAGAACGGTCCCGGCGAGGTCGGCGCCGGCGACCAGCGGGGTGCGTCGCGCCATCTTCTGCGGCCCCGCGATCACGAGACCGTCCTTGTAGTTCAGCGAGGAGTACTCGACCTCGACGAGGACGTCGTGGTCGGGAAGGTCGGTGTCGGTCAGTTCGCGGAACTGTGCCACCTGGCCGTCGTCGGTGTCGTCGACGACCAGGGCACGGAAGGAGGACGGCTGTGTCATGGATCCGATCCTGACAGGCCGTCCTCCTCGCTGCAGCCGAAAGCGGTCAGGCCGCGTGCGCGCGGAACCGTCGCAGTCGCAGGCTGTTGGAGACCACGAACACCGACGAGAAGGCCATCGCGGCACCGGCGAGCATCGGGTTCAGCAGGCCCGCGGCCGCCAGTGGCAGTGCCGCGACGTTGTACGCGAACGCCCAGAACAGGTTGCCCTTGATCGTCGTCAACGTGCGGCGCGACAACCGGATGGCGTCGACCGCGACCATCAGGTCGCCGCGGACCAACGTCAGGTCGCTCGCCTCGATCGCGACGTCTGTGCCGGTGCCCATCGCCAGCCCCAGGTCGGCGCGGGCGAGCGCCGCGGCGTCGTTGACACCGTCGCCGACCATCGCGACCACCGCGCCTTCGCGCTGGAGTCGCTCGACCACGTCGACCTTGTCGGTGGGCAGCACGTCGGCGATCACGTCGGCCTCGTCGATGCCGACCTCGGCCGCCACGGTGTGCGCGACGGCGGCGTTGTCGCCGGTGAGCAGGATCGGACGCAGGCCGAGTTCCCGCAGTTCGGCGACGGCCTTCGCGGAGGTCGGCTTGACCGCGTCCGCCACGACGACGATGCCGCGGGCCTTACCGTCCCAGCCGACGGCGATGGCCGTGCCACCGGACTTCTGGGCCTGCTCGAACGCCTGCTGCAACGTCTCGGAGAGATGCTGCGACCAGTCGGCCAGCAGCTTCGGGCGTCCCACCAGCACCGCGCGGCTCGTGTCACCATCGACGAGCACTCCCTGGACACCGAGACCCTCGACGTTCGTGAAGTCCTCGACCTGGGGCAGGCCGCCGAACCTGTCTGCAGCCGCGTCGCTGACGGCACGGGCGATGGGGTGTTCCGACGCCGACTCGAGTGCCCCGGCGTACCGCAGCACGTCGTCGGCGTTCTCCCCGTCGTCGGCGACGACCTCGCGCAGGGTCATCCGGCCGGTGGTGACCGTGCCGGTCTTGTCGAGAACCACGGTGTCGACCGAGCGGGTCGACTCGAGGACCTCGGGTCCCTTGATGAGGATGCCGAGCTGGGCGCCGCGACCGGTGCCGACCATCAGCGCGGTCGGGGTGGCCAGGCCGAGGGCACACGGGCAGGCGATGATGAGCACCGCGACCGCCGCGGTGAAGGCCGCCGCGGGCCCGTTGCCGGTGCCGAGCCAGAAACCGAGTGTGCCGGCGGCGATCAGCAGGACGATCGGCACGAAGATGCCGGAGATCCGATCGGCCAGACGCTGCACCTGGGCCTTGCCGTTCTGGGCGTCCTCCACCAGCTTCGCCATCTGCGCGAGCTGGGTGTCGGAGCCGACGCGGGTCGCGCGCACCACGAGTCGTCCACCGACGTCGACCGTGCCGCCGACGACACTGTCTCCCACACCGACCTCGACGGGAACGGATTCACCGGTCAGCATCGACGCGTCGACCGCCGACGTGCCCCGTTCGATCACACCGTCGGTGGCGATCTTCTCACCCGGCCGCACGACGAACAGATCCCCGACCGCCAACTGCTCCACCGGAACCCGGGTCTCGGTGGTCCCGTCGGGTCCGAGGACCGCGACGTCCTTCGCGCCGAGTTCGAGCAGGGCACGCAGGGCGGCGCCGGCGCGGCGCTTCGATCGTTGCTCGAAGTAGCGTCCGGCGAGGATGAACGTCGTGACACCGGCCGCGGCCTCGAGATAGATGTTGCCGCTGCCGTCGCCCCGCGCGATGGTGAACTCGAACGGGTGGACCATCCCCGGTTCACCCGCCGTGCCCCAGAACAGGGCGTAGACCGACCACCCCAGGGCGGCAAGGGTTCCCAGCGACACGAGGGTGTCCATGGTGGACGTGCCGTGGCGCAGGTTGATCCATGCTGCCCGGTGGAACGGCCAGGCCCCCCACACCACGACCGGCGCGGCGAGGGTGAGCGAGAGCCACTGCCAGTTGGTGAACTGCAGGGCGGGGATCATCGCCATCGCGATCACCGGCACCGTCAGGATCGCCGAGACGACGAGCCGGTGGCGAAGCGCCGCAACAGGATCGGCTTCAGGCACGTCATCGGACCGGTCCGCCGCCTGAGCGGGTGGTGGCGGCAGTGCGGCACCGTAGCCGGCCTGTTCGACGACCGTGACGAGTTGCTCGGGTGTCATGTCGTCGGGGTAGGTGACCTTCGCCTTCTCGGTGGCGTAGTTGACGGTCGCGGTGACGCCGTCGAGCTTGTTGAGTTTGCGCTCGATGCGATTGGCGCAGGATGCGCAGGTCATGCCGGTGATGGCGAGTTCGATCGATTCGGCGGCGACCGGCTGACTCTGCGTGGTCATGTGTGTCTCCTCGAAAAAGGGCCGTCAGCGGCCGGAATGGCTGTGGTCACCGTGTGTGCCGGACCCCGGTTGCACCTCGCCGGCGCCTCCGGCGGTGAGGGTGAACGCCGCGGTGCGAACCACTCCGTCGTGCTGGAAGTCGAGATAGAGGTGATAGGTGCCGGCACTCGGGACGGAGGTGTGGAAGACGACCTCGGGACCGGGTCGAGTGGTGCCGTCGCCGGGTGTCCCGTCCGGGTGGACATGGAGATAGGCGAGGTCGCCGCCGCGCAGTGCCACCAGGTGTCCGTAGGCACCGAGATAGGGCTGCAGGTCGGTGACCGGCTGTCCGTCCTTGCTCACGGTGAGGGTGAGCATCGCGTCGTTACCCGACGACAGGTCGCCGTCGAGGGCGACCTCGTAGCCGTCGACGGTCGCGGTGCGGTTGTCGGCTTCCGGTGCGGCAGGGACGAATTCGCCTGCCACCGCGAGGTCGGTGCCCAACGTGAGCGGCTCTCCCCCGGTGGGCGTGAAGTCGGTGAAGACCCGCCACGTGCCGGGCGTGAGGTCGACGTCGACGGACCAGATGCCGGTGATCTCGTCGAGCACGGGATGGACGTGCTGGAAGCCGGTGAAGTCGCGGCGCACGGCGATCAGGTGCAGCTCTTTGTCGTGGGTGACGTCGAAGTCGGTCACCGGCATACCGTCGGGACCGTTGATCGCGAATGTCAGGTTCCTGCCCTCACCCGACTCGAGGTTCGTCTCGGCGAGTGCGAGGGCATAGCCGTTCCGATACGTCATCAGACCTCCCGGGATGTCTTCCACAGCAGGTGTTTCCGCGGCAGGTGTTTCCGCGGCACTGCCGGTGGCGGTGTCCTCACCGTGACCGGCGTCGTGGGCGCTCGCGGTCGGATCCTCGGTCTGCTCCTCCACCGGACCGACGGTCGCGCCGACGAGCAGCGCGATACCGAAGACCGCGGCTACGGCGGCGACGAAGCCGGTGAGCTTGGCCGGGGTGTTCATGCGAGGCTGTAGCCGGCCTCCTCGACGGCGGCCGCGACGGCGGCATCGTCGAGGGACTCGGCGCTCGTGACGGTGACGGCACCGGTGGCCAGATCGACCTCGACGTTCTCGACGCCCGGGATCTCCTGGACCTCCTCGGTGACCGACGCGACGCAGTGCTGGCAGGTCATGCCGGTGACGGTGTAGGTGCTGGTCTGGCTCATGGGAACTCCTCGGATACGGGTCGTGAACGGGTCGGGACGATCAGGAGCGGACGAGGCGCGCGATGGCGTCGCTGGCTTCCTTCAACTTGAGGTCGGCCTCGTCGCCGCCGGTGCGCACGGCACCGGCCACGCAGTGCGCCATGTGCTCGTCGAGCAGGCCGAGCGCGACGGCCTCGAGGGCCTTCTTCATCGCCGCGATCTGCGTAAGGATGTCGATGCAGTACTTCTCTTCCTCGACCATCCGCTGCAGGCCGCGGGCCTGCCCCTCGATGCGACGCAGTCGCTTGAGGTAGTCGGCCTTGGTGTTGTTGGCGATGTAGCTGTGCTGATGTGCGTCGTCGTGGGCGACGGCATCGGTGTGCACGGTCTCGCTCGGGGTATTCGGCATCGGAGTCGTCCTTGTCGCGTCGGTCGTCCTGCCGGATACCATACCCCCCTAGGGTATTTACGGCAACCGACGGGATGCTCAGACTATTTGCGCAGGTAGAGGTGCATGACACCGCGATGGACACAAGAATCGGCCCCACATTCCTCGAGAATGCGGGGCCGATCCGAAGAGGTTCCGCAGGCCGGTGGACGACACGCCCGAGCGCCTCACGAGGCGGTCGAGCGCCTCGTCGATTCGTCGCGAGACGTCACGGCACGTGCATCATCTTCCCGGCGAGGGTGAACAACCGGCGGGAGAGCCGGATGACGGGGATGCCCAGTGGGATCAGCAGGATCGTCACGCACAACACTGCACCCAGGAGCATCACCACAGCGGCGACGATCCCCAGAACGGTGCCGAGCAGGGCGGTGAGAAGTCCGAGCACGACATCCAACAGGCCACTCAGAGCACGCATGACGACCTCCTGCCCCCCATCTCCCATTATGCGCCGGTCGCGGGCGTTCACTTCCTCCAGAACAGGTGATGCACCACCCCGCTCGCGCTCGGCACGACCTCGAGGTGGAAACGGTCCCGTAGCTCGTCCGGGGATTCCCAGAGCTTCAGACCGGTGCCGTACCGCACCGGCGACACCACGACGTGCATGGTGTCCACCAGATCGGCGTCGAGGAACTCGCGGATGACGGAGACGCCGCCTCCGAGGCGAACGTCCTTGCCCTGCGCCGCGACGCGGGCCTGTTCGAGCACCGCAGCCGGTTCGCCGTTCACGAAGTGGAAGGTGGTGTCGGAGAGTGTGAAGGACGGACGTTCGTGATGGGTCAGCACGAACACCGGGGTATGGAACGGCGGCTCGTCACCCCACCAGCCCTGCCACTCGTGGTCCTCCCATGGACCCCGCTGAGGACCGAACTTGTTGCGTCCCATGATCTCCGCACCGATATTGCAGGAGAAGTCCCGGATGAAGTAGTCGTCGAGCCCGCGGCTCCCGCCGGGTTCGGTGCGCAGGTGCCAACTCGCCGTGGCGCCGGCCCACTCGAACATCGGACCCGGATCCAGACCGAAGGGACTCTCGAAGCTCTGGTCCTCCCTCGCGCCGATACCGTCGCTCGACACCGAAAAGTTCTGTACTCGCAGCAATTGGGCCACTCTCTTCTCCTCACATCCCGATCGATCGGTACGAAGAGGAAGACCCCGCGAACCACGCGAAGTCATCGGCCGCTGCCCGGATCACGCAGACGGTTCCGGAGCCGTCCGGGCGAGGAGCACGAGAGCGACTGCACCGACCGCGGTGACGGCCAGGGCGACCGGGGCCAGACGGTCGACACCGGAACCGACCACCACGCCCCCGAGAGCGGCACCGGCGGCGACACCGAGGTTGAAGGTCGCGACCACGACCCCGCCGGCGGTCGTGCGAAATCGCGCGGATGCCAGTCGGAGGACCCGGACCTGCATCGCGGGCGGGAACACCCCGGAGACGAGTCCCCACAGCACGATCGCGAGCACGAACAACACCGGCACGGTCGGCGCGACGGCCACGATGACGAAGGCCGTGAGCAGGACGAGGACCGTGGCGGGAACGGTTGCTCTCGGCCAGCGATCCGACAGCCATCCCGAGACGGTGACACCGACAGCGCCGGCCGCTCCGAACACCGCCAGGACGATCGCCAGCGATCCGGATCCGAACCGGGCCGCGTCGGTGACGATCATCGAGATGTAGGTGAACACCACGAAATGTCCCAGGAGCACCAGTGTTCCTGCCAGTGCCGTGCCCGTCGACGCGATCGCGCTGCGGTCCCAGCCCGAGCCCGAGGTGCGCTCGTCCGCCCCGAAGCTCCCCTCACTCCCGGTGGTCCTCCCGGGGTCGGTGAGAATCAGTGCCAGGGCGATCGCGGTGACCGCCAGAACCGCCGATGCCCTACCGAAGACACCGCGCCAGCCCACGATGTCGACCAGCGCCGCCCCGATCGGAAGGCCCACCAGTCCCGCGACGGCCGGACCCGCGAGCACGATCGCCAAGGCCCTCCCGATCCGGTCGGGGTGCACGATCTCGGAGACGTACACGACGATCACCGCCCAGAACACACCGTGCGCGGCCGCGGAGACGATCCGGCCGGCGAGGGCGATCTCGAAGGTGGGAGCGAGCGACGTCGCCAGCACCGCGGCGGCCACCACGGCGAGCGCGGCCGGGAGCAACCGGGTGCGGCGGACGTTCCGCGTGACCCGGACGAGCGGCATGCTGGTCACGGCGATCGTGAGCGCCCACGCGGTGACCAGACCTCCCACGACGGCAGGCTCGACACCCAGGCCACGTCCGATCTGCGGGAGAAGTCCGGACGGGAGCATCTCCACGGTCACCGTCGCGAACGTCGAGAAGGACAGGGCGATCAGCGTCGCCCACGGAAGTGCGTGGCCGGTCGAAGAAGCGTTCGACGTCGTCGTCGCCGTGGGAATTCTCGCCGGTTCACGAGCGTCGGTATCGGTCATGGCACCATGCTGAACGTTGACATCGGTGTCAAGGTCAAGCCCGAAACGGGGAGAGTCATGCGAATCGGCGAGCTGTCCCGGCGAACCGGCCTCAGCACCCGGATGCTGCGGTACTACGAACAGGAAGGCCTGATCCATCCCGAACGGGGTGCGAACGGTTACCGCGACTACACCGACGACGACGTGGCACGCGCGAAACTGATCCGCGACCTCGTCGGCTCGGGCGTGCCCACGCGTCTGGTCTCGATCGTCCTCGAGCAGCGCGACGACCGGGAAGGCACGTGGACGAGCAAGTGCGACAGGAATTTCGCCGCTCGTCTCGTCGGCGAGATCGAGGATCTCGACGGCCGGATCGCGTGCCTGACGCGTAGTCGCGACGCCCTCGGCGAGTTGCTGCGCCTCACTCTGACGCACGTGGGGTCGCGCGAGGCGAGCGTCTGAACGCGGGGTCTTCCCGAGGTCCGACGACAGCCGTCCGGCCCGCTGACACCGCGCGTGCCGACTGGTATTTTCATGGCCAGTGATCAGCACCGTGTATCCGTGAGACAGAGGTCCCGCGCCGTCCGCGAACCGCGCCTGCAGGCGGCGGTGATTCCGTGTGCCCCGAGAGGGAACCCGCGCCAGGGTTCCCCGATCCCGTCGTGCATCGGAATCGACTCTCGGAGTTCACATGTTCACCCCATCGCTTCCCTCGTCCCCGTCGCCGACCGTTCATCGATCCGACCTCCGGGGCGACTGCAGCCGTTGCTTCGCACTGTGTTGTACGGCTTTCGGTTTCACGAGGTCTTCGGATTTCGCCGAGGACAAGCCCGCCGGGTCACCGTGCCGGCATCTCGATGCGTCCTTCGCGTGCACCATCCATGAGACGTTGCCGTCCCGCGGTTTCCGCGGGTGCACGGTCTTCGACTGTTTCGGTGCGGGACAGGCGGTCTCCCAGCGGTTGTTCGCCGGCGCGAGTTGGCGGGACCGACCCGACACCCGCGGCCGGATGTTCTCGGCGTTCGCCGTCGTGAAAGAGCTGCACGAGATGATGTGGCATCTGCTCGAAGCCCAGCAACGCACCTACGATCCGGAACTCGCGGACGACGCGCGGGAGCTCGTCGCATCCCTTGCCTCCCTGACCCGAAGGAGCGTGGACGAACTCGAGTCCCTCGAGATCGACGGGATACGTGCCCGCGTTCGGCCGGTCCTCATGGAGGTCAGCGAAGAGGTGCGGGCTTCGTACTTCGCGGACGACGGACGGATGAATCCCGATCTCGTCCCGGGCGCCGATCTCGCCGGCACCGACCTGCGCGGCCGCCGGTTGTGCGGGGCCGATCTGCGGAATGCATTGCTCATCGGCGCCGATCTCCGAGGATGCGACCTCGCGGGAGCGGACCTGCTCGGCGCGGACCTCCGCGGCGCGCGGGTGGAGAACGCCGATCTGTCCCTCGCTCTGTATCTCACCGGACCGCAACTCGCCGCCGCGCACGGCAATCGACACACCCGGGTGCCCACGGGCGTGCCGGTACCGAGGAGTTGGCCGAGTGAGTAGCCGGGACCGGGGCCGGCCGGCCCAGGAAAACGGGAGCGAAAAAGGACGAGGCCACGATCTCCGAAGAGTTCGTGGCCTCGTCCGTCGCAGTTCGTGGAACTGCACCTGTGGGCGAAGGGGGACTTGAACCCCCACGTCCCGAAGGACACTGGCACCTGAAGCCAGCGCGTCTGCCATTCCGCCACTCGCCCGAGCAACGCCGAAAACAGTAACACACACCGGAGCCAAACAACTATTCGCCTGGTCAGCGGGCTGCGAGCGCCGCCGGCTCGGTTGTCGAGCACATCCGTGGGAGACGTGCCGAATACCGCAGGGTCGAATCCGGGGAAAAGTGGATACCATGCAGTGACGAGATCTGCATTGCGACACGCTGAGTACGGAAAGGGGGTCGCCATGGGTATCGCCCAGCGCTTCGAGCGCAAACTCCAGGCCGCGATCGGCGACGCTTTCGCCCGCGTGTTCGGCGGCGGCGTCGTGCCCCAGGAAGTCGAGGCGGCGCTGCAGCAGGAGGCAACGGACGGCGTCCAACAGCTCGACCGGGGCCACATGCTCGCCCCCAATCACTACGTCATCACGATCAGCGAAACCGATCACGACGCCCTCGCAGCGGATCGGGACTTGACTGTGAAGGCATTCTCCCGTCACCTTGAGGACTTCATCCGAGAACAGGGATGGCAGACATACGGTGAGATCCAAGTCGTCTTCGAGTCGTCGTCGGCACTGCACACCGGGCAGTTCCGGACTCGCGGCTCGGTCGATCCCGATGCGGGGCGCTCAGCGACGCGTGCTCCGTCACCGCGGAACCCACAGAACCGCCCACCCGTGACATCTGAACCAGGAGCTGGCCCAATGACGCAGAACCCCGGCTACGACCCCAGCCGTGACCCCGCCGAGGCGGAACCGCAGTACGCACGCAACGGTCACGCGCACGTCGGCCAGGAGCAGCGCTACAACCAGGGCTACGGCAACGCCGGCTACGACCAGGCTCAGGGCGGTTACGACCAGCAGGGTGGCTACGACCAGCAGGCGTACGGCCAGGCCTACAGCGAGCAGGACTACCAGCAGGGCGGCTACGACCAGGGCGGTTACGACCAGCAGGCCTACGGTGCGCAGGGCGCCCAGCCGCAGGCGTACAGCCAGGACTACGGCCACGACTACCCGCAGCAGGGTGGCTACGACCAGCAGGCGTACGGCCAGCAGGGCTACGCGCAGCCCGGTTACGACCAGGGCTACCAGGACCAGGGTTACCAGCAGGGTGGCTACGACCAGCAGGCCTACGGTCAGCAGAGCTACGCACAGCCGGGTTACGACCAGCAGTACGGCGCGCAGCAGGGCGGCTACGACCAGGGTTACGCCGCCGCGGCTCCCGGTTACGACCAGGGCTACCAGCAGGCCGGCTACCAGTCCCCGGCCGCCGGTCGGGTGCTGACCGCGACACTCCAGCTCGAGGACGGCAGCGGCCGCTACTACCAGCTCCGCGAGGGCAGCAACATCATCGGCCGCGGTCAGGACGCACAGTTCCGCCTGCCCGACACCGGCGTCTCGCGTCGCCACATCGACATCCGCTGGGACGGCCAGGTCGCGATGCTCTCCGATCTCGGGTCGACGAACGGCACGACGGTCAACGGCGCCTCGGTTCAGGACTGGCAGCTCGCCGATGGTGACGTGATTCGCGCCGGGCACTCCGAAATCCTCGTGCGCATCCTCTGATCAGCCGGTATCGAAGGACCGACCGGACCCGTTCATACCGTCCGACGCGTGTGACAGCGCGTCGGACGCTGCATGGAGTCGTCCGGTGTCCGTATTGTGAGTGACCGCACGACCAGGAACACGACCGGTCGACTACCCCGAAGGAGGATGCACCGTGCAGGGGCTGATTCTGCAGCTGACCCGAGCGGGATTCCTCCTCCTGCTGTGGTTGTTCGTATGGGCGGTGTTGCGCACGCTCCGGTCCGACATCTACGCCGGTGCCGCGCGACCGCTCCCGCGTTACTCCCCCAAGCAGTCGGTGTTGCCGACGCTGAGCCGTAACAAGACCGCCAAGTACCTGGTGGTCACGCAGGGCGCGCTGGCCGGCACGAGGATCACGCTCGGCACCCAACCGGTTCTCATCGGCCGTGCCGACGACTCCACACTCGTGCTGACCGACGACTACGCGTCCACGCGCCACGCACGCTTGTCGCCGCGAGGTTCCGACTGGTACGTCGAAGACCTCGGGTCGACGAACGGCACGTATCTCGACCGCGCGAAGGTCACCACCGCTGTCCGTGTCCCGCTCGGAACTCCGGTCCGGGTGGGCAAGACCGTGATCGAGCTCCGCCCGTGACCCTCGTACTCCGATACGCCGCCCGCAGCGACCGCGGCCTTGTGCGCTCCAACAACGAGGACTCCGTCTACGCCGGTGCCCGCCTGCTCGCCCTCGCCGACGGCATGGGCGGTCACGCAGCCGGTGAGGTCGCCTCGCAACTGATGATCGCGGCGCTCGCCCACCTCGACGACGACGAGCCGGGTGGCGACCTCCTCGGCAAGCTCGCCGCGGCCGTCCGCGAAGGCAACGCCTCCATCGCCGACCAGGTGGAGGAAGAGCCCGAACTCGACGGCATGGGCACGACGCTCACGGCCATCCTGTTCGCCGGCAGCAAGCTCGGCCTCGCGCACATCGGCGACTCCCGCGCCTACCTCCTGCGCGACGGCCAGCTCACCCAGATCACCCGCGACGACACCTTCGTGCAGTCGCTCGTCGACGAGGGCCGCATCACCCCCGAGCAGGCGCACACGCACCCGCAGCGGTCGTTGATCATGCGCGCGCTGACGGGCAGCGAGGTCGAACCGACCCTCACCGTGCGCGAGGCCCGTGCCGGCGACCGCTATCTGGTGTGCTCCGACGGCCTGTCCGACGTCGTCAGCGACGAGACGATCGCCGACACCATGCGGCAGGGCACGCACGACGAGTGCGCCGACCGGCTCATCGAGCTGGCGCTGCGCAGCGGCGGCCCCGACAACGTCACCGTCGTCGTCGCCGACGTGATCGATCTCGACTACGGCCAGTCGCATCCCATCGTCGCCGGTGCGGCATCGGCGGACGACGACGAGGACACTCCCCCGCCGAACACCGCGGCGGGTCGCGCCGCCGCGATGCGACCGCCGCGCGCCACCCCCAAGCGGGTCATCAACAAGGCCCCGGAGCCCGAGCCGAAGAAGAAGCGCAGCCGCCTGTGGTGGCCCGTCGCCGCCGTCGTGGTGATCGCGGTGCTGGTCGGCGGTTTGTTCGTCGGCCGCCAGCTGATCCGCAACAACTACTACGTCGGCGCCGACGACGGTCGCGTGACCGTGCTGCGCGGCATCCCCGGCGACGTCTTCGGCTACTCCCTGCAGGAGCCCGCGCGCGTCGGGTGTATCACCGACGAGGGCGACCTCACGCTCGTCGACCCCGCCAGCGCATCGTGCCGGGTGATGCTCGTCGACGATCTGTGGCCCGCCGCCCGCGAACAGGTCCGTGCCGGTCTTCCGTCGGGGTCGCTCGACGACACCCGCGAGCAGATGCAGCGGCTCGCCGAACTGGACCTGCTGCCGGTGTGCACCCCGGAGGAACCCGAGCCCACTCCCGCACCGGCGCCCGGGCCGGGAGAGCCGACGCCGGCTCCCGGACCGAACGGCACCCCGCCCACCGAGACAGCGGTGCAGCCCCCGGCGCCCGGTGAG
The DNA here is from genome assembly GCF_002215235.1 of Rhodococcus sp. BUPNP1. NCBI lineage: Bacteria > Bacillati > Actinomycetota > Actinomycetes > Mycobacteriales > Nocardiaceae > Rhodococcus > Rhodococcus sp. BUPNP1. Next base: position 188,585 of record NZ_NERM01000002.1, read on the forward strand.
CCGCAGCCGGGCGAACCGGCACCGGCCTCCCAGCCCGGCGAACCCCAGCCGGGTGAGCCGACTCCCGGCGCGCCCGCTCCGAACATGGAGCCGGCTCCCGAGCCCACGCCCCAGATCCCCGGTCAGAACTGCAGGGTGGGCGCCTGATGTCGGTGTCCCATGGTGTGGGGGCCTTCCCGAGCCCTCCGGGAGGTTTCGCCCCGGCTCCCGTCCAGTCGACCCGGCGCAACACCGAACTGGCCCTGATCGTCGCGGCCATCGGTGTCACGACCGTGTCGCTCATGCTCGTCGAGGTCTCGATGGAGCAGGCGCTGACCCTCGACCTGCTCAAGTACGGGGCGACCTTCGCGGCGCTGTTCCTCGCCGCGCACCTCGCGGTCCGGCGCTTCGCGAAGTACGCCGATCCCCTGCTGTTGCCGATCGTCGCGCTGCTCAACGGTCTCGGACTCGTGCTCATCCACCGGCTCGACCTGTCCGACCAGGAGAACGCCCGCTACATGGGCCTGCCGCCGCCGTCGCCCGACGCGACGCAGCAGGTGCTGTGGACGGCGCTCGGCATCGCGCTGTTCATCGTCGTGCTCGTGTTCCTGCACGACTATCGCCTGCTCGCGCGGTTCAGCTACACGCTCGGTCTCATCGGCCTGATCGCGCTCGCGATCCCGGCCCTGCTGCCGAGCAGGTTCTCCGAGGTCAACGGCGCCAAGATCTGGATCCGGCTGCCCGGTTTCAGCATCCAGCCCGGTGAGTTCGCGAAGATCCTGCTGATCATCTTCTTCGCGTCGGTGCTCGTGGCGAAACGCGATCTGTTCACCACCGCGGGCAAGCACTTCCTGGGGATGGACTTCCCCCGCGCCCGCGATCTCGGCCCGATCCTGGCGGCCTGGATCATCTCGATCGGCGTGATGGTCTTCGAGAAGGACCTCGGCACGTCGCTGCTGCTGTTCACCACCGTGCTGGTGATGCTCTACATCGCGACCGAACGCGTCGGCTGGCTGATCATCGGGTTCTCGCTGCTCGCCGTCGGCTTCTACGCGGCGTACCAGATGTTCGGTCACGTGCGGGTGCGCGTGGAGACCTGGCTCGATCCGCTCGCCGACTACAACAACACCGGCTACCAGATCTCCCAGTCGCTGTTCGGTCTCGCGACCGGCGGGGTCGCCGGCACCGGCCTGGGCAGCGGACGGCCGGGGCAGGTGCCGTTCGCGAAGACCGACTTCATCGTCGCAGCGATCGGTGAGGAACTCGGCCTGATCGGCCTGGCCGCCATCCTGCTGTTGTTCCTGATCCTCGTCGTCCGCGGCATGCGCACGGCACTGGCGGTGCGCGACAGCTTCGGCAAGCTGCTCGCCGCCGGCCTGTCGTTCACCCTCGCCGTCCAGCTGTTCGTGGTGGTCGGCGGTGTCACGAAGTTGATCCCCCTGACCGGCCTGACCACACCGTTCGTGTCCTACGGTGGTTCGTCGCTGCTCGCAAACTATCTGCTCCTGGCTCTGTTGATGAAGATCTCGCACGCTGCCCGCCAACCCGCGATCCCCCGTAAGAAGGCGCCCACGCCGATCGCCGAGGCCAAGACGGAAATGATGGGGCGCGAATGAACGGTCCGCTCCGCAAGGTCGCGATGGCCGTGATGTTCATGGTCGTCGCGCTGCTCGCAAACGCCACCTACGTGCAGGTCATCAAGGCCGACGATCTCCGCACCGATCCGCGCAACTCGCGTGTGCTGATCGACGAGTACTCCCGTCAGCGCGGACAGATCGTCGCGGCCGGCCAGGCTCTCGCGGTGTCGGTGCCCACCGACAGCCGCTACAAGTACCTGCGCGAATACCCGGCGCCGCCGACCCAGCCGATGAGCCCGCTGGCCTACGCGCCGGTGACCGGTTTCTACTCGATGCAGTACGGCAGTACCGGACTCGAGCGGTCCGAGGATTCGCTGCTCAACGGTTCCGACAACCTGCTGTTCGGACGTCGCCTGTTCGATCTGGTGTCGGGTCGCAACCCGCGCGGCGGCAACGTCGTGACCACGATCGATCCGGTCGTGCAGCAGGTGGCCTACGACGAGCTGACCTCGAAGGGTTACACGGGCTCGGTGGTCGCGATCGAACCGAGCACCGGCAGGATCCTCGGGATGGTGAGCACGCCGAGCTACGACCCCAACCGGTTGTCGGGACACGACGGCGCCGCGACCTCGCAGGCCTGGGACGAGCTCAACGCCGATCCCGAGAAGCCGATGCTCAACCGCGCGATCTCCCAGACCTACCCTCCGGGCTCGACCTTCAAGGTCGTCGTGACGGCGGCGGCGCTCGAGAACGGCGTCACCCCCGACACGCAGTTCACCGCGGCGCCGCAGATCACCCTGCCCGACACCGCGACGACCCTCGAGAACTACGGCGGAGCGGCATGCGGCGACGCACCGACGGTGACGCTGCGGGAGGCGTTTGCGCGGTCGTGCAACACGGCCTTCGTCGAGATGGGCATCGACGACGGACGCGAGGCCCTGGTCTCGCAGGCGGAGAAGCTCGGCATCGGCGAGACCCTCGACGTCCCGCTGCCCGTCGCAGCGAGCACCGTCGGCCCCATCCCGGACGGCGCGGCACTCGGCCAGTCGAGCATCGGCCAGCGTGATGTGGCCCTCACTCCGTTGCAGAACGCGTCGATCGCCGCGACCATCGCAAACGGTGGCGTGCGCATGAAGCCGTATCTCGTCGACCGGCGGCAGGGACCCGACCTGACGGTGCTCGAGGAGACCAAGCCCGAATCGCTGGGCCAGGCGATCTCGCCGGAGGTCTCGGCGACCCTCACCGACCTGATGATCGGTGCCGAGAACAACGCCGGTGGTGGCGGTGCCATCCAGGGTGTGCAGATCGCGTCGAAGACGGGCACCGCGGAACACGGCAACGATCCGCGGAACACCCCGCCGCACACCTGGTACATCGCATTCGCACCTGCACAACAACCCCGCATCGCCGTCGCGGTGATCGTGGAGGACGGCGGCGATCGAGCTCTCGCCGCGACCGGCGGCTCTGTGGCCGCCCCGATCGGACGGGCCGTCATCTCGGCCGGATTACAGGGAGGCTGACATGGCTCTGAGCAGCGGCGCCATGATCGCCGACCGTTACCGTCTCCAGCGACTCATCGCGACCGGCGGAATGGGTCAGGTGTGGGAAGGACTCGACACCCGGCTCGACCGGCGGGTCGCGGTGAAGGTCCTCAAGGCCGAGTTGTCCGGCGACGAGGATTTCCTCGCCCGGTTCCGCTTCGAGGCCCGCACCACCGCCCAGCTCAACCATCCCGGCATCGCCGGGGTGTTCGACTACGGCGAGACCACCGACGCCGAGGGCCAGTCCATCGCCTATCTGGTGATGGAACTCGTGCACGGTGAACCGCTCAACGCCGTCCTGTCGCGGCTCGGACGCCTGTCGCTGCCGCACGCGCTCGACATGCTCGAGCAGACCGGACGCGCCCTGCAGGCCGCCCACAACGCCGGCGTGGTGCACCGCGACGTCAAGCCTGGCAACATCCTCATCACCCCGACGGGCCAGGTGAAGATCACCGACTTCGGTATCGCGAAGGCGGTCGACGCCTCCCCGGTCACCCGCACCGGCATGGTGATGGGCACCGCGCAATACATCGCACCCGAGCAGGCACTCGGCCAGGAGGCGACGTCCGCGAGCGACGTGTACTCGCTGGCCGTCGTCGGCTACGAGGTGCTGTCGGGACGCCGCCCCTTCCTCGGCGACAGCGTCGTGACGGTCGCGATGAAGCACGTCCAGGAGACCCCGGCACCGCTGCCGACGGATCTTCCGCCCGAGGTGCGCGAACTCATCGAGATCGCGATGTCGAAGGACCCCGCCTACCGCTATTCGAACGGTGGCGAGTTCGCCAACGCCGTCGCTGCGGTGCGGTCCGGACGACCCGTGCCCCCGCCCGGCAATGTGCCGCCGGTGACCAGCGCCAACCGGGTGCTTCCGCCCGGCGTTCCCGGGACGACGGCCCACACGTCCTCGACCCGTGCCCTGCACCCGACGCAGTACGACCAGACGGCCTATTCGTCGGTTCCCCGCTCGGCCCAGCCGCCCACGGCCGGCCGGCCGCCGGTGGCAGGCCCGCCGACCGCGGGAGTGCCCGCCGACGACGACGGACGACGGTCGCCGAGCCCCACCGCGCTGGCCTGGGCTGCAGGTGCGGCAGTGGTGCTCGCCCTCGTGACCCTCGGAATCGTGCTGTTCAGCAGCGACGACGAGGAGACCCCGCGCGCTCCCTCGCCGACGACGCAGCTCACCACGACCCGCGCGACCACCACGACGACGCGTCCGCCGCAGACCACGACGACGTTCGTGCCGCTGCCGCCGCCCGTCGAGCCGGAGACCTTCACTCCCCCTCCGACCACGACGACGCCGGAGCCGACGACGACCACGCCGGAACCGACGACCGAGCCGACCACGACGCAGCAGCCCACCACGACGACGGCCCCGACCACGACGACGGCAGCGACCACCACCACAGCGGAGGACACCGGTGGCGGCGATGGCGGCACAGGCGGCGCGGAGGGTGACGGCGACAACGAGACCGACCCCGAGGCCGCCGGTGGAGGGGACGACAATTCATCCGAAACCAGCAACGGTACGAACAATCAAGGAACGTCATGACCACACCCCGCAAGCTCTCCTCCCGCTACGAGCTGGGTGAGATCCTCGGCTTCGGCGGTATGTCCGAGGTGCACCTCGCGCGGGATCTGCGGCTCGGCCGGGATGTGGCCATCAAGGTGTTGCGTGCCGACCTCGCACGCGACCCCACGTTCTACCTGCGCTTCCGGCGCGAGGCGCAGAACGCCGCTGCGCTGAACCATCCGGCGATCGTCGCCGTCTACGACACCGGTGAGGCCGAGACCGAAGCCGGGCCGCTCCCGTACATCGTCATGGAGTACGTCGAGGGCGACACGCTGCGCGACATCGTCCGCGCCGACGGTCCGATGACCCCCAAGCGGGCGATGGAGATCATCGCCGACGTGTGCGCGGCCCTGGACTTCAGCCACCGCAACATGATCGTGCACCGCGACGTGAAGCCGGCCAACGTCATGATCAACAAGGCCGGTGCGGTGAAGGTCATGGACTTCGGCATCGCCCGGGCCATCTCCGATGCCGCGAGCCCCATGACGCAGACCGCCGCGGTGATCGGCACCGCGCAGTACCTCTCCCCGGAGCAGGCGCGCGGCGAACAGGTCGACGCCCGGTCGGACGTGTACTCGGTGGGCTGCGTCCTGTTCGAGATCCTCACCGGCGAGCCTCCGTTCAAGGGTGACTCGCCCGTCGCGGTGGCCTACCAGCACGTGCGGGAGGATCCGCCGCTGCCGTCGTCGGTGAACTCGTCGGTGCCGCCCGAGCTCGACTCGGTGATCCTCAAGGCGATGGCGAAGAACCCCGCGAACCGCTACCAGTCGGCCGCGGAGATGCGCAGCGACCTGATCCGCGTGCTGAGCGGACAGCGTCCGAGCGCGCCGATGGTGATGACCGACGAGGACCGCACGACGCTGATCGACTCCGTCGACAACAACACGGGCCGGCACAGCCGCGTCGCGCCCGTCGGCTCGGCCGGGGCACCCGCCGGCGATTCCGGTAGCGGCTCGGTGCTCAAGAAGGTGCTGCTCGGCATCGCCGCGGTCGCCGTGGTCGGTATCGTCGGCGTCTTCCTGTGGTCGCTCGGACCCGGTTCGACGGCCGCCCAGGTCGCGGTGCCCGACGTCCGCAATCTCTCCGCCGAGATCGCCGAGAGCCAGCTGCAGAATGCCGGCTTCCGGGTCTCGATCCAGCAGAAGAGCGACCCCGTCGTCGCGAACGGCAACGTCATCAACACCCGGCCGGTACCCGGCAGCCAGGCCGAGGAAGGTTCGACCGTCACCCTCGAGGTGTCGAGCGGACCGGAACAGGTGCAGATCCCGCGGCTCGAAGGCATGACGCAGGAACGCGCAGCCCAGGAGCTGTCCGCCGTCGGACTCCGGCTCGATCCGAATGTCGGTCGCCAGCCTTCGGCCGCCGACGACGAGGATCTCGTCGTCGACCAGACCCCCGGTGCGGGCGCGAGCGTCGACCGCGACAGTGCGATCACCATCAAGCTGGGTTCCGGCCCCGAATTGGTACGCGTCCCCAACGTGGTGGGCCAGACCGTCGAGGTGGCGAGCGACAACATCGAGGGCGCCGGTTTCGAGGTCGTCGTCGAGAACATCGACTCCAGCGAGACCGAAGGCACCGTCGTGTCGACGAGCCCGGCCGGTGGCGCCTCCACCGAACAGGGTTCGACGGTGACCGTGCGGGTGTCCAACGGCGACCGCATCGAGATGCCGGTCATCACCAACCGGTCGGTCTCCGATGCGCTCGCCGCCCTGCGCGGCGCCGGCTGGACGGGCAACGCCTCCCAGCTCCAGCAGACGCGTGAGGCGACGCTCGACGTCGATCTCGTCGGCACCGTGATCACGCAGGCCCAGCCGCCGGGTTCGGAGATCTCGAAGAACCAGCCCATCACCGTGGGAGTCGGTGTGCTCGGTATCCGCTGAGCGAGCCATCAACGACGAAAGGCGCCGGTCCTCGAAGGGACCGGCGCCTTTCTCGTCGGATACGGGGGTGTGTGTCAGGCGGCTCCGCCGTCGAGCGCGCGGGCCATCTGCGCCTCGAGGCGCGCGACGAGCGTCTCGTCCGGCGCCTCGCCGCACGCCGCGAGCCAGTTCGCGAGCATCCGGTGACCGCCCTGGGTGAGCACCGACTCGGGATGGAACTGCACACCGTGGATCGGCAGCTCCGCGTGGCGCAGGGCCATGACGATGCCGGTCTCCGTGTGGCCGGTGGGCTCGAGTTCGGCGGGCATGGTCTCGGGCAGCACGGTCAGCGAGTGGTAGCGGGTCGCGGTGAACGGGTCGGGCAGGCCCGCGAGCACACCGGCACCGTTGTGGCGGACCAGGCTGGTCTTGCCGTGCAGCAGTTCGGGGGCGCGGTCGACGGTCGCGCCGAACGCGACACCGATGGACTGGTGGCCCAGGCACACACCGAGCAGCGGAGTGCTGCTGTCGGCACATGCCTTGACCAGGTCGATGCTCGCCCCGGCGCGTTCGGGCGTGCCCGGTCCGGGGCTGAGGAGGATGCCGTCGTAGTCCTTCGCGACCCGGGCGAGAGCACCCGGTGCGGTGAGCCGCTCGTCGTCGTTGCGCCACACGTCGGCCGTCGTTCCGAGCTGACCCAGATACTGGACCAGGTTGAAGACGAAGCTGTCGTAGTTGTCGACGACGAGAATGCGCATGAGACGAGGGTACTCAGTGGTCGGTACAGGGCGACCCGCCCGGTGCTCGGTAGAGGGCGACCCGCCCGGTGTCCGATTCGGGCAATGGACCCCGGCACGTCTCAACGCGCGGACGAACTACCGGTGTAGGCGGGGACCGACAGATCCTCCGACGCCTGCTGGGTGTATCCGAGTTGATAACGGGCCGCGTACTGCTTGTAGATGCGGATACCGGGTTCGGCGTCGAGCGCGGCCTGCAAGCGTGCCGGGTCGCCGAGGGCGGTGACGACGTAGGGCGGTGAGTAGGTGCGTCCGTGCAGCAGCAGCGTGTTGCCGATGCAACGCGGTGCCGACGTCGCGACGATCCGCTGGTCCTGCATGGCCACGGCCTCGGCACCGCCGGCCCACATCGCGTTGAGCACGCTCTGCACGTCCTGCTGGTGCACGACGAGATCATCGGGTGAGGCACCGGACGGATAGCGCCCGTTGGCGTCGCGGGGCGCGTCGGTGAGGGTGACCGTCACGCCCGGCCCGCTCCGGGCCACGAGTCCGGCCGGGTCCTCGATCGCGGACAGGTCGTCGAGCACTGCGGCGACGTCCTCGTCGTTCACCGCGGCACGGTCCTGGAGTTCGTCGATGCGGGCAGTGAGATCGTCGCGGGTGGCGGCCAGTTCGTCGGCCTTCTCCTGCGCGCCACGGACCAGATCGGACAGTCGCGGGGAGTCGCCGGCGCGCAGTTCGTCGCCCTCGGACACTCCGCGGGTGGTGCCCACGAGCAGACCGGCCACGAGGCACACGACGAGGCTCGCGACACCCCACACGGGCGCGCGCAGTCGTCGTTCCGACACGTCGTACCTCCGATCCTGGCCTTACGTTAGCGTGATCTCAACAGGTAGTTGACCGACCACTCCATCCGTGTACGACGGGTGGAGACGTGAGAACGAGGACACCATGCCCAAGTCGAAGGTTCGCAAGAAGGACGTCTCCGCGACCCGGACGGTGAGCCGCACACCGGTGAAGGTCAAGGGCACGCCGTCGAGCACGTTGTACGTGACGGTGATGCTCGCCCTGATGGTCATCGGGCTGTTGTGGCTGATCGTCTACTACCTCGCGGCCGAGCAGATCACGTGGATGAACGATCTCGGCGCCTGGAACTTCCTGATCGGGTTCGGGTTCATGGTGGTCGGTCTGATCATGACGATGAACTGGCGCTGACCCCCCACCCACGTTCGGGTTACACCGATGTTATTCATCCCCACCTGGGGATAACACTGTGCACAACCCCGTGAGAGGTCCCCGGGGAACGGATAGGAAGAGGACGCAGATGCCCGACGAGACACCGCCGCGGTGGGCGACGCCGCCCGCCGCGATCGCGGCGTTGTCGGCCGCCGGCATCGCCCTCGCCGTGACAGCCGCCGTCGCGGTTCCCGACGCGGCCGGTCGCGTGCTGGTGGGTTTCGCGGCGGTGCTCGTCCTCGTGACGGTCGCGCTCGCATTGCGGCAGCGGCCGCGCCTCGAGGTGCTACCGGACGGGGCAGGGATCGCGACGATGCGGCTGACGGGTCGTCGCGAGTTCCCGCGCGCGGCGTTGCACCGCGTGCGGATCGTCGAGTACCCGCGCTTCGGGCGGCGCGTGCCGATGCTCGAGGTCGACACGATCGACCCCGCGACCGGCACGGAGAACCTGATGATCTTCGGCCGGTGGGATCTGGGCACCGACCCGAGGAACGTGCACGCCGCGCTGGCGGTGCGCGATCTCGCGCCCGATCAGACGCCCAGCTGATCGCGTAGTCGCATCACCGCGAACACGATCGCGAGCAGCGTCACCACGACGACCGCGACCAGCGCGATCCAGCCGGTGCGCACGATGCGGTCCCGGTCGGTGCCGGCACCGAGATACTGCGGGGCGTAGAGCAGGGCGGCGGTCGCGGCGGCACCGGCGACGAGACCACCCAGGTGACCCCACAGGGAGATGCCCGGGATGGTGATGCTGATGATCACGTTGAGGCCGACGATGGTCAGCACGGGTGCCGGGCTGCGACGCAGGCGCAGCAGGATGACGGCCTGTGCGCCGAGCAGACCGAAGACCGCTCCCGACGCCCCGGCGGTGACCGCTCCGGTCTCCATGAACATGACCGCGGCGGACCCGCCGAGGATCGACACGAGGTAGACCGAGAGGTACCGGGCGCGACCGAGCACGAGTTCGGTGTCGCGGCCGATCACCCACAGGGCGAACATGTTGACGGCCAGGTGGAGCAGGCCGAAGTGCAGGAAGCCGCTGCCGAGGATCCGGATGTACTCGCCACCCGCGGCGATGATGGGCGGCCACAGCGCCCAGTCGAGGAACAGCGCCGAGCCCTGCTCGTTGGTCATCACGCTGCCCGACTGCGCGGCGGTGATGCCGAAGACGAGCACGTTCAGCGCGATGAGCACGTACGTCACGATCGGCGACGGCCGATCGGAACGGACGGGTGCGCCGGCGATAGTGCGGGCCTGCGGTGTCGACCGTTCGGCCGCGGCGACGCAGTCGACGCAGTGCTGTCCGACCGAGGCGGGACGCAGGCACTCGGGGCACGCGGGCCGGCCGCAGCGGGAGCAGGCGAGCAGGGTCGGGCGGTCGGGATGGCGAACGCACCGCGGCTGAGGCTGCGGGCCACCACCCTCGGCCGCGGAGCCCCAGCCGGGGTTCGTCATGGGAACTCTCTCAGGAGATGGTGATGCTGTTGATCACGACGTCGTCGACCGGGCGATCGGCGCGGTCGGTGGCGGTGGTCGCGATCGCGTCGACGACCTTCTTCGACTCGGCGTCGACGACCTCACCGAAGATGGTGTGGCGACGGTTGAGGTGCGGGGTCGGGCCGACGGTGATGAAGAACTGCGAGCCGTTGGTGCCCGGACCGGCGTTCGCCATCGCGAGCAGGTAGCCGCGGTCGAACTGCAGCTCGGGGTGGAACTCGTCGCCGAACTGGTAGCCCGGACCGCCACGGCCGGTGCCGGTGGGGTCGCCACCCTGGATCATGAAGCCGTCGATGACGCGGTGGAAGACCGCGCCGTCGTAGAACGGACCGCTGGTCTCGCCCTTGGCGTTCTGGGTCTTGTACTCCTTGGTGCCCTGAGCGAGGCCGACGAAGTTCTCGACCGTCTTCGGCGCGTGGTTGCCGAAGAGGGCAATCGCGATGTCGCCGCGGTTCGTGTGAAGCGTGGCCGTTGCTGTCTGATGCGGTGAAGTCACCCCACCATGGTGCCATTGCCCGCTTCCCGGGCAGGGCAGGCGGCGCGGGACACGCTCCTCCGGTCACGACCGCAGGTCCCGGGTGGTGTGGAAGAGTGGACGCATGAGCAAGCTGATTCATGCCGAGACCGACGACGTGTGGCTTCCGGCATTCGTGCGACGCCACGACGAATCCGGCAATCTCGCGGGTGCTCTCCGCGTGGCCGGCGAGGGTGCGGTAGCGCTCGCGCAGGGCTCGAGTGCGGCCGGACTGTTCGCAGCGCGCAAGGGCCTGGACGTCGCGGGCGGACTGCTCTCGGTGGCCCGGCGGGCCGCGGCCGAGCGGTGTACCGCGAAGTCGTCCTCGCGACCGGAGCGCACGGGCAGGCGGGTCGGTCTCGTCGTCGCCGGCGCGGTTGCCGTCGTGGCTGCAGGCGGGGTCGTGTTCTACCGGCGCCGCCGTCCGGCTCACCCTCCGATCGCTCCGGAACCGCCGCGCGTGCGACCCGCGGAGTCCGCCGCGACGACGACCGGCGAGGCCGCGTCGACGCCGGTCTCCCCCGAGTCCACCGACACCTCGGAGGCCTGATCGCCGGTCGCGGTGCCGAATTCTCGTTCCGCGGATCGGATCTCGTGGTCGACGATGCGGCACGCCGCGAAGTAGAGCGCGCCGAGGAAAGTGAGCAGGACGGGGACGAAGGCCAGGAATTCCATGGCCACCTCCGTTCCGATCCGCGATGGGGATCGGCGAGTGACGGGCGGGGCGCGTCGTCGGTGACGATTCGAGCGTAGGCGCGTCCGGCAGTACCGGCACGTCCCCGACGACCTCCGCAGTAGTGATCTCGTTCACATCCCGTCCGCTTCATGATCGACTTGGCCGAAGCTGTGATAAGCGACACATCCGGGTGCATACTCACCAGTAGGCACGCGACCCGGAGGCAGTCATGGCAGACAGCGCCGATGTCCGAACCCCACAGGTCACCGAGCGGCAGGCTCGCGAAGTAGCGGAGCAGGCCCGCGAATCCGAGTGGAACAAGCCGTCCTTCGCGAAGGAACTGTTCCTCGGACGGCTCACCCTCGACCTCGTCCACCCCTTCCCGCGACCGACACCCGACGAGGACTCCCGCACCGAGGAGTTCCTCGCACGCCTGCGCGCGGCGTGCAGTTCGATGGACGGCGGCCGCATCGAACGCGACGCGCGGATACCCGACGAATACGTCCGTGAACTGGCCGAACTCGGCTGCTTCGGCATGAAGATCCCGCAGGAGTACGGCGGCCTCGGCCTGTCGCAGGTCGCCTACAACCGGGCCCTGACGGTCGTCGCCTGCGTGCATCCCAGCATCGGCGCGCTGTTGTCGGCCCATCAGTCGATCGGCGTGCCGGAACCGCTGAAGCTCGCCGGCACCCCCGAGCAGAAGCAGCGCTTCCTGCCGCGATGCGCGCGCGGCGCCATCTCGGCTTTCCTGCTCACAGAACCCGATGTCGGGTCCGACCCCGCGCGACTCGCGTCCACCGCCACTCCCGTCGAGGACGGCAGCGCCTACGAACTCGAGGGCGTCAAGCTGTGGACGACCAACGGGGTGGTCGCCGAACTGCTCGTCGTCATGGCCCGCGTACCGAAGAGCGAGGGCCATCGCGGCGGGATCTCCGCCTTCGTCGTGGAAGCGGATTCGCCCGGCATCACCGTCGAACGCCGCAACTCCTTCATGGGCCTGCGCGGCATCGAGAACGGCGTGACCCGCCTGCACAAGGTGCGGGTTCCGAAGGAGAACCTGATCGGGCGGGAGGGCGACGGCCTGAAGATCGCGCTGACGACGCTCAACGCCGGTCGCCTCGCCATCCCCGCGATGTGTTCGGGTGCCGGCAAGTGGGCGCTGAAGATCGCACGCGAGTGGTCGTCGGAGCGGGTGCAGTGGGGCAAGCCGGTCGGTGAGCACGAAGCCGTCGCCGCGAAGATCTCGTTCATCGCCGCGACCACCTACGCACTCGAGTCCGTCGTGGAACTGTCGGGTCAGATGAACGACGAGCAGCGCAACGACATTCGCATCGAGGCGGCGCTGGCGAAGTTGTGGGCGAGCGAGATGGGATGTCTCATCGCCGACGAGTTGGTGCAGATCCGCGGCGGGCGCGGGTACGAGACCGCCGAGTCGCTCGCGGCGCGCGGCGAACGGGCCGTTCCCGCAGAGCAACTCGTCCGCGATCTGCGGATCAACCGGATCTTCGAGGGGTCGAGCGAGATCATGCGTCTGCTCGTCGCCCGCGAGGCGGTCGACGCACACCTGCGCGCGGCTGGCGAACTCGCCGACCCCGATTCGACCGGTAAGGAGAAGGCGCAGGCCGCGGTGCGGGCGAGCGGGTTCTACGCCCGGTGGCTCCCGAAGCTCGTTGCCGGCAAGGGGCAGCTACCGCGGACATACAACGAATTCGGTTCCCTGGCACCGCATCTGAGATATATCGAACGCAGTTCGCGTAAGCTCGCCCGCTCGACCTTCTACGGGATGGCGCGCTGGCAGGCCGGACTCGAGAAGCGGGAGAACTTCCTCGGCCGGATCGTCGACATCGGAGGCGAACTGTTCGCCGCAACCGCCGTGTGTGTGCGCGCCGAACGGCAACGCGTGGACGGGCATCCGGGAGCCGACGCGGCCTTCGAACTGGCCGACGCCTTCTGCAAGCAGTCGCGGTTGCGTGTGGAGAGGTTGTTCGACGCCCTGTGGACGAACACCGATGCCGAGGACCGTCGCACCGCGGCCGGCGTTCTCGAGGGCAGATACGAGTGGCTCGAGCGCGGCGTGCTCGATCCGAGCGAGGGCACCGGCCCGTGGATCTCCCGCTGGGAACCGGGTCCGTCGACCGAGACGAACGTCGCGCGCCGGATCATCGACACTCGTCACTCGGTGTAGTCCCTGCACGCGGATCCGGCCCGCACCCCGGAAGGGAATGCGGGCCGGATCGGCTGCGGATTCGATCGGAGCGTCAGAAGGCTCCGCAGTTCGACGGTGCGGGCTCACCGCGCAGTCGCGCTTCGATGTACGCGACGGACTCGGGCAGCCCGCCGATCATCGGCACCGCGTGGTTGATGATGAAGCCGGGCAGGATCGGCGGCGTCGTGTTGGGCAGGAACTGCACGGTCGCGCCCTTGTCGCACCAGTCCAGACCCAGCTGACGGCCCTGGCCGTAGGGGACGGTGTCGTCCTGCGTGCCGTGCTGGAGCAGGACGGGCACGGCCGGGGTGCGGTTGCCGATGCGCTGCTCCGCGAGGATCTTCTGGACCTGGGGCAGGCGGTCGAGCACGACATCGAGGGGCTCACCCGTGCGGGTGTAGTCACCGGTGCGCTGGAACGCGAAGTTCGCGACCGTCTCCGGGACGCACTGGTTCGCCACGGCAGCGAGCATTTCGCGGCCGCGATCGCTGACCTCGGCGTCGATCTCGTCGCGGATCTCCGGGTAGGCGTCGGCCAGGCCGTTGATCGTGTACCCGATGGCACCGGTGAGCAGTGTGCCGTCGATCTGCTTCAGCGTGGCCACCAGGTCGGCGGGCGGAGCACCCACATAGGCGCCGACGAGGTTCAGTTCGGGGGCGTACTCGGGTGCGAGCTCGGCCGCAGCGCCCGACGCGCCGCCGCCCTGCGAGTAGCCGAAGAGGCCGACCGGGCTGTTCTCGGTCACCGACGCGTTCTCGAGCTTCAGCGCCGCGCGCACCGAGTCGAGCACCGCGTGCGCCTCGGCGGCGCGGTTCACGTAGGTGTGGTGCCCCGGCGTACCGAGACCGTCGTAGTCGGTGACGACCACGGCGATGCCGCGCAGCAGCAGCGCGTTGATCGACAGCACCTCGTATTCGGTGAAGAAGTCGAGGGGTGGGTTGTAGTTCACGAGCGCCCCGAGATTGCGGGACGGTGCGCACTGGTCACCCTGACCGTGGGTGCCGATGGCCAGCGCGACGAGCGGCCGGTCGCCGGGACCGTTCCACGGCGTCGACGGCTCGATATAGGTTCCGCTCACCGCATTGGGCGCGCCCTTGGCGTCGTTGCTGCGGTACAGCAGTTTGGTGCCCTGACCGGGGAAGACGCCTTCGGCGACCGGCGCGCGCAGCGCCAGATCGGACGGTGCCGTGCGCAGGACGTCGCCGGGGGCACCCGTCGGCAGCGGTTCCGGCGGGAGATAGAAGTCCGTCTCGGCTCCCGCTGTCGTCGCGGTTCCGAGAAGCCCGCCCACGAGGACCGTCGACGTGACCGCCGCGGCCATCCACTTCCGAGCACGCCCCACCATGTTGTTCCTCCACCTGGATCCACGGAGCCGTGTGTCCCTCGTCACGGCGGTACGGACTGTAACACGTACTTACCGGAAAGTAAGGTCGGCACTTTCCTCCCTGTCTGCCACAATCGTTCTTCGCGCCCGAAGCGGTGCATTTGTCCGGCGCACCCGGAGCGAGTCGGGTCCTCGGCAGCAAGACGGACGAGCAGCCTCTCGAGGAAGGGAAGACATGGCAATCGGTGTCGGCCTCCGGATCGGGCGAGTCGTGTCCACGGCGGTCATCGCATCCAACGAACCCGGCACTCCCGACCCTGTCGTCCTCGCCCGCGACTCCGTCCTGCACGTCGACCACGACGGCAACACGTCGCTCGGCAGCGTGGCGCACGGAGACGAAGCGCGCACGATCGCGGGCTTCCTCACGCGGGTGGGCGATGCCTCGGGCATCACCGCGAGCGACGGTCGCATGTATCGCGCCGAGGACGCGATGGCCACCGCCATCCATTGCCTGCTGCGGGAGTGCCACCCACTGCCGACCTTCGGCGGTATGGACCGCGACAGCGACCCCGGCTACGCCGCGACCTACCCGTCGCACTGGGATCCGGACACCATCGCGACATTGCGCGCGGCCCTGGACTACGCGGATCTGCGACACGTCGACCTCGTGTCCGACGCGCAGGCGGCCGCCGCCTGGTACGCCTCCGAGATATCCGAGACCCCGGGCCAACTCGTGGGAGTCTTCCACCTCGACGACGGCGGATCGACCGTCACCCTCGTGCGCTCGGGTGTGCCCGCCGGCAAGGCCTATCGCACTCCCGCTCAGGGCGCTCCGTCCCCGGCGGCCCAACTCGCCACGGCCCTCGGATCGTTCGGCTGGATTCCGGACAATCTCGAGGCGGTCGTCGTCATGGGCGACGGTCTCGTCGCACGCGACCGCACCCACATCCAGGAGATCGCGAACAGCCTCGCCACGAAGCTCATGGTGCGCAGCCTCGTCGGACCGGGCCCGGAGCAGACGGCAGCGCTCGGCGCGGCGATCCTCGCGGCCGGATTCACCCCGGCACGCGAGACCAACAAGACCCGGATCGGGCTGCCGCCCTCCTACGACGAAACCGACGTTCTCACCGGTGGTCTCGCGCGACTGCGCGAACTCGAGCGGCGTGTCGAGGCCGAGAACTTCGTGGACGCGCGCGGCGCCGCGAAGGAGTCCGCGCCCGTTCCCGTGCTCACCCCCGACACCGAGGAGGAGAGCAGCGGCGGCAACACGAGAACGGTGGCCATCGGGGCCGTCGCCGTTCTCGTGTTGATCGCGCTCGTTGTGGGCGTGTTGCTCTGACTACTCCCCCGCTCGCTCCGCCGGGATGCGATCGGGAGTAGGCACCGCGGCAAGCGCGGCAGCGTCCTCGTCGCCGAAACGTTCCTCGAGTACCGCGGGAGTGAAATCGAGATCGATCTCCTCGAGCGGACGTCCGCGCGCGGATTCGATTGCGCCGAGCCGTCTCCGGGCGCGGTCCGCCGCGTAGGAGATGAACTCGTCGTTGTCGAGACCGTAGGGCTGTTCGTCGAACTGCTCGTTCTGCCACTGGATCATGCCGGTCGCGAGGGGAAGCAGTTCCTCCATCCGCTGCAGCACGACGTTCCAGTTCGAATCGTCCGCTGCCACATGCCGTCTACAGGTGAACGTGCCCCAGGCCATGTGCCGGCGCTCGTCGGAGCCGATGCGCCGGATGATCTCCTGCATGCCCGGCAGGATCCCGAACTTCGTGCACACCTTCTGCCACGCGTAGTAACCCGTCAGCGCGAGACTGCCCTCGATGACGTGGTTGTAGGTGACGCTCGCGCGGACCTGGTTGGCCGGCGACGGATCCCGATCGAGGACGCGGAGGCTGTGTGGCAGTTCCTCGTAGAACAGCTTCCGGTAGTAGGGATTCTCGGCGACGAAGGGATGCAGGTCGGATGTGAGTCCCACGGTGTCCATCCAGCGACGGAACACCTGGACGTGCTTGGCCTCCTCGTAGCAGAACTGCGTCAGGTACATCTCGTCACCCAGCCGCCCTTCCGCCTCCATCGCGCGGAGGAACGGGAGGATGTCCTGCGTGACGGCCTCCTCGCCGGCGACGAACAACGCGACCAGATAGGTCGAACTGCGGCGCTGCTCGGAGTTGAGCGAGGACCAGTCGTCGGCGTCGTGGGAGAAGTCGATGTCCATCGGGTCCCAATGTGCTGCGTTGCCCTTCGCGAACAGACGCAGCGGGAAGGCGTCCCAGTTCAGACCGCCTTCCCGCAGCGACGCGAAGCCTTGACGTATCTGTGTAATCTCGGTCACACAATCGAGGCTAGACCTCGATTCCGGATCCGTCGCGGACTTGTCTCAGACACCCAGCAGGACGTCGCCGGGATACCCGTCGGGACCGAATCCCGGCGGGAGGAGGAAGACGGCCGACCCGATCGGGGTGATCCACGGATTCAGAGCGTCGTGCTCGGCGAGGCGCTGCTGCACCGGGACGAACTGACGCTCCACGTCCACCTGGTAGGCGGCGAACAGCAGTCCGACACCGTCCTGGTCGTCGTAGTTGTACCCCCGTCGCAGGAACTGCTCGTCGCCGGTGCGGGGACGCGCCCGTGCGACATGCGATTCGGGTGGGATCACCGGGATGCCGAACCGGTCGGTCGCCTCGAAGTCGGCGTCGTCGTGTTCCTCCGAACCCGTCAGCGGAGCACCGTTCGACAGTCGTCGGCCGACCGCGAGCTCGCGAGCCGGACGGTCCAGCTCGTCCCACGTGTCGAGTTCCATGCGGATCCGACGCAGCACGAGCGAGGTGCCGCCGGCCATCCACGGCGGGTCGCCCGGATTCCACACCTGCCGGTCGAAGTCCGGGCTGTGTGGGACGGGATTGACGGTGCCGTCGACCTGCCCCATGAGGTTGCGCATCGTCGTCCCGTCGGGCCGCGTGCCGGCCGCACGCCGGAATCCGCGCTGGATCCAGCGGACCGTCGCCAGCGATCGCACGCTCCTGGTGAGTGTGCGCACAGCGTGCGAGACGGTCACCGGGTCGTCGGCGCAGACCTGCAACAGCAGGTCGCCTCCGGACCATCGTTCCTCGAGTCGGTCGATCGGGAAGTCCGGCAGCGGCTTCAGCCACGCCGGTCGCAGATCGGTCAGGCCCGCGGCGTCGAAGACCGCGGGACCGTAGCCGACCGTGACCGTCAGCCGGGCCGGGTCGACGGCGAGTTCGGGTTCGGTGTCGCCCAGCGCGGGAGTGCCGGTGGTGAGGCGCCGGGCGTCCTCGGCCCACACCCGCATGATCCCGACGAGCCCGTCGCGATCGACACCGTCGGCGAGGTCCAGTGCCACGAACGACGCGAACGACTGCGCGGGGGTGTCGACACCGGCCTGATGGGTGCCGTGGATCTCCACGGTCCGCGCGCCGATCGGCTCGGGGATGCGGGACGCGACCGCCGTCCCGCCCCCGACCGCGCCGAGTCCCGCGGCACCCAGTGCGGCGACACCACCACCGAGCAGAGCGCGTCGGGTGAACCTAGCCATCGTGCGCCGCTCCGTGGGCCGGCACGTATTCCTCCTGCGCTCCGGCGAAGTCGCGGACCTGGGCGGTGAACTCCTCGGTGGAACCGTCCGCGAACTCGAGCGTGAAGCTCACCGTGCTGCCGGGCCTCAGAGGTTCGGCGAGGTCCATGAGCATGAGGTGATCGCCGCCGGGAGCGAGGGTGTGGGTGGTTCCGGCAGGGACGACGAGCCCGTCGCCCATCTCCTGCATGACCATCGGGGTGCCCTCCGCGGACACCATCTCGTGCAGTTCGGTGGAGGCGGACGAGGGGCTGGACGCGCCCACGATGTGCGCGTCGTCGCTTCCGGTGTTCTCGATCTCGGCGAAGGCGCCGGTCATCCCGGTGTCGGAGGCCTTCACCCAGGCATCGGTGACGACGACGGCATCTGCCGAGGTCGTGGCGGTCCCGGATCCGCAAGCGGTCGCGAACAGTGTGGTGGCGACGGCGATGCTCGCGGTGCAGAGCAGGGTCTTCTTCATGATTCTCCGTGGATCGGTGGCGGCATACGGGCACGCCGAACGAACGGTCGTCGGAGACGACCGGATGAGGGATCTGACGGAGAACTGCGGGTGGCCCGCGACTTCCCACCCCGCCGACGAGCAGGACCCCCGGGCCCACGCGGGGCCGGTGGGCGATGCGGGTGGGTTCCGCTACGGCCACGGGCGGTGCGCGGAACAGCTCGGGGAAGATCCGGTGCAAGGCCGCGAGTGCCACCTCGCAGCCCTTCTCGGCGCCGCGCAGGAGCAGCGCCGCCACGGCGACCGCGGCGGCGTGGGCGACGAGCATCCCGACCGTCGGGGTGTGCAGATGGCCGTCGTGCAATCCGAGCACGAGGTGCCCTGTCACCTGAGCGAGGACGAGGAGCAGCGGCACCGGAAGGCGGGTCTCCGCAGCGAGCAGACCGGAGGCGACAGCCGAACCGGCGAGGAGCACCAGCACGTCCTGATGCGGCACGGCACCGCCCGCGACTGCGTGCGCGGCGATGCTCAGGGTGACCGAGATTCCGCACACGAAGACCGCGCGCATGCGCCTCACGGTTTCCACGTCGACGGCCATGAGGTCAGAATACTTCTCTCACCTGCGATTACTACCTGATGTAGTAACCGTCACGTAAAGATGCCGACAGCATGTCGGTAAGATATCGACGTGCCGTCGAGAAGATCGGGGGTACCTGTCCGGTCCAGCCCACGAAGGACTCCACATGTTTCTTGCCATGCGCGAACTATGGTTCGCGCGTACTCGCTTCCTGTTGATGGGCGCGGTCGTCGCGCTCATCTCGATCCTCATGGTCATCCTGTCCGGCCTGTCGTCCGGTCTCGTCGTCGACGGTGTCTCCGCCCTGCAGCGCACACCGGTCCAGGCGTTCGCCTTCGCCGAGGGGACCAAGACCGACTCCGCGTTCTCCCGATCCGTGGTCACGGAGGACCAGGCGGACGCCTGGCGTGCCCGCCCGGACGTCGCCCGGGCCGAACTGTTCGGCAACACCATCGTCAACGCGAAGACCGACGGTGGAACCCCCGTCGACCTCACCCTTTTCGGCATCCGGCCGGGCTCGTTCCTCGAACCCTCGGTCGCCGAGGGGACACCGATCGGCGGTGACACCGACGTCGTCCTCAGCGACAGCGCCCGAGTCACCGGCGTCGAACTCGGCGACACCATCGTCGTCGACCGTCTCGGTACCCGGCTGAACGTCGTCGGGTTCACCTCCGACAAGCGCACCTTCGGACACGTCGACGTCGCCTACCTGCCCCTGAACACCTGGCAGGAGATCCACGCCGGTGTCCGGCTCGGTGAGCAGGTCCCCCCGAGCGCATACACCGAAGCCAGCGTGGTCGCGATCGAGGGTGTCGACGGAGCGCTGCCCGACCTCGCCGCCGGCGACGCAGAGGCCGGTACGGCCGCGAAGACCCTCGAGGAATCGTTCGACGCCTCCCCCGGCTACAGCGCCGAGATGATGACGATGTCGATGATCATCGCGTTCCTCTACGCGATCTCCGCCCTCGTCGTCGGAGCGTTCTTCACGATCTGGACGGTGCAGCGCAGCCGTGAGATCGCCGTGCTCCGCGCGATGGGCGCCTCCACCGGCTTCCTCCTGCGCGACTCGCTCCTGCAGGCCGTGATCGTGCTCGTCGGCTCCGTGGCCGTCGGCGTACTCATCGGCCTCGGTCTCGGATCGGGCCTCGAAGGCAGCGGCATGCCGTTCGTCCTCGAGACCGGGCCGATCGTGCAGGGCGCCGTCCTGCTCGTCGTCCTCGGCCTCGTCGGCGCCGCCCTCGCCGTGGCCCGCATCGTCCGCGTCGACCCGCTCGCAGCACTGGGAGAGAACCGATGACCGTCACCACCACCACGGGTCTGAGCCTGGCCGACGTCTGCCTGTCCTTCGGCGACGGTGACAGCACGGTCCACGCCCTCGACCACGTCGACCTGGACGTCGCCCCGGGTGAACTCGTCGCGATCGTCGGCCCGTCCGGCGCCGGCAAGTCGAGCCTGCTGGCGGTCGCGGGCGGCCTGAGCCGACCCACCTCCGGGACCGTGAAGGTCGACGGGATCGACCTGACCGAGCTCGACCGGAAGGCCACCACGAAGCTGCGGCGCGAACGCATCGGTTTCGTGTTCCAGTCCGGCAATCTTCTCCCCGCTCTCACGGCCCGGGATCAACTGCTCCTCGTCGAGAAGATCACCGGACGGCCCGGGCGGAACCCCGCCGAACTGCTCGCCTCGGTGGGCATGGAGCACCGCGCCGACCGTCGTCCGGGGCAGCTCTCGGGCGGTGAGCGTCAGCGGGTCGGCATCGCACGTGCTCTGATGGCCGAACCGTCGCTTCTGCTCGTCGACGAACCCACCGCGGCGCTCGATCGCAAACGCAGCCACGAGGTCGTCGAACTGCTGGCACGGGAAACCCACACCAGTGGGGTGGCTACGATCATGGTCACCCACGACCACGAAGTCCTGCGGCACTGCGACCGCGTGCTGGAGATGGTCGACGGAAGACTTCGACCACACGACTGAGTGATCGACAGCTGAACGAGGAGGGCCGGCGGTGCCGAAGATTTCCGCAGCGACGGTCGCGGAGCATCGCGCCGCGCAGCGCCGTGCCCTCCTCGACGCAGCGCTCGAACTCCTCGCCGAGACGCCGGAACAGGCACCTTCCCTCGGCGACGTCGCCCGTCGTGCCGGTCTGGCACGGTCGAGCGTCTACAACTACTTCGATTCTCGCGACGACCTGCTGCGCGCAGTCGTCGTCGACCTGTTCCCCCGCTGGAACAAGCGCGTGGTCGAGGCGATGGACGAGGTGTCCGATCCCACCGAGCGGGTGCTGACGTACATCGACGTCAATCTGCAGCTCGTCGCGGAGGGAGAACACGCGATCGTCGGTGCTCTCGCCACCTTCACACCCCAGGCGTTCAGTGACGAGAGTATGCACGCGATGCACCAGGATCTGGTCCTCCCCCTCGTCGAGGCGCTGCGCGCCCGGGGAGTCGCGGATCCCGAACTCGACGCCGAACTCGTCACCGCCCTCGTGCACAAGGGCACGGAACTGATCGAATCCGGCCGCAAGCTCGACGAGGTGCGCGCCTCGATCCGCAGGGTCCTCACCACCGCGCTCTCCTGATGTTTCACGTGAAACGCACCGCCGATTCAGGACCGTTCACGATCATCTCGGGATGACAAGCTCCCGGAGTGGGTCACCACCGTCGACGAACAGGCGCGCGTCCGGCCATGTCGCCGCCGCGATCCGCCTCAGAGCGACCCTGCCGACTTCGGGATGCCGACCGTCGAGTGCACCGACCCTGATCGCGAAGACGAGGTCGAACGGCTCTTCGTCCTCCTCCACGACGAAGTCCTCGATGGCAACGCAACGCGCACTCAGCCGCCCCGACGCGATGAGGTCGCCGGACGAGGCGATCAGTTGGTCGATCGCCGCGTGGGAACGGTCGACGGCGAGGATGTGCCCGGTGGTCAGCCGTTCGGCGACGGCCCGTGCTGCGGCGCCGGGACCGCACCCGATCTCCAGCACCCGCAGGTGCGGCTCCAGCGGCAGCGCGGCGACGATTCCGGCGAGTCGCGGAGAGAGGCGGGAGGTCACGCTTCGAGTGTGGAATGTGGGCACACGGGTCGGGGCACAAATCTCACGGAAGACCGCGATATGTCGCGATACCGTGCAATGTGCCCACAATCGCCGGCCGACGTCGCTCCCAGCCACCACCACCTCACGTGGTCTACGAAGCGATCATCGATCCGGACCGCGACCCGACCCGTCCGTGGCTACTCCTGCGCGACGGCGAGCAGCGACCCGCGGTCATCGACGCCGTCGAACCGAACCTGGTGGTGTGGAGCTCGCTGTGGCCGTGGCGGCCCGACGCCCGGATTCGTTTCGACCTCACCGGCGGGCGAAGCGGCACGACTCTGCATTGGACGTTGATCGTCGACGATCCGGTGCCGGACGACGAAACCACCGTCCGCATGCGGAAGCGGATCAACGAGTTGATCAACGCCAATCTGCGCTTCACATTCGGGCAGTAGTAACACCGCGGCCCGCGACGGATGTGGGCAAAAGTGGGCAGAACGAGAAGAGGGCGCCTTCCGAAATTCCGGAAAACGCCCTCTACCTCGATATTTCTTGTGGAGCCTAGGAGATTCGAACTCCTGACATCTGCCTTGCAAAGGCAGCGCTCTACCAACTGAGCTAAGGCCCCGTCCGCCGCGTCAGCGACTGGGAACCGCGTGCCATTCGTCTTCGCTCCGAAGCATGCGAGCGATTCCGAGAACGATCAGAATCCCGGTTCCCACGAGTGCGAGAACCTTCATTCCGATCACCCTTCCGGCACGGGAGTGGGCCTAGGAGGACTTGAACCTCCGACCTCTTCGTTATCAGCGAAGCGCTCTAACCGCCTGAGCTATAGGCCCTCGAACCGAGATGGAACACTACCCCACCGGGGCCCCCGGAAACAAATCGCCTCGGCGGGGCAGTGTTCCTGCAGGTCAATCCGGGTCTGCGAGGGTGGCCTGGACGCCGCCCACGAGATCGGTGCAGAGGTTGTAGATGAACGCACCGAGGGTCGCGAGAGCCGTCAGCAACACCGTGTTGGCGATGCCGATGATCGTCGCGTAGCCGAACACCTGACCGGCCGAGACGAGCGCACCGCTACCGGCGTCGGAGACGATGTCGGTGAACGCACTGTTGAGGCGTTCCCACACCCCCATGCCGGCCAGCACGCCGTAGAGCAGGCCGACTGCAATCATCCACACGAAGAACAACGACACCGAGATCACCGACGAGATCTTCAGCATCGACCAGGGGTCGATACGGCGGATCTGCACGGTGGCCCGCAGCGGTCCGGTGGCGGGGATCGCCGTGGGAACCGCAGTGGTCGAAGGAGCGCTCACCTGCGGGGTCTCCCCCGTGCTCGGCGAACCGGCCGACGGATGCTTCACCGCGGACAGATCCGGCAGGTCCTTGGCGAGATCCTTCCGTTCGATGTGCCGCGTCGGGCCGTCGATGACCGCCGACTTCGCCTTCGCTGCAGCAGCCCGATCGCCCGCACCGCGCGCGGCATCTGCACCACCGGCCGGGCGAGCCCCTCCGGCAGCCTTGGGAGCCGCTGTGCCCGTCACGACGGGACGCGTCGACGGCGCCGGGCCTCCGGCCGCGGAACCCTTGGCCGAGGCCGCAGCGGGACGCTGAGGCGCGCCGGCCTGCTTGGACAGACCGGGACCCACACCCGGAACGTTCGTCTGCGGAGCGTTCTGCGGAGCGCCCGATTGCGTCTGCGCCGACGCCGTGCCCCGCTGCCAGGGAGGGGTCGGGCCGCCGGAGCGGGGCATCTGCGTGGTGCGCTGCTGACCCGTGGCCGACTGATCGGCCGCAGTCGACCCGTTCTTGCCGTCCGCCGAGGCACCACCGGACTTCTGGGAGCCGCCCTGAACAGGCGTGTCCTGCGCTGCTTTCGCCGTCGGCTCGGCGGCCTTCTGCCCTGCTGCGGGCGGCTGGTCGGCCGCACCCTGCGCGGGTGCCGGGTCCGCCGGTGCCCCAGGAGCCTGCGAAGGCCGGGCCGGTGACGCCTGCGACGGCCGGTTCTCCGGCGCCGGTTTCTGCTCCGAGGCCGGGCCCTGCTGCGTGCCCTTGTTCTCGGGTTTCACCTCGTTCTCTGTACGGTCCTCCGGCTTCCGACCGGGTTGCCCGCGATCGGCCCCGTTCGGTCCCTGGGGAGTGCTCACTTACGACTCCTTAGCTCCGGCTGCGTCGGCTTCGTCCGGCTCGTCGGCGTTGCGCGCGATCGCGAGCAATGTATCGCCATCGGCCAGGTTCATGAGCCGCACGCCCTTGGTCTGACGGCCTGCCTTGCGCACCTGCTTCGCCGCAGTGCGGATGACACCGCCGCTCGAGGTGATGGCGTACAACTCGTCGTCGTCCTCGACGATGCGCGCTCCGACCAGGTTCCCACGCTTGCGGTCGTACTGGATGGTCAGAACACCCTTACCGCCGCGGCCCTGGACCGGGTAGTCCTCCATCGGGGTGCGCTTGGCGTAACCACCCGAGGTCGCGACCAGCAGGTAGGTGCCCTCCTTGACGACGTTGAGCGAGAGCAGCTTGTCCTCACCGTTGAACCGCATGCCCTGCACGCCGGAGGTCGCGCGGCCCATGGGACGCAGCGCCTCGTCGGTGGCCGAGAAGCGGATCGACTGACCCTGCTGCGAGACGAGCAGCAGATCGTCGTCGGCGGAGCACAGCACCGCGCCGACGAGCTCGTCGTCGCCGCGCAGGTTGATCGCGACGATGCCGCCCGAACGGTTGGAGTCGAAGTCCGACAGACGGGACTTCTTGACCAGGCCGTTGCGGGTCGCGAGCACCAGGTACGGCGCATCCTCGTAGGTCTTGAGGCGGATGACGCCCTGGATGCGCTCGTCGGGCTGGAAGGCCAGCAGGTTCGCGACGTGCTGACCACGCGCCGTGCGGTTCGCCTCGGGCAGCTCGTACGCCTTTGCGCGGTAGACGCGGCCCTTGGTGGTGAAGAACAACAGCCAGTCGTGCGTGGACGTCACGAAGAAGTGCTTGACGATGTCGTCCTGCTTGAGCTCGGCACCCTTGACGCCCTTGCCGCCGCGCTTCTGCGAGCGGTACAGGTCGGTGCGCGTGCGCTTGGCGTAGCCGGTCTCGGTGATGGTGACGACGACGTCCTCGCGTGCGATGAGGTCCTCGTCGTTGACATCGCCGTCGGCCGCGACGAGCCGCGTGCGACGCTCGTCGCCGTACTTGTCGACGATCTCCTTCAGCTCGTCGCGGACGATGGCACGCTGCCGCTCGGGGCGGGCCAGGATGTCCTTGTAGTCCTCGATCTCGCGCTCGATCTCGGCGAGGTCGTCGACGATCTTCTGACGCTCGAGGGCGGCGAGGCGACGCAGCTGCATCGCCAGGATGGCGTCGGCCTGGATCTCGTCGACCGTGAGCAGCTCGATCAGGCCGGCACGCGCGATGTCGACGGTCTGCGACGCGCGGATGAGCGCGATGACCTCGTCGAGCGCGTCGAGGGCCTTGACCAGGCCGCGCAGGATGTGGGCGCGTTCCTCGGCCTTGCGCAGCAGGTACCGCGTACGCCGGACGATGACCTCGATCTGGTGGTTGACGTACAACCGGATCATCTGGTCGAGGCGCAGCGTGCGCGGCACCCCGTCGACGATCGACAGCATGTTGCAGCCGAAGCTCGTCTGCAGCTGCGTGTGCTTGTAGAGGTTGTTGAGAACCACCTTGGCCACCGCGTCGCGGCGGACGGTGACGACGATGCGCATGCCGACGCGGTCGGACGACTCGTCGTGGATGTCGGAGATGCCCGCGATCTTGCCGTCGCGGACCTGCTCGGCGATCGACGTGATGAGGTTGTCCGGGTTGACCATGTAGGGCAGCTCGGTGATGACGATGCTGGTGCGACCCTTGGAGTCCTCTTCGATCTCCACGACGCCGCGCATCTTCACCGATCCGCGACCGGTCGTGTAGGCATCGTGGATGCCCTGCGAACCGGTGATCAGGCCGGCGGTCGGGAAGTCCGGTCCCTTGATCCGCTCCATCACGGCGGCGAGGGTGGTCTCCTCGTCGGCCTCGAAGTTCTCGAGCGCCCAGTAGATGGCCTCCGCCACCTCGCCGAGATTGTGCGGCGGGATGTTGGTGGCCATACCGACCGCGATACCGCCCGAACCGTTGATCAACAGGTTGGGGATACGGCTGGGGAGAACCGTCGGCTCCTGCGTGCGGCCGTCGTAGTTCGGCTGGAAATCGACCGTCTCGTGGTCGATCTCCCGCAGCATCTCCATCGCGAGCGGCGTGAGCCGGCACTCGGTGTACCGCATGGCGGCGGCGCCGTCGTTGCCGCGGGAACCGAAGTTGCCCTGGCCGTCGACGAGCGGATAGCGCATCGACCACGGCTGTGCCAGACGCACGAGCGTGTCGTAGATCGACGCGTCGCCGTGCGGGTGGTAGTTGCCCATGGTCTCGGCAACCGCGCGCGCCGACTTCACGTACCCGCGGTCGGGACGGAAGCCGTTGTCGAACATCGCGTAGAGCACGCGACGGTGCACCGGTTTGAGACCGTCACGCACGTCGGGCAGAGCACGGCCCACGATCACGCTCATCGCGTAATCGATGTAGCTGCTCTGCATCTCCTGCTGGATGTCGACGGGCTCGATGCGGTCGTGCCCCGGCCCCTCCGGAGGCAACGTGGTGTCGGTCATGAGCTCCTTCTTCTACTCGGCTCGCACGCCCGGCTCCGGCCTTCGGCCCGACGGACGTCTCGCAACCACACGAGTCTATAGGTGCAGGTCAGACAATGCCGAGAAGGACAGGCACTTCACATGCCGAGATCCGTCCGGAACCGAGCTCTCACATGTGGGATCCGGTGACCGGGTCGCGGTCCACCTGCCGTTCCACCTCCGACGCCCACTGCTCGAGCCGGGCGTCGCGCACGGCGTCCTCCGGGTCGGAGGCGAGCAGCAGCGCGGTGATCGGCACGGCCAGGACGATGATGCCGAGCACGAACGCCGGGAACAGCAGCGACATCACGGTCATGCCTTCCGGCGCGGCCATGCTCGGATCGAGGGTGACCCGCACGCCGGCCATGCCGGTGTAGTGCAGTGCCACGACCGCGCATCCCATGACGAACGCCGCGACGACGCGGATCTCGAGACGCCGCGCGCGGCGGGCCAGTGCGAGAGCGGCCGTGGAGGCGACGACGCCGATGATCACCGATGCGATCACGTACCCCGTCTCGTGTGAGATCGTGCCCCGGATGCGGATGGCGAACATGCCGCTGTAGTGCATCATGCTCACCGCGGCGCCCATCAGCAGACCACCGATGAGCAACCGCACCGATTCGGGTACACGGTGCTTGCTGACGTCGTGCACGTCGGCGATCCGCAGACCCACGAGAGTCGCGACGACGGCGAGCACGACGGAGAAGACCGTCGGTGCCAGTTCGTATCGGATGGTCGTACCCGGCACGGAGAAGCCCATCATGCCGATGAAGTGCATGAGCCAGATGCCCACGCCGCCGATGGACAACGACGCCATGAGGAGCCACCAGTTGCCGCTGCGCCGCGGCTCTTCGAGCGACCGCCGGACGCAGGACAATCCGACGAAGGAGCCCATCACGGCGGTGGCGTAGGAGAGGAAGAATACCCACATCCCCATGGAGAAATGGTGTACGTCGTGCGACACGTGAGGTCCTCACAGCGGCGCGCTGTCACCACCGCGCTCGGAGGGCGCGCGCCACGACCTACCCGATGCGAGCTGCACCCCGACTGTCCAGCAGCGTAAGAGACCTTATCGCACTGTGGGCGTTCACATCACATCACCGTTTCACATGTCGCCCATGAGGACGGGAGACCGTCTCGGGGCCGTCCCCACCGAGCCAGGTCGCCACTTCCCGCTCCTGCTCGAGGTCCTGAGTGCTCGCCGATGCCATCAGAGCCACGACCGGCACCGCGAGCAGCGCGACACCGATGATGAAGCCCGGGAACAACAGGGTCATGATGGTCATCCCCTCCGGATTCGGAGCGGACGGATCGACGGTCACCGCGATCCCGGCCATGCCCGTGTAGTGCAGTGCCACCACGGCACATCCCATGACGGCGGCGGCCGGGATCCGCACGGCCGGCCGTTCCGCGACCCTCGACAACCACAGCGCGACGATCGACGCGACGACACCGATCGCCACGGACGCCGCGACGTACGACCGCCCCTGCTCGAGTTCGCCCTGGATCCGTACCGCGGCCATGCCGCTGTAATGCATGCCTGCGACGGCGAAGCCCATGATGACGCCACCGATGAGGAGCCGGACATCCGACGGCAACGCGCGGATCCACTGCACGTCGGTGTCGAGGATCCGCAGTCCGAACAGGGTGGCCGTCACGGCGAGCGCGACCGACAGCAGCGTCAGCCCGAGGTCGTAACGGATGGCGGAACCGGGTACGTCGAAACCCATCATCCCGATGAAGTGCATCAACCAGATTCCGACGCCCCCGATGGACAGGGCTGCCATGAGTGTCCATCGGGTCCGGGCGACCGGCGTCCATGCGTTCGCAGCCTTGCGCGCACAGGACAGACCGGCATAGCACCCGACCGCGGACGTGATGTAGGCGAGGGCGAAAAGCCAACCGCCCATAGAGAAATGGTGAACCTCGTGCGACATGTTGCCCCCCAGGAAGCGGCACGCACGGCGCATCGGTCCGTGTCGTGCCGAGTAGACCGACAGCGACCCCCGACGCTGCGCAGAAGGTTACTCCACTTCCGGGATTTCAACCAGATATGTTGACTTACAACATGTTCGGACGATATTCAGAAGATCCGACCGTCGACGGGTTCTGCCGGGCCGTCCGCCGCCCACCGCTCGGATTCCTCTTCCAGTTCCGCCGCAAGACGATCCGGCGCCTGGAGCACCAGGACGATCGGAACGGCCAACAGCAGCAGGCCGACGACGAAGAGCGGGAAGAGAATCGAGAAGACCTCGATCCCACCGGAGACCACCACGGCGGGGTCGATCTCCACACGGACCGACGCGGCGGCGAGGAAGTGCACCGCGATCACGGCGGCGCCGGCCAACGCGCTGCTCAGCAGGCGCTTGGGCCACGTGTCCGCGGTCTTCACCTGGGCCAGGAAGCCCACGGCCGTCGCGATCGCCAGCCCCACCGCTGCGGCGACCCAGAGCGGATCGAAGGTCAGCGATCCCTGGATCCGCACCGCTGCGAGGACCGAGAACGGCACGCCCGCGAGGCCGGCGCCCAGCACGAGAGCACCCGTGACCGTCCGGACGAGGGTGGCGGGAGCGTTGTTCGGGATCGCGACGAGCAGCGCCACGTACACCGACACCAGCGCGACGAGCATCGAGAACACGATGGTGACGGTGTCGAACCGCACCACGCTGTCCTCGACGTTGAAGCCCGCCATCGGCAGGAACATGGCGAGCCAGACACCCACGCCGCCGCTCACCAGAGCCGCGAGAATCATCCAGTACGAACGCAATCGGTCACTGGAGGTGGTGCGGACCCGTCGAGCACCGGTGACCCCGACGAACACCCCGATCGCCGAGGTCAGATAGGCGAGGACCGTGACCCACGAGCCCATCGTGAAGAGTTCGAGGCCCTCCCCCATTACTGAGTCACCGGCTGGTGCAGCTTCCGCAGGGCGTATTCGGTGACGGTGACCAGAGCCTGCTTCGCCGACTCACGTGCTCGCGCGTCGATCGACACGATCGGCACGTCAGCCGAGATCGCCATCGCCTGACGGATGTCCTCGAGCGGGTACCGGGGAGCATCGTCGAATTCGTTGATGGCGACGATGAACGGGAGATTGCGCGCCTCGAAGAAGTCGACGGCGGCGAAGCTCTCGTCCAGGCGACGCGTATCGATCAGCACGATCGCACCGATGGCGCCGCGGATCAGGTCGTCCCACATGAACCAGAAGCGGTGCTGTCCGGGCGTGCCGAACAGGTAGAGGACGAGGTCGTCGGCCAGACTGATACGACCGAAGTCCATGGCGACCGTGGTGGTCGCCTTCTGCGGTGTCGCAGAGAGGTTGTCGACGCCGTCGCTGGCGTTCGTCACGAGCGCCTCGGTACGAAGCGGCACGATTTCCGACACCGCCCCGACCAGAGTCGTCTTACCGACGCCGAAGCCTCCGGCGATCACGATCTTGGTCGAGGTCACGCGCTTCGTGGCGTTAGAGTTCGCGAAGTCCACTGAGGACCCTTTCAATCAGCTCACGACGCTCCGCGTCGCTCGAATCGTCTTTCAGCGTGGCCAGGATCTGTACGTGTCCGGCTTCGACGAGATCGGCGACGAGCACGCGTGCCACGCCGATCGGCACCCCTACGCGCGCGGCGATCTCCGCGACGGAGGGTGATTCCTTGCACAGCTCCAGGATCGTGGCGTTGATGTTGTCCAGATCCCGGGACCGATCGTCGGTTCCCGGAATGGCCTGGATGAGCGCCTCCAACGCCAGTTCGACCGCAGGACTCGTACGTCCCGAAGTCAGGGAGTAGGGCCGGACCAGACTGGGCTGGTCCGGCACCGACTCCGGCTTCCGCGATTCCATGGCCACCTCGACGTCAGGACCCTAGACCGACCCGCGGGGTGGCTTCGACCGAAGCACCCACTCGATCGACCAGGAGCGCCATCTCGTAACCGACCTGTCCGATGTCGCACTCGGAGGCGGTCAGAGCCGCCAGGTGCGAGCCGTCGCCGACGCTCATCAGCAGCAGGTAGCCGTGCTGCATCTCCACGACGGACTGCAGCACACCCCCACCGTCGAACAGCTGCGACACACCGTTGGACAGGCTGGCCAGACCCGAGGTCACCGCAGCGAGCTGCTCGGCACGATCCACCGGGAGGTGGGCGCTGGCGGCCATGAGCAGACCGTCGGCGGACACGAGCACGGCATGCGAGACACCCGGGACTTCGCGCGCGAAGTTGGAAACCAACCAGTCCAATGGACGAGCTGCGTCGGATCCATGATCAATATTCATCGAACTCCCTGTTCGTCGTTCTCGCGATTGCTGGAATTCGCCGAGGCGCGTCCGTTGCGGACACCCTGCTGATGGCGGCTCAAGTTGGCCCGGATGGCTTCCGGGTCCCGACGTCGAATGGTCCTCGGCAGCTCACCCGTTGCCGGTGCCCGAACGGCACCCGGCACCAGACGTTCACCGGGAGCGCGCCGCGGAAGGCCCGCGGTGGTGTGCTCCTCCACGGGGGCCTCGGTAGCACGCTGTGCGGCTTCCCAACCCGCGTCCGCGGCGGAGTGCCACTCCCGCTTCCTGCGGTCCTCCGGAAGGCTCGTCGGGTCGACGAGCCAGTCCGACATCATCGTGGTGAAGATCGGGGTGTTCGCCGGCTGCGGACGGGCCGACGCGAGGTCGGACCGAGGCTGGAAGAACGATGCCGTCTTCGCCGAGTTGGTCCGGTAACGATGGCGGGCCGCCTGCTGTGCATCGCTGTGCGGCGAGACGGAGCCGCCGTCGGCGATACTCGGACCGGAGACCGTTGCGGCCGAATCGGGTTCGGAACCGTTGGTGGCCGCAGCGGGTCGCTGCGGAAGCCCCGGTGTGCTGCCCGGCTGACGACGCGGCAGACCGGGCGTGCTGCCCGGACGGCGCTGCGGGAGACCTGACGAGGATTCCTGCTGTCGACGGTCCGCGTCCGGCGCGGGTGCGCGCTGTGCATCCTGCGCAGGTGCGCGCTGTGGCAGGTCGGGACGGTTCGGTGCGTCCGGCCGGCCCGTGGAGTCGCCACCTGCGAGCGGTCCCGCCACCGGCTGCTGCGGCCGGTTCCGAGGAACGGACGGGGACGATCCGGTAGCCCGTCCCGGCAGGCCGGGAGTTGCGCCCGGCCGGCGCTGCGGAAGACCGGGGGAGGCGGGTCGCTGCGGCGGGGCCGGTGCGCGATGCGCCGAACCCTGCTGGGCGTCCCGTCCCTGCGGCTGGTCCTGCCGCGTGTCGCGGGGGGGTGCGGAGTCCGTCGGTGGCAGACCCGGTGTGGAACCGGGGCGACGCTGCGGAAGACCCGAAAGTCCTTCCCGGCGGCCCTGATCGGCGTCGGGTCGCGGACCGGCACCGTTGCGGCCGTCGAACGAGTGACCGTTGGTCTCGTCCGGTCCGCGACGAGGACCGCGCGGAGGCAGTGACGACGCGAAGGCTGCTGCGGCATCCGGTTCGATCCGGCGCGGCTGCGGCGACCGGGGCGGAGTCGGGAGGCCCGGCGTCTCGCCCGGCTGACGCGTGGGCAGACCCGGAGTTCCACCGGGACGACGCTGGGGAAGACCCGACGGGCCGAACTCGCGGGATGCCGGCGGTACCTGATTGTCGCGGGGCGACGGTCCCTGCGGATCGCGCGGCGTCGGGCCCTGAGGATCGCGGAGCGGCGGCGCCTGGAACGACGACGCGGACGGGGAGAACTCGTTCCGTCCCGCTTCGCGCTGCGACTCGTCGCGTCGCTCGTCCTCGTAGGACGGCTCCGCATCCCGTGCAGCGGAAGCGTTCTCGTCGACATCGTCGGCGTAGCCGTTGTTCGCGTAACCGTTGTCGGCGTAGGCATCCTCGGACTCGTCCGCACGGACGTCGTCGACGGAGTCGGCCTGCAATGTCGCGTACTCGTGCTGGTCGTCGCCCGCGGGCAGACCCTGCTGTGCGACGGGCGCCGAGAGCGCCGGCGCTGCCGAGTATTCCTCCGCCTCGATCTCGATGCGAGCCTGAGGACCGGTGTGCGACAACGCCAACGGGGAGACCAGCAGGACGTCCGGGATGTGGACGCTCGCGGTGATACCCGGGTTGCGTGCGGTATCGAAGGTCGGGCGCAGACGCACGGTGAGACCGTGCCGTTCGGCCAGTCGCGAGACCACGAACAGACCCATGTGACGTGCGGTATCGGGACCGACCTCGCCACCCTTGGAGAGACGCTGGTTGATGGACTCGAGTTCGTCGGCCGGGATACCGATACCGCGGTCGGCGATCTCGACGAGCAGGCCACCGTCGACGGCACGGGCGAAGCTGAAGGTGACGTTGCTGTCGGGCGGCGACGCGCGCAGCGAGTTGTCGACCAACTCGGCGAGAAGGTGCACGATGTCGGTCGCGACCGCGCCGCTGAGGGCACCGTCGGGAGTCGAACCGATCTGCACGCGCTGGTAGTCCTCGACCTCCGACATCGCGGCGCGCAGGATGTCGCCGAGCTGCACGGGCGCGGAGTGACCGCGGCGCATGCGGGTACCGGACAGAATCAGCAGGTTGTCGCCGTTCCGGCGCATACGCGCGGCGAGGTGGTCGAGGCGGAACAGGCTCTCGAGTCGGGTCGGATCCTTCTCCTCGTACTCGAGTCGTTCGATGAGGCCGAGCTGCTGCTCGACGAGCGACTTGGAGCGACGTGCGAGCGTCTCGAACATGTCGCTGATCTGCAGGCGGAGGTGCGCCTGCTCGCCGGCGAGGCGCAGTGCCTGCCCGTGCATGTCGTCGACGGCGCGGGCGAGCTGACCGATCTCCTCGGTGGTGTGCACCGGGACCCGGGTGAACTCGATGTCCTCGATACTGTCGCCGACCTTGATGCGGTCGATGGCCTCGGGCAGCTCCTGCCGCGCGACCTTCAGCGTGCCGTAGCGCAGGCGGCGGATCGGGCCGACCAGCGAACGGGACACGAGCAGTGCGAGCACGAGCGCCGCAAGCAGAGCTGCGAGCACGATCGCAGTATCGCGGAGAGCGGCCGAACGGGTTTCCGCGGCACGGTCCTGAATCGTGGTGCTGACCTGAGCCGACGCCTCGTCGATGATCGTGCCGTAGATGTCGACACTGTTGAGCAGCGACGCGCGGATGTTGAGGATCGGGAGCGGACCGGAACCGGCCGCGTCGACCATGTCGGCACGTTCCTGGACGCCGGCCCGCAGTTCGGCGATCTGCTGATCGGCCATCGGGTAGGAGCGGGCGAGCAGGTCGAGCATCGCAAGTTCGGCGCCGGAGGCGGACACCAGCGCGGTGCCCGGCTGGTTCGGATCGGCGAGGAGCTGGAGCACACCGAGAACCTGACCGAACAGGTAGCGCTGCGAGTACCAGGCGTTGATCAGCTGGTCGCCGTAGATGAGGATCTCGCGGTCGTCGACCTCGTCGAGGATCGCTTCGACGATGCGGTTCAGGCTGTCACGAACCTCGTTGGTGACGGCGCTGATCTCTTCGACCGGAACAGGCCCGGCCTGCAGTTTCGTGTAGAGCGACTGCGCGGAGGCGGCAGTACGGCTCAGGTCGGCGGTGACCGCCGGATCGAGTTCGGGGTTCTCCGTGACGGAGGCGATGGTGCCGAATGCATCGCCGAGCGCCGCCATCTCCTCTGGCGTCACCGTCCCGGCGGCGGCACTCGCGGTGGCGGTGGCGAACGCCGTCGAGAACTCGACGATGTCCGGCACGGCCGCGACCTGGTCGGCCGCGGACGAGAAGTGGACGGCGTTGCTGAGCTCGTTCTCGACACGAAGACCACCGAGGACCATTGCCACGGTCACGGGGACAGCGAGAACGGCGGTGACCTTCCTGCGAAGACCCCACCCCTCGATGTTCCACCACCGCTGCTGGGGCGGCGACTTGTCACTCATGGATTACAGCTCTCCTTCCACCCCGTCCGCGCCGGGCGACGAGCACCAGTCGGCACTGCACTCCGATGAGCGCGTTTTCGATCGAGTGCAGTCGAACGAGACGTTTCGGGTGAGGGCACCATATCGGGACATACAGCGGATACGGAAGAGTGAGTCCTTCCCGTACCCCCGCGCTGCCCCGGCCCCCTCTTCGGCAGCCACACGTACAGATGGCCGAATGGAGTGTACTCACGAGTAACGAAGAAGGCTAACGGCCCTTCCATGTTTTCGGTGCACGACATGCGAACCCCCGCTGTGATTTACAGCACAGCGGGGGTTCGGGTGATCCGGTCTCCGCATCGCGCGAGCCGAGGCGATCAGACGTCGAGGAAGCGGACGTCCTTCGCATTGCGTGT
Organism: Rhodococcus sp. BUPNP1; assembly: GCF_002215235.1. Lineage (NCBI taxonomy): Bacteria > Bacillati > Actinomycetota > Actinomycetes > Mycobacteriales > Nocardiaceae > Rhodococcus > Rhodococcus sp. BUPNP1. The sequence goes on from NZ_NERM01000002.1 coordinate 223,875, forward strand.
GATGAAGCTGCGTCGCGCCGCGACGTCCTCACCCATCAGGACGCTGAACAGCTCGTCGGCGGCAGCGGCGTCGTCGAGGGTCACCTGACGCAGGATGCGCACGCTCGGATCCATGGTGGTCTCCCACAGCTCCTTGGCGTTCATCTCGCCGAGGCCCTTGTAGCGCTGGATGCCGTCGTCCTTGTTGATCTTCTTGCCGGACTTCAGACCTGCCTCGAGCAGCGCGTCGCGCTCACGGTCGGAGTACGCGAACTCCGGCTCGCTGCGCTGCCACTTGAGCTTGTACAGCGGCGGCTGCGCCAGGAAGACGTGGCCTTCCTCGACCAGCGGCCGCATGAAGCGGAAGAGCAGCGTGAGCAGCAGCGTCGCGATGTGCTGACCGTCGACGTCGGCGTCGGCCATCAGGACGATCTTGTGGTACCGCAGCTTCGAGATGTCGAATTCCTCGTGGATGCCGGTACCGAACGCCGTGATGATCGACTGAACCTCGGCGTTCTTGAGGACCTTGTCGATGCGGGCCTTCTCGACGTTGATGATCTTGCCGCGCAACGGAAGGATCGCCTGGTACATCGAGTCGCGACCCGACTTGGCGGAGCCACCTGCGGAGTCGCCCTCCACGATGTAGATCTCGCACTTGCTCGGGTCCTTCGACCGGCAGTCGGCGAGCTTGCCGGGCAGACCACCGATGTCGGTCGCGCTCTTGCGGCGGACGAGCTCGCGCGCCTTGCGGGCGGCGACACGGGCGTGCGCCGACGACACGGCCTTGGTGACGATCGTCTTCGCGTCGGCCGGGTTGGCCTCGAACCAGTGCGAGATGTGCTCGTTGCACGCCTTCTGCACGAAGGACTTCACCTCGGTGTTGCCGAGCTTGGTCTTCGTCTGGCCCTCGAACTGCGGCTCACCGACCTTGACGGAGATGATGGCCGCGAGACCCTCGCGGATGTCGTCGCCCGTGAGGTTCGGGTCCTTGTCCTTGAGGAGCTTCTTGTCCTTCGCGTAGCGGTTGACGACCGTGGTCAGCGCCGCGCGGAAGCCTTCCTCGTGCGTACCGCCCTCATGGGTGTTGATGGTGTTGGCGAAGGTGTGGACGGACTCGGAGTAACCCGAGTTCCACTGCATCGCGACCTCGAGTTCGTGGCCGGTGCCCTTGGCGGTGAACCCGACCACCGAGTTGTGGATCGGCGACTTGGTGCGGTTGATGTGTCGCACGTAGTCCTCGAGACCACCCGGGTAGTGGTAGGTGCGGACCTTGACCTTGTGCACCTCGGGCTCGACGGCCTCGACGGCCTGGTCCTCGGCGGTCTTCGGCGCCTCTGCGGTCTCCGGGACGTCCTCGTCGGTGACCTCTTCGGGAGCGACCCGCTCGTCGGTGAGGGTGATGGTCAGTCCCTTGTTGAGGAACGCCATCTCCTGCAGGCGACGCGCGACGGTCTCGAAGTTGAACGTCGTGGTCTCGAAGATCTCCGGGTCCGGCCAGAAGCGGACGGTGGTACCGGTCCGCTTGGTGGCCTCGCCGCGGACGAGCTCGCCCGGCTTCGAGGCGGTGTACGTCTGCTCCCAGTGGTAGCCGTCGTTGTCGATCTCGACCTCGAGGGTCGTGGACAGGGCGTTCACCACGGAGATACCGACACCGTGCAGACCGCCGGAGACGGCGTAGGCATCGGAGTCGAACTTGCCGCCGGCGTGGAGCTGGGTGAGGACGACCTCGACCGTGGGGGCGCCGGAGGCGTGCATACCGACGGGGATACCGCGACCGTCGTCGACGACCTGGACTCCGCCGTCGGCGAGGAGGGTGACCTCCACCTTCGACGCGTAACCGGCCATGGCCTCGTCGACGGAGTTGTCGACGACCTCCCAGATCAGGTGGTGCAGGCCACGCTCTCCGGTGGAACCGATGTACATACCGGGGCGCTTGCGCACCGCCTCGAGACCCTCGAGGACGGTGATGGACGACGCACCGTACTCACTCTTGTTGTTGTTCGACTTCTGGGCAGCCACGGGTGGGTAGCTCTCCTTCTCCGATCGGCCCCGCGCACGCGCGCGACGCATTCCTGTCCATCCTACGTGCCCGTGAGCCTTGTGCCGGGGTGGACACGAAAGCGGGCGTTCCGCACCGCTGACGTCCCCGTAGCGGCCCCTTTGCGACCCGGACAGCGTGATTTCCTACGCGCTCCGATTTTCGCCCCTCGTACGGCCCGGGAGCGAGCCCGGGATCACCCGTAGGTGTCGCGGGGTCCGCGGCCGCGGATGTGGCGTTCGCCCTTCCGCCAGCTCGGCGCCGTCGGGCCGGTGATCCGCAGTTCCTTGACCACCCCGTGTCCCACGGCCGCGGCGATCTTGGCGAGGATCTGCGACTGCATCATCCGCAGCTGGGTGGCCCAGGCCGTCGACTCGGCCGAGACGTGCAGGATCCCGTCGCGCAGCGTGGTCGGCTGGGCATGGCTCGCGATGTCGTCGCCGACGACCCGCGCCCAGCTCCCCATGACGGTGCCCTCGGACACGTGCGCCGACCAGCCCCGCTGCTTGGACAGCGACTGCGCGAGTGACCCGAGGGTCTGGGGATCGCGGTCGTCCGGGCCGGGCCCCGACCAGCCACGACGTCGGCGTTTCGGGCGCAGCGGGCCACGCGACGCGCGTCCCTGGCCGACGGCCTTGCCGCTCGCCTTCGCGGCAGCCCGAGCCTCCTCGAGCGCGCGGCGGGCCAGATCGATGCCCTTCAGCTCCGGCTCGCCCGCACTGCGCTCCGGTCCGGCACCGCGTTCGGGACCTGCATGTTCGTCGTTCATCCGACCTCCCCGGTGATCGGGTCCGTCTCCCGTTGCACCGATCCCAGCACAGAGATACGACCATCTTCGGTGTCCTCGGCATGCACGGGGAATCGGGCACCGTTCAGCTCGGCCGGCACGTCCTCCGGCACGGCTGCCGTGATCAGCACCTGTTCGGCCGTCGCGGCTACGTCGGCGAGGGCGGAGCGGCGTCGTCGATCGAGTTCGGCGAAGACGTCGTCGAGCATGAGGACCGGGTCGGTACCGTCGGTGCGCAGCAGGGCGAACGCCCCGAGCCGCAGCGCGAGCGCGAAGGACCACGATTCGCCGTGGCTCGCATAGCCTTTCGCGGGTTCGGTACCGAGCATCAGGTCGAGATCGTCGCGGTGGGGTCCGACGAGGCAGACGCCGCGTTCGATCTCCTTCGACCGCACCTCCGCGAGGCGGTGGAGGAAGACGGTCTCGAGAAACTCCCGGTCGTCCGGCGCCGGTGTCCGGGCCGGGTCGGAGAACTCCGGCGGCAGCGCGTCGGCGAGGCTGCTGCGATAACGCAGGCTCGCCGGACGCGACTCGGGCGCGATCGACCGGTACGCCTCGGAGACGTACGGGGCCAGTTCGTGCAGCAACGTGATGCGCGCGGCGAGCAGTTCGGCTCCGTGGGCGGCGAGATGGCCGTCCCACACGTCGAGGGTCGCCAGAGCGCTCGCCCCGTCGCTCGAGCGGCTCCCGCGCCGCAGTGCTCCACCCGCCGTCTTGAGCAGGGCGGATCGTTGACGCAGCACCTTGTCGTAGTCGGCCCGCACCCCGCTCATCCGCGGGAAACGTGTGCTGAGCAGTTCGTCGAGGAACCGCCGGCGGTCGCCCGGGTCGCCGCGCACGAGCGACAGGTCCTCCGGGGCGAAGAGCACCGTGCGGAGGATGCCGAGGATCTCTCGAGGACGCCGGGCCGGCGACTGGTTGATCCGCGCCCGGTTCTGCTTGCCCTCGTTGATCTCGATGTCGATGCCGAGCTCACGACCGTTGTTGACGACCAGCGCCCCGGCGAACGCCCGCGACGTGCCGGCCCGCAGCAGCGGACCGTCGGAGGACACCCGGTGCGACGACAGCGTCGACAGATATCCGAGGGCCTCGAGCAGGTTGGTCTTCCCGTGTCCGTTGCGCCCGACGAAGACCGTCGCCCCTGGAGCGAGGTCGACGGAAACCGTTCTCCACGAACGGAAGTCGCGCAGCGAAAAGGTGCGAACGTACACGGGGGTCCAGTCTCGGGGCCGGTCAGCCCGGCAGGCGCACCGGCATCAGCAGATAGGTGTAATCGCTGTCCGGAGCGGCGAACGTACCCGAGGAATCCGGCACGGGCTCCTCGTCGAGCGCCGGCCGCAGCACGGCCGGACGACTCGAGGTGGTGAACCCGAACGAGACCTTGTCGGTGTGCAGCGACGTCAGGCCGTCGAGCAGGTAGCCGGGGTTGAACGCGATGATCAGCGGCTCACCGAAGAACTCCGCAGGATGCGATTCCTCGGCGCGGCCGGCGTCGTCGCCACCGGCCGAAAGCATCACGCTGCCCTCGGTGAACTCGAGTCGGACCTGTGCACCGCGCTCGGCGACCAGCGCGACACGCTTGATCGCGTCGACCAGCGGGGCGATCTCGACGGTCGCCATCGCGGTGTGCTCGTTGGGGAGCAACTGGCGGAACTTGGGGAATTCGGCGTCGAGCAGGCGCGTGGTAGTGCGGCGACCCTCGGCGACGATGCCGAGCAGGCCCTCCGCGCCCACCGACGACCCACTGCCCAGAGCCAGCTGGACCGGGGAGTTGGAGGACCCGCCAACGGTTTTCGCGGCCTCGGAGAGAGTCTTGGCGGGCACGAGCACGGCCGAGCTGGTGGACTCCGCGGTGGGCATCCACTCGAGCTTGCGCACCGCGAGACGGAACCGGTCGGTGGCCGCGAGCACCATGTCGGTGCCCTCGATCTCCACCCGGATACCCGTGAGCATCGGGAGCGTGTCGTCCTTGCCGGCAGCGACGGCGACCTGGCTGATGGCCTCGGCGAACAGATCGCCGGACAACGCACCGGTCTGCTGCGGGAGCTCGGGCAGCTGCGGGTAGTCCTCCACAGGCATGGTGGGGAGCGAGAACTTGGCGCTACCGCACGTGATGAGCACGCGGGTGCCGTCGAGCACGACATCCACAGGCTTGTGGGGCAACGCGCGGGTGATGTCGGCGAGCAGCTTGCCGGACACCAGCACCTGGCCGGGGGTGATGACCTCGGCCGAGACGTGGACCTGCGCGGATACCTCGTAGTCGAAGCCCGAGACCGTCAGCCCGCGCTCGTCGGCTCCGAGCAGGACACCGCCCAGGACGGGCACAGGGGGTCGCGACGGAAGGCTTCGGGCAACCCATGCAACGGAATCAGCGAAGTCCTCGCGAGGCACACGAAACTTCATACTTCCCAGCTCCATCGCCCGGTGGATCCCTTCGATCGTGGTCTCGACAAGTCTACGAAGTCTGTCACAGAACCCCGACACCGATGAGGCGGAGCCGGGGGATGCGGGTCCACGTTATGCCTTCCCTCGCTGCTTGGAAAGCCGGGAGGCTCGAGGCGTGAGCCTCACTCGAGGGCCTGTGGACCGACGCTCTCCACACACCTGTTTTGAAAGGAGATTTCTGAAGAGAACTCACAGAAGTAGTAATAGGGCCTGTGGAATCTGTGGACGAACGACCGTCTAGGCTGGTGGGGCGACGTTCTCGAGGGGGTCGAACTCGAGGATGAACTCGAGGAGTTCTCGAGGACGAATGTGGATTCCTCGAGACTGTTCATTCTTTGTCCACCGTTCGTCCACAAAGATCCCACGTTCTGCACACCCTTGTCCACAGGTGTGGGGACCGGAAATTTCTCGAGATATAGGACAGGGAGCGCCCTGTGGACGCTCCCTGTGGATGGAAACTCGAGGCTCGAGGAATCAGCGCTTGGACCGCTGCTTGATACGCGCGGTGAGCTCCTGCACCTGGTCGTAGACCTTGCGGCGCTCGGTCATCTCCTTGCGAATCTTCTTGTCCGCGTACATCACTGTGGTGTGGTCACGACCGAAGGTCTGCCCGATCTTCGGCAGCGACAGGTCGGTGAGCTCACGGCACAGATACATCGCGATCTGGCGGGCCTGCGCCAGCGGCCGTGCCTTTCCGGGCCCGCACAGGTCGTCGATCGACGTTCCGAAGTACTCCGCGGTCACGGCCATGATCGTGGCGGCGTTGATCTCGAGAGCCGAGGAATCCGGCATCAGATCACGCAGCACGACCTCGGCGAGGGTGAGATCGAGCGGCTGCCTGTTGAGCGACGCGAAGGCCGTCACACGGATCAGGGCACCCTCGAGTTCGCGGATGTTGCGTTCGATCCGGCTCGCGATCAGCTCGAGCACGTCGTGCGGCACGTTCAGGCCGTCCATGCGTGCCTTCTTCGACAGGATCGCGATGCGCGTCTCGAGTTCCGGGGGCTGGACGTCGGTGATGAGGCCCCACTCGAACCGGGTCCGCAGTCGTTCCTCGAGCGTCGCGAGCTGCTTGGGCGGCCGGTCGGACGAGACGACGATCTGCTTGTTGGCGTTGTGGAGGGTGTTGAAAGTGTGGAAGAACTCCTCCTGGATACCCTCCTTGCCCTCGATGAACTGGATGTCGTCGACGAGGAGGATGTCGGTCTCGCGGTAGCGCCGCTTGAACGCGACCTTGCGGTCGTCGCGGAGGCTGTTGATGAAGTCGTTCGTGAACTCCTCGGTGGAGACGTACTTCACCCGCATACCCGGGAAGAGCCGTTGTGCATAGTGGCCGGCGGCGTGCAGCAGATGTGTCTTCCCCAGGCCCGAGGCGCCCCAGATGAACAGCGGGTTGTAGGCCCGGGCCGGTGCCTCGGCGATCGCCACCGCCGCGGCGTGCGCGAACCGGTTCGACGCACCGATCACGAAGGTGTCGAAGGTGTACTTCGCGTTGAGGCTGCTGCTGCCGATGGGCGGCGTCTCGGGCGGCGGGGGCTGGGTGAAATAGGACGGCCACGACTCGCGGACGGCGGTCATCGCCTCCCGGTCGTCGTCGACCTCCTCGAGTTCGCCGTGGTCCGCCTCGAGCATGTCGTGATCACGCGACGGGATCATGCGACGTCGATAGGCACCCTCACCGGGGAACATTCCGTCCCGCTGGTATCCCCCGTCCCGCGCGGCGACGGCATCCCCGGATCCTGCAGGATCCCTGGTCACAGCGCCGTCGCGCGGTCCGACGCCGTCGCGGGGCATCGGAGGATCGCGGCGCAGATCACGACTGCGGGGCTCTACCGTGCGCGGGTCACGGTTGCGGGCCTCCGCCGTGCGCGGATTCACAGCCTGTGCATCTTCGGGGAGACCCTCGAGAGGCAGCGTGTCGCGGGGTTCGGCGTAGGGATCCTCGGCGGGGTCGTCCACGCGTTCCCGCGGTTCGACGCGCACACCGAGACCCTCGACCCGGTGACCGAGGTGCCGGTTGAGGGTGCGGAGGATGGGTTCGCGCAGATCACGTTCGATCGACTGCTGGGCGAGGGTCGACGGCACCGAGAGCAGGGCGAATCCCTGTGCGAGCGTGATCGGTTTGACCAGCGCGAGCCATGCCTTCTGGCTCTTCGTCAGCATTCCGTCGTCGATGGTCAGCTCGGATACGACGTCCGTCCACACATCGGCCAGCGCGTTCGGCTCGTCGCTCACGCAGCTTCCCTCCCTTTGATCACCGGTTTTCCACACGATTATCCACAGGTGTGGACAACCGGGGGAATCACCCGGTGGATGTGTGGATGGGAGGTGTGTATTCGCTCGGCGGGGCTCGTGGGCCCGGGCGGTCTGCGGGGATCAGTGTGACACACGATGCGACGCGATCCGACTCCGTGTTCGGTGAACGCGCCCGGAGGAGCTGCGCGACGGCGCCCGAAGGGGCGTGGGGCAGCGGGCCGTTACCGGCCGGCACATCGTCGTCGAACGGAGCGTGACGCGGGACTGCACAGGTAGTCGCGATGCGCCGTCGAAGACATGGCCCACAGCGTACCCGAGCTGTGCTCTGGATCACATACCTTCTGGGCGAGTAGTTTTCGCCGAACGCGTCCGGCGTGTCGCGTTGATCGCCGCTGTTCGTCGCGGTTTGATTTCGCGCCCGCGTCCGAGTAGCCTCGAACAGTCACTCATACCGAGGTGACGGGTTCGTCCTGCTCGAGTCGAGCAATACGGATCCTGCGAATTCACGTACACGTTGGACGACGGTGCTTGCCGCGCCGTCGCAGAATTATCGAGGAGTGTCGACCGTGGCCAAGGGCAAGCGGACGTTCCAGCCGAACAACCGACGCCGCGCGCGCGTTCACGGCTTCCGTCTTCGGATGCGCACCCGTGCGGGTCGCGCGATCGTTTCGGCGCGTCGCCGTAAGGGCCGCGCTTCTCTCACCGCCTGATTCCCTAACGGGAGCTCGGGGTGCTACCTGAGCCGTATCGACTGCGGCGCCACTCGGATTTCTCGGACACCGTCCGCCGAGGGCGTCGTCAGGGGCGGCGGGATCTGGTCGTTCACGTTCTCGAACGCGATCGCACCGAGTCCTTGGTGAGTGTCGGCGGTCCGCGTTTCGGACTGATCGTGAGCAAGGCTGTCGGGCCGGCGGTGATTCGACATCGAGTCGCACGCCGGCTTCGTCATATCTGTGCAGGTCTCGTCGAGGCTCTGCCCTCCGAGACCGACATCGTGCTGCGCGCACTACCCGGCGCTGCCACCGCGGATTCCCGCGAGCTCGACAAGCAGGTGCGGTCGGGCCTCGCCCGCCTCGGACTGTTCGACGCCGCTGCTCCCGCCTCGCGTGGGAGTGCTCGCGCATGAACGCGCCCGAGCAGAGGTCGTGGTGGCGGTCCCTGAGGTCCGCCCCGGCCCGGGCACTGATCTTCTGTATCGAGCTCTATCGCACCTATGTGTCGCCCACACGGATGCCGACCTGCCGATTCACCCCGACCTGTAGCGAGTACGCCGTGGAGGCGCTGCGCACGCGGGGTGTCGTCGTCGGTTCGGTCCTGGCATCGGTGAGACTGCTCAAGTGTGGCCCCTGGCACCCTGGTGGGTGGGATCCGGTACCCGAACGGAAACATCGGTCGTCCCCAGTGGGTACCTGACCGGAGCCGAGACCCGAGACCGACGCCTCTTCGTGGCGATCATGGACGACCAGAGGAGTACATAGAGCCGTGCTCGACTTCATCTACTATCCCGTGTCCTGGATCCTGTGGGTCTGGCACAAAGTGTTCTCGTTCGTGCTGGCACCCGACAGCGGTTGGGCATGGGCGCTGTCGGTGGTGTTCCTCGTGTTCACGCTGCGCGCGATCCTGTACAAGCCGTTCGTCAAGCAGGTCCGTACGACCCGCCAGATGCAGGAACTGCAGCCCCAGATCAAGGCGCTCCAGAAGAAGTACGCCAAGGATCGGCAGCGCCAGGCGCTCGAGATGCAGAAGCTCCAGAAGGAGCACGGCTTCAACCCGTTGATGGGATGTCTGCCCGTCCTGCTGCAGGTTCCCGTCTTCATCGGCCTGTTCCACGTGCTGCGGTCGTTCAACCGCACCGGCACGGGTGTCGGTCAGCTCGGCCTGAGCCCCGAACAGAACGCCCAGCTCGGCAACTACGCGTTCAGCCCGGAGGATGTCCAGTCGTTCCTGAGCGCCCGCCTGTTCGGCGCTCCGATCTCGTCGTGGATCACCCAGCCGATGGCCTCTCTCGAGGCGTTCGAGCCGTTCGGTGGCATTCCCACGCGCTGGCAGATCGCCGCTGTCGCCGTGCCGCTCATGATCGTCGCGGGCATCGCCACGCACTTCAACGCTCGTGCCTCGGTCGCCCGCCAGAGTGCTCAGGCCGCCGCGAACCCGCAGGCCGCGATCATGAACAAGCTGGCCTTGTACGTCTTCCCGCTCGGTGTGCTCGTCGGTGGTCCGTTCCTGCCGATCGCCGTCATCATCTACTGGGTCAGCAACAACATCTGGACCTACGGACAGCAGCACCTCGTCTTCCGCCGTATCGACAAGGAGGAAGAGGAGAAGAAGGCTGCGGCTCTGGCCCGCCGGAACGAGAACGCACCGAAGCCGGGTGCTCGCCCCGACAAGGCCAAGAAGAAGGGCTCGGCCGCAGCGGCAGCGTCCGACGCCGTCGACGCCACGGTCGACGAGACCGGCGAGGTGTCACTGCAGAAGGACTCCGCGGCCGGCGACGGCTCCCCCGCGGCATCGAAGTCCGGTGCGTCCGCTCCCAAGCCGGGCAGCCGTCCCAAGAACTCCAAGCGCAAGCGGCGCTGACCGAAGTAGAAGAGAGCTGAAACATGGCCAGTGACCTGGACAAGGTGGAAGAGGACCTCGCGGTGGCACCCGAGGAGAGCGACGTTGCTGCGGACGCCGATCTCGATGACGACGACTACCTCATCGAAGAAGGCGAGATCGCCGGCGACTACCTGGAGCAGTTGCTCGACGTTCTCGATTTCGACGGCGACATCGACCTCGACGTCGAGGGTGACCGCGCGGTCGTGAGCATCGACGGTGGCAAGGATCTGACCAAGCTCGTGGGTCGCAACGGCGAGGTTCTCGACGCTCTGCAGGAGCTCACCCGTCTCGCCGTGCAGCAGGCGACCGGCGAGCGCAGCAAGCTCATGCTCGACATCGCGGGATGGCGTGCGGGCAAGCGCGCCGAGCTCTCCTCGCTCGGCACGTCGGCCGCGAAGCGCGTGCTCGAGACCGGTAAGCGTGAGGAACTCGAGCCGATGACGCCGTTCGAGCGCAAGATCGTGCACGACGCCGTCGCGAAGATCGACGGTGTGTCCAGCGAGAGCGAGGGTGCGGAGCCGCACCGCCGTGTGGTGATCGTCAAGGATTGAGTCGGCCCACGCCGACCGAAGAGGGACTCTGCGTCGTCAGGGTCCCTCTTCGCCTTTTCGGAACTGATGCTGTGGGCCCCGATGTTGTTTCGGGTGAGCCGACAGGAAAGGATGTTTCACGTGGAACAGCACGAGGCGGAACTGTCGGCGGTCGCGCAGAGGGTGTTCGGGGATCGGATCGAACTTGCCGAGCGGTACCACCATTCGTTGTCGACGGCAGGTGTGGAGCGCGGACTCATCGGACCGCGCGAGGTGCCGCGCCTGTGGGAACGGCACATTCTCAACTGCGCTGTGGTGGGCGAACTCATTCAGGACGGTGAGACGGTCGTCGACGTGGGCAGTGGCGCCGGTCTGCCGGGCATTCCTCTCGCCCTCGCCCGTCCCGACCTCCAGGTCACTCTCGTCGAACCGCTGCTGCGCCGCACCGTCTATCTGGCGGAGTTCGTCGAATCCAACGGGATCGAGAACATCCTCGTGGTCCGCGGCCGCGCCGAGCAGCCGAGCGTCCTCCAGGAGGCCGGCGGCGCAGACGTCGTGACCTCCCGTGCCGTCGCACCTCTCGCCAAGCTCGCCAAGTGGTCGCTCCCCCTCGTCCACGAGGGCGGCCGGATGCTGGCATTGAAGGGTTCGTCTGCTCGAGAAGAGATCGACCGCGATCACGACGAGCTTGCTCGTCTCGGTGCCGGCAATCTCGAGGTGCTCGAGTGCGGAGGCGATCTCCTTCCGACGCCGACGATCGTCGTGAAGGCCGAGCGGATTCCGCGGCCGGCGCGGCGTCGCAAGAAGCGCTGACCGAATCGGCCGGCGCGACGATCGCCCCCAACGCCCTCCCCTCCCCCGCCGGGTCGGGAGGGTGTTGTCGTTTCCGAGACATCTTTTTTCGACTCGAGGAATCTACTCGAGTACTTTTCCGGTGCGAAACGGTTGTTTCGGGCGTTGTCACACCAGACCCAATCACCCCAGCAAGTTTCGTCACTGTGATGTTTCAGGCGTCACGATATTTGGCTATCGTGAATTATCGTCCTGTGCAATGCAATTGAAATTACAGAATGTGAATTAGGTTGCGGGGCAAAGAATTTCTACCTGAAGGTTCGCTGTTCTCGAATGCGCCCTATGCGGGTCGGCAGTGTTTCACGTGAAACCGTCGCGACCCCTCGTGGGCCTGTTTCACGTGAAACAACTCCGCGTGTCGTTTCACGTGAAACGTCACCCGGCCATGTCGCCGACGGAACCTAGAATGCGGATGGGATACTGAACCAACCGAGAATGCGTGCGCGTGGTCGGGAGGCCGGGGACAGCTCCGGGCCCGGGACTCGCATTCTCTTCGGCGCCTCGACCCGGCCTTCGAAGTCGCGACCGGGAAGCGACGAGGATGTAGCGTGCGAACCGAGCGGATCTACGTGTAAGGAGTGTTCTATGACGGGTGGATCTGAATCCGCTGTTTCACGTGAAACCGGAGGCGTCGAGGACGACTTCTCCCCCGTACCCTTCGACGGTTTCTCCACCGTCGACACCCCGATCGGCGCGGCTGCTCATCGCGCCACCCAGGTTCTGCATCCGAGCGACGCCAACGCACTGCCCAAGCCGCGCGAGCGTCGCGTCTTCACGATCGCCAATCAGAAGGGCGGGGTCGGTAAGACCACCACGGCGGTGAACATCGCCTCCGCACTCGCCGTGCAGGGATTGTCGGTCCTTGTGGTCGACCTCGATCCGCAGGGCAACGCGAGCACCGCGCTGGGTGTGCCGCACTACTCCGGTGTGCCCTCGAGCTACGAGATCCTTCTCGGCGAGATCAATGCCGCCGAGGCCGTGCAGCAGAGCCCGCACAACGAACGTCTCTTCTGCATCCCCGCCACGATCGATCTTGCGGGTGCCGAGATCGAACTTGTCTCGATGGTCGCGCGCGAGAACCGTCTCCGGAACGCCCTCACCAAGGAGGCGCTCGGCGACCGCGAGTTCGACTACGTGATCATCGACTGCCCGCCGTCGCTCGGCCTGCTCACCGTCAACGCGCTCGTCGCGGCGAAGGAAGTCCTCATCCCCATCCAGTGCGAGTACTACGCACTCGAGGGTGTCGGGCAGCTCCTGCGCAACATCGAGCTCGTCCAGTCGCACCTCAACCCTGAACTGCATGTCTCCACCGTCCTCCTGACGATGTACGACGGTCGCACCAAGCTGGCCGATCAGGTCGCCGCTGAGGTGCGTGCGCACTTCGGCAGCGCGGTGCTGCGTTCGGTCATCCCCCGCAGCGTGAAGGTTTCCGAAGCTCCCGGTTACGGGATGACGGTTCTCGACTACGATCCTGGATCGCGCGGCGCGATGAGCTACCTCGACGCCGGGCGCGAGTTGGCGGCACGCGGGGTACACGAGAATCAGGGGAACGGATGAGCGCGACACGTAAAGGCGGGCTCGGTCGAGGTCTGGCAGCACTCATCCCTACCGGTCCTCCGATAGACGCAGAGCAGAAGCCCACGACGGCCTCCGACTCCATGGCCACCGCACCCACGGCCACCGCACCCGCCAAGACCGCGGCTCCGGCTTCCCCTGCGCCGGCCAAGTCCGCACCGGCGGCGGGTGCACCCTCGAAGCCGGCTTCGGGCGGGCAGTCCAAGTCGGCCGCGTCGCGTCGCCCGGGCTCCTCGGTCCTGAACCTCCCGTCGTCCGGTCTGGGCACAGCAGCCGCCGATCTCATCATCGGCGACGGCAGGACGCCGGGGCCCGCGTCCCCGGCGGAGCCGGTCGAGGCCGACGCGGCACGAGCGTCCGGAGCGACGTCCGAGAGCGAACCCCTCCCCTCCCCCACCGGAGCGGTGTACCTCGAGATCCCGATCGGGCGGATCGAGCCCAACCCGAAGCAGCCGCGTCAGGTCTTCGACGAGGAAGCGCTCGCCGAGCTCGTCCACTCCGTCCGCGAGTTCGGGCTCATGCAGCCGGTCGTGGTCCGCCGTCTCGAAGGCGACCGCTTCCAGCTCGTGATGGGTGAGCGTCGCTGGCGTGCCGTCCAGGAGGCCGGGCTCGACACGATCCCCGCGATCGTCCGCGACACCGAGGACGAGTCGCTGCTGCGCGACGCGCTGCTCGAGAACATCCACCGGGTGCAGCTCAACCCCCTCGAAGAGGCGGCGGCCTATCAGCAGTTGCTCGAGGAGTTCGAGGTCACCCACGAGGAACTCGCGAGCCGACTCGGACGGTCGCGTCCGGTCATCACCAACATGATCCGGCTGCTCAAGTTGCCGGTCGCGGTGCAACGACGCGTGGCGGCCGGAGTGCTGTCGGCCGGGCACGCGCGTGCCCTGTTGGCGCTCGAAGCCGGCGCCGACGCTCAGGAGGCACTTGCCGCACGCATCGTCGCCGAGGGTCTGTCCGTACGCGCGACGGAAGAAGCCGTCGTGCTCGCCAACCGCAACGACACCCCCGACACTCCACAGCAGAAGCGTCGGAAGCCCATCCAGATGCCCGGGCTGCAGGACGTCGCGGAGCGCCTGTCGAACTCCTTCGACACGCGCGTGACCGTGAGCCTCGGCAAGCGCAAGGGCAAGATCGTGGTGGAGTTCGGTTCGGTCGACGACCTCGAACGCATCGTGAAGATGATGGAGTCGCAGACCGACCTTTCTTGACTCCTCGTCGGAGCAGGACAACAGTCTGTAGACGAAAGACGTGGAGGCGAGCTATCCCGTGTCGACCCGAGTATCACCGCTCACGCTGAGTGGAATCGAGCAGTTGCCTGCTCATGCGCGACGGTGCGTGTTCTGGGAGTTGGATCCCACCGCGGCGCCCGACGTTCAGCAATTCGCCGACCCCGAATTCGAGAAGGAAGCATGGCTGTCCATGGTCCTTCTCGAATGGGGGTCGTGCGGCCAGATCGCGACGATCGGCGACAAAGCCGCCGGGTGCGCGCTCTACGCTCCCCCGGGCATGGTGCCCCGCGCGCAGGCCTTCCCCACCGCACCCGTCAGCGCCGACGCGATCCTGCTGACGTCCATGCGGACCGAACCGCACGCGGACGAGCTGGATGTCGGTGCCGACCTCATTCGTGGGGTCGTCGCCGATCTCGTCCGCCGCAACGTCCGTGCCATCGAGGCCTTCGGGATCCGGCGCACCGCCGACGCGGAGGTGAGCGATGTGCCGCACGCGACGGCCGCACTCGGGTGCTCCGACACGGAGTGCATGATCGACGCCGACTTCCTCGAGGACATGGGCTTCGAGGTCGTCGCACCGCACTACCGCTACCCACGGCTACGTCTCGAGCTCGACCGCGACCACGAATGGAAGCTCGCCGTCGAGGCCGCCCTCGATCGGCTCCTCGAGGAGTCCTCCCTCACCGTCGCGGATCTGACCGCAGGTTCGGCGGTCGGCGCCCACTGACGTCCTCGAAAACACTGACGTCCTCGAAAACACTGACGTCCTCGAAAACACTGACAAAAAAGGACCGACCCCCGCAGACTCTGCGGGGGTCGGTCCTCTTCGTACGTAGGGGGTCGGCTAGCGGCTGTCGGAGATGGACAGCTCCTCGGCGAGCAACTCGGCGAAGGTGTACGTGCCGGTCGGCTGGTCGTCCTGGCCGAGCAGGTACAGCCGCTTCACCGCGATGAGGATCGCCTCGGCGATGATGTCGCGGCTGCGCGGATCGGCGAGCAGCGCGGCGTCGTGCTCGTTGGTGAGGTAACCGAGATCGATCTGCACCGTCGGCATGTTCGTCAGGCGCAGCAGATCCCAGGTGCGGCCGTGGCTGCGGCAGTCCTGCAGGCTCGTGCGGGCGACGATCTCGCGCTGGATGTAGCCGGAGAGCACCTGGCCGATCATCGACTCGGACCCGTGCGAGTTGCCGTAGTGGAAGCTCGCGATGCCGTTCGCGGCGGGGCTGCGACTCGCGTCGCACCGCAGCGAGATCATGAGGTCGGCACCGAACGCGTTGGAGGTGCCCGCGCGTTCGACGTCGGTCGGATTCACGTGGTACGGCCGCGACAGGAAGGTCTCCATGCCCGTCGCCGCCATCCGGCCCTCGAGCCGGCGCGCGAGATCCCACAGGATGTCGGCCTCGGAGATCGGGCCGTGGGGGCTCGGCACGATGATGCCGTGGGTGTTGCCGCCGAGACCCGGGTCGATGACGATGCGCTTGCCGCTGAGCTGCGGACCGGATCGGCGCACGATCTCCTCCTCGGAGATCGCGTGGGGCGACCCGCCCGACACGCGCGTACCGAGCAGTTCGAGCGAGCGCAGCGTCTCGGCACCACAGATGCCGTCGGAGGCGAGTCCGATCTCGCGCTGGAAGGAGCACAGACCCTCGTGGGTCTTGGGGCCGAAGTAGCCGTCCACGCGGTCGACGTAGAAGCCGAGATCCTGCAGACGGGTCTGCAGGGCCGCGACGTCGTCGCCGTAGAGCGGAGCGGAGAGCTGATACATCAGGGTGCGCGCACCGAGCTTGTACGACGCTTCCTTCAGGGAACGGTAGGTCGCGGGTCCCACGATGCCGTCGACGAGCAGACCGCGCTGCTGCTGGAACGCGCGCACGGCTCCGTCGAGTTCACGATCGAAGGGGACGTCCGATCCCATCCAGTCGCCCGACTCCTCGGGCTCGTTGTGCAGGAAGCCCAGGCCGGCCAAGGTGCTCCGGATCTCGGCGACCGCCGGACCGTGGTCGCCGTGACGAAGAGGGCGCATGTATCGGGCCTTTCCGTGCTGACCGGATCGGTGCCCGGCGTGAGGGCTGGACAGCATCGAACGGGGGTTGGATGAAGGATGTGCCCGTGAAGACGGGCTCACGGGCACATCCGAGAGGTTGATCCTGGGACGGTACTACAGGACGTCCGCGAGGTCCCGAAGCAACGCCGCCTTGCCCTTGGCCCCCACGATCGTCTTCGTCGGCTTGCCGCCGGAGAAGAGGATCATCGTGGGAATCGACATGACCTGGTAGTCGCGTGCGGCCGACGGATTGGCGTCGATGTCGAGCTTGGCGACGGTCAGCTTGTCGCCGTGCTCGGCCGCGATCTCCTCGAGAACCGGAGCGACCATCTTGCACGGACCGCACCAGGTGGCCCAGAAGTCGACGAGGACGGGCTTCTCGGACTGCAGTACGTCCTCGACGAACGACGAGTCGGTGATGGTGACGGTGTTCTTGTCGGCCACGGATGTCTCCTGAATCTCGGGATGGAATGTGGAACGGGTGGTGGGATCAGGCCTCGGCGAGCGTGGGCGCCTCGACCTCGCGGTTCGCGACGAGCCACCGCTCCGCGTCGATGGACGCCGAGCATCCGGTGCCGGCGGCGGTGATCGCCTGGCGGTAGGTGTGGTCGACGAGGTCGCCCGCGGCGAAGACACCCGGAACGGAGGTCGCGGTGGACGGCGCCGAGACCTTCACGTAGCCCTCGTCGTCGAGCTCGACCTGACCCTTGACGAGGGAGCTGCGCGGGTCGTGGCCGACGGCGACGAACAGGCCGGTGACCGGCAGGTCGCTGCGCTCGCCGGTGACGGTGTCCTCGAGGACGAGGTTGGTGACGCTGTTCTCGCCCTGCACCTCGGCGACCTTCGCGTTGGTGACGAAGCGGATCTTCTCGTTGGCGCGGGCACGCTCGAGCATGATCTTCGAGGCGCGGAACTCCTCGCGGCGGTGGATGAGCGTGACGCTGCGCGCGAAGCGCGTCAGGAAGGTGGCCTCCTCCATCGCGGAGTCGCCACCGCCGACGACGGCGATGTCCTGGTCGCGGAAGAAGAAGCCGTCGCAGGTCGCGCAGGCGGAGACTCCGCGGCCGAGCAGCTGCGACTCACCGGGCACACCGAGGTAACGCGGCTCGGCGCCCATCGCGAGGATGACGGCGTGGCTGCGGTAGGTCTCGCCGTTGGCGACGACCGTCTTGACCGCGCCCGTGAGGTCCATCTCGTCGACGTCCTCGGTGCGCAGATCGGCACCGAAACGAAGTGCCTGCTCGCGCATCTGATCCATGAGCTCCGGACCCATGATCCCGTCCTTGAAGCCCGGGAAGTTCTCGACCTCGGTGGTGGTCATGAGTTCGCCACCGAACTGCGTTCCCTCGAAGACGAGCGGGGAGAGTTCGGCGCGGGCCGCGTAGACGGCGGCGGTGTATCCGGCCGGTCCCGAACCGACGATGATGAGGTCGTGAATCGTGGGCGAGGTCGTCATGCGGCGGAGCCTTCCGGTTGGGTGATCGGGGGCGCAAGGACTGCGGGCGGTCCGGCCGAAACCGGACGGCAGCCTACAGATACTGTCAACACCAGGGTAAACGGTGTTGTTCCCCTTCCGTCGTGCGTCCCGCCACAGACGGCCTGTACGGACCGGTCGGTCGCCCGACCGGCCCGCCCCCGATGCGAACCGGGACGGTCTCAGACCGCGTCGGGCACGTCCCGCAGCGTCTCGCGGATCACACAACGCGTGCCCGTGTAGATGGTCGGCATGCACTTGTTGCAGTGGATGCACAGACCTTCGTGTGCGGTCTTCTCCTCGAACTTGCGGACGAGATACGGATCACGCAGCAGCGCGCGTCCCATGGCGACGAACTCGAAGCCTTCGTCGAGCGCCGTCTCGATGGTGTCGAGCCGGTTGATGCCGCCGAGCAGGATCAGCGGGATCTTCAGTTCCTCCCGGAACTGCCGGGCCATGGGCAGGAAGAAGGCCTCCTCGAACGGGAGCTTCGGGAAGATCTTCGGTCCGTACACCTTCAGTCCCCAGCCGACGACCTTCGGCTGCGACTCCTGGAACTCCTTCATCGGGACGTCGCCGCGGAAGAAGTACATCCCGTTCAGCAGCGAGCTGCCACCGGTGAGCTGCATGGCGTCGATGGTGCCGTCGGATTCGATGAGTTTGGCCATGGGCAGCGACTCGTCGAGCCACAGCCCCTGGGGCACGCCGTCGGTCATGTTGAACTTCGCGATGACGGCGACCCCCTCCCCCACTGCCGTGCGGACGGCCTCGAGCACGCGACGCGGGAAGGCGGTGCGGTTGGCGATGCTGCCGCCGTACTTGTCGGAGCGCTTGTTGAGATTCGGGCTCATGAAGGAACTGAGCAGATAGTTGTGGCCGAGGTGGACCTCGACGGCGTCGAATCCGGCCTCGACGGCCGAGCGCGCGGCGCGTGCGTAGTCCTCGACCACCCGGTCGAGTTGCTCGAGTGTCGCGCCGCGGACGAGCCCCATGGCGGGGGCGCTGATGCGCGTGGACGGCGCGAGCGTCTTCATCTTGTTGGAGATCTGGTTGGCGACGAGTCCGGCGTGGCCGATCTGCGCGGACGCCAGACCGCCGGCGGTGTGCACGGCGTCGGTGAGCCGGGTCAGTCCGGGGACGGAGTCGGCGTCGAGCACGAGGGTGTCGCGGTGGACGCGACCGTCGTGGGAGACCGAGCAGTACGCGACGGTCGTGAGGGCGGTGCCGCCGCGGGCGACCTCGGCGTGGAACTCGACGAGTTCGTCGCTGACGGCACCCCGGGGCATGACGCCTTCGAAGGTCGCCGCCTTGACGATGCGGTTGCGGAGGGTGAGCGGCCCGAGTCGGGCCGGTTCGAACACGGTGGGTCGCGGCGAAGACATGCCCCTACTTTCGATGCCAGTGGTACCGTAATTGCGCTTCGACTATAACGCTCGTCACACTCCGCGCCAGATCGATTCCCATTCGGTCCCGACATCACGGATCCCATGCCCAGCACCGCTCCGGGGCGTCCCCGCGACCCCCGAATAGACAACGACGTCCTCACCGCCACCCGCGAGATGCTCCGTTCCCACGGCTGGGACGGGCTGAGTCTGCGGGCCGTCGCCGCCCGCGCCGGTGTCGGCCGTGCCGCACTCACGCGCCGGTGGCCGACCAAGGCCCACCTCGTGCTCGACGCCCTGCTCGGCTCCGCACCCGATCTGACGCCCTACGACGGCATCGACCGCAAGGGCTGGATCGAATGGGTGGTCACCGGGAGCATCGAGTTGTTCTCCCGGCCGGAGGTCCGCGCTGCGCTCCCCGGGCTCCTCGCTGCACTGCGGGACCACGAGGACCTCCGCAACACGCTCTGGCGCACGTTCAGCGGCCCCAGCACCGCCCTGTTCGCCGACGGTGACGGTTCGGACGTCGAGATCGACGCCAAGGCGGTGCTCGTGATGGCAGCGGGGTCGGCACTGTTCACCGGACTCATCGCCGCGGAGGACGACACACCCGCGCTGCGCGCGCGGATCCTGGAACTCCTGTCGACCGTCGCGTAGCGCTCGGACCCGAGCGGCGGGTCAGCCGATCGTCTTCCGGGCGAGCGTCGCGGGATCATCTGCGTCGCAGCCGGTTCCGACCACCAGGGCGGTGAGCGCCGGTGCGTCCGGCCCGCTCATCAGAACGAGGACGGCGTCGTCGCCGGCGAACCGCACCGCACGGGAACCGATCGGTGACCGGCCCACAAAACCGTTCGCGTCCAAGCATTCCCGGAGACGATCGGCTCCACCGAGGAGGCCGGGATCGGTGTCGCCGATCATCGCCCGCAGGGTGGAGGGTTCGAACAGGTCCTCGTCCTCCGCTGCCGCGACGGGAACACCGGTCGGGTCGTCGCTACCGAAAGCCGTTCCGCGCACGACCACCACGAGCATCACCGCCACGGCAGCCGCGACCGCGGCACCGGCCACCGCCCACCGGCGACGCCGTGCGATCCGGGACGGAACGGACCGGACGTCGGATCGGTCCTCTGCGAGCGCGGCACCGATACGCGCGGCGATCTCGGGTGGAATCGTTTCTGTGGGTGGAGCGTCGCGCAGGGCCGACAACCGTGCCTGCGTCGCATCGAGACGTTCCAGATATGCGACGGCCTCGGGATCGCGGCGCACACGCGGCCACAATCGGGCAGCGAGTTCGTCGTCGAGCACCCCGGCATGCAGATCGGCGAGCAACTCCGCAGAGTACGGCGGACGCATCTCGTCCTCGTTCATGCGCGACTCTCCTCCGCGGCTCGGCATCCCTCACCAGAGTAAGACGGAGGAGGGTCACGATCGGTTCCCCTCGGAGCGAAGGTCGTCGAGAAGAACTGCGAGCCGGCTCCGCGCGCGGGCGCAGCGGCTCTTCACCGTTCCCTCCGGAACACCGAGCCGACGCGCCGCCTCCCGGACGGAGAAACCTTCCACATCCACCGCGACGACGGCGGCCCGCTGGTCGGGTGGCAGTGCGAACAGGGCGGATTCGACGTCGAGGGCGATCTCGGTGTCGTGGATGGGATCGCGCGGGGTACGCAGGTCGTGCGAATCGTCCTCGAACAGCGGGACGGTCACGCGGACACGATTGCGGCGGATGCGATCGAGGCACGCGTTGACGACGATCGAATGCAACCAGCTGCGGACCGCGGCGTCCTCCCGGAAACCCGAAGCCCTCCGGTGCGCCGAGAGCAGTGCCTCCTGCAGCGCGTCGGCCGCGTCCTCGTTCGAGTAACTCGTCCGTCGCGCGACCTGCCACAGATGGTCGTGGTGTCGTGCCAGCAAGGCGGAGAACGCATGCCGATCGCCTGCGACGTGTGCTGCGAGCAGCTCGGCATCCGACACCACCCCATCGGACGCCACCCCGTCCGACCCGCTCCCACCGTCCTCGACACCCCCGTCGGGCACGGCGATTTTTGCGATCCCCCCGAAAATTCGCACGCGCGGATGGTAGCCGATCCGGACGATTCCGCCCGGCTGTCCGCGGTCAGCGTGCGGCTTCGAATTCCACTTCGGAGATGGAGCTCTTGTTGCTTCCGCCGCTCGAACTCAGATCGGTGATCCACACCAGCACGTGCGAGGTCTGGCCGTCCGCCTCGACCG
Organism: Rhodococcus sp. BUPNP1; assembly: GCF_002215235.1. Classification (NCBI taxonomy): domain Bacteria; kingdom Bacillati; phylum Actinomycetota; class Actinomycetes; order Mycobacteriales; family Nocardiaceae; genus Rhodococcus; species Rhodococcus sp. BUPNP1. The sequence goes on from NZ_NERM01000002.1 coordinate 245,293, forward strand.
GGATCGTGGTCTCACCGGAAGCCAGTGTGCCCGAACCGATCACCTGCGTCTGATCGAGCGATGTCGACTCGGACGGTGCACTGCGCACCTCGACGACCGTGCCCGGGGTGTCGGTGGTGACCTTCACCGCGGACAGCTCCGACGCGTCGGCGAGCGTGAACAGAAGTCCGACACCGTTCTTCAGCGACGGGAACGGATCGAAGTAGGCGTCGGTGCTCCACGAGGTGGACGGATCACCGTCGATCGCCTGCGAGGCGGTGGCGGGCGAATCGGGTGTGCCCTGGGGCGAGAACACCGAGACGGAGGTCGCGGAGACCGGAGCGCTCGCCGCGGGCCGCGGCGGGGCGGCCTCGGCCTGCTCGTCGCCCGCCCCGTCCTCGGCGGGTGCCTCGGCGGTGGGGGTCAGACCGAACTCCTGGCTCGTCAGCGGAGCGTCGTTCGCGTCGCCGGCGAGCAGGTTCGCGATCCACCATCCGATGAGCGCGAGCAACAGCACCGTCGTGGCACCGAGCGCGGCCAGGGCGATGAGCATCCGCTGCGAATGCTTCTTCTTCTGTTCCAGCGCTTCGGGATCCGCGAGTGCGTGCGTCTCCACGGCGGCAGCGCGCTGCCCGATCCGCAGCGCCGGGATCATCTCGGTCTTCTGGTCGACGACCGACGCCTGGTCGAGGATGTGCTGCACGGTCGCGGCGGTCCGGATACCGCCGTCCTCGGACAGGGCACGCACCGCGACCGCCGAGATCTCGAACGGCACATCGGGGCGCAGGACGCGCGGCTCCACCGGCACACCGTCCTTGCGGTCGGGCTCCGGCATCCCTCCGACGGTGGCACCGCTGTGGTGCGCGACGGGAGCGCCGCCCGGAGCCGACGGCTCGCCGAGCGGCCACCGTCCGGTGATGAGTCCGTACAGGCTCGCGCCGAGGCCGCGCACGTCGGACATCGCGTCGGAGTCGGAGAACGTCGCGGGGAAGGCCAGCACGGCGTCGCCCGCCACGCTGATGCGGATGCGGTCGGGGTGATCGATCGACAGGGCACTGCCCGCACGGTGCGACGCCTCGGCGGCGGCCGCGAGCGCGCGGATCGCGCGTGCCGCACCGATCGGCGACGGCTCGGTGGTGGACATCTCCTTCAGCGACCGGCCGGGGGTCCACTCCGAGACGACGATGCCGCCCGAGCTGCCGCGCACCACGTCGAGGACGCGGGCGAGACCGGGCGAGTTGATGCGACCGAGGCGCAGGGTGCGCGAGAGCACGGCCTGCGGCGAGTCGGGACCGGTGCCGTCGGCCGCGCGCTGTTCCGCGTCGACGAAGGTCAGCGCGACCTCACGATCGAGCTTGACGTCGAGTGCCTGCCAGAAACGCAGGCCCCGCGCGCCACCGTGCGGGGCGAGCAGACGGTAACGACCACCGGCGACCGAGGCACCGGCGATGAGATCGGGGCCGCGCATCGGACGGCGCGGCTGGGAGGCCGGACCCGCGACACGCACCGGAGGCAGCTGCGGGGATCCGACCGGGATGACACCCGTGTCGAGGTTCGGATCGCGCGGCGGGCGCTTGCCGTCCTTGTCGGCGGACTTCTGCCGTGCGGCGGCATCGATGGTGGACTTGCCGGCAGCGTGGTCGTCGCTCACCCTCACTCCTTCGTTGTCGACTCGTCCACTTCCGGTGTGCAGACGCGGGTCGCCGCTGGGGGCCGCGAAGAACCGTGGTCGACGGCTCCCGGACCGTACCTGCTGCTGATCAGGGTACGGGAGTTGTCCGTGCGCATTGTTGCGACCGGGCACGTCCCTGATGGCGGGCATGACCTCTGTGATGGCGTCATAAGGTCCGACGCCGTACTCGCCGTAGTCGATACGCGGCAGGATGACGGTCTTCTCGGCATCCGATTCGACGTAGCGCGGACGCGGGACGGGGGCGGGAACCGGTGCCTCGTCGGAGGTGGTTCCGGTCTCGGGCTCGGCGGCAGCCCCCTCGACCGGGGCGGTGCCGCGCAGCGCCGCGACCTTCCGTCGCACGGCCGCTTCGATCGCGAGGATCTCCGGCACCTTGAGCAGGTACATCCCGACCAGCGCGACGAGCACCATCAGCACACCGTTGAGCCCGACCCGCACGAGCGAGCCGATGCCCCCGAAGCGGTCGGCGAGCACGCCGAGCTGCAGGAGACGATCGGTGACCAGCACGACGACCGCCCCGGCGAGGGACGCGAGCACGACGTGCCAGACGGTGCGTCCGACGTTCGCCATCTGCAGGTTGCCGAGTGTGCGGTGCAGCAGATAGCCGCCGATGAACGCTCCGACGGTGAATGCGACGCCGGTGGCCGCGCCGAGGAGCAGCACCACCTGCTCGTCGTCCGCCGCGACGACGGGTGCCAGCGCGGACAGGCCGATCTTGACGGCGGTGATGCCGAGGATGATCCAGGTGGGGGTCCAGGCCTGTTCCCGGGCGTAGAACACGCGCAGGTGGATGAGCACCAGGGCGTACGGGATGAGCGTGAACGCCGACCAGCTCACCGCCTGGCCGAGGCGTTCGGCGTTGCTGCCGCCGAAGTTGCCGTAGCCGTACAGCGCGGCGCCGACCTGCGACCCCGCGATCGTCAGGAAGGTGACGATCGGGATGAGCGAGATCATGGTCAGGCGGGTCGCGACGGACAGGTCGTCGACGACGGCCGGGGTGTCGTCCGCGGCGGCGTTGCGGCTCAGGCGCGGCATGATCGCGGTGAGCACGGTGACACCGAGCACGCCGTAGGGCAGCTGCAGCAGGAGCCATGCGTTGTTGTAGATCGCCGGCCCGGCCTCGTCGGCCCCCGACGACACGCGTGTGGCGAAGACCATGCCGGCCTGGCTGATCAGCACGTACAGCACGATCGCCGCGGCCATGCCACCGAACTGCCGGAGCCGGTCGTCGAGACCCCACAGCGGCCTGAGGTTGATGCCCTCACGGCGCAGCGCGGGGACCAGGCACATCGCCTGTGTGACGACGCCGAGCAGCACACCGATGCCGAGGACGAGCAGTTTCGGATCGCTCATCCGCACCGGATCGAGGGTGATCTCGCCCGGCATCAGGTAGTAGATCACCAGGACGGTGAGCACCACGAGGTTGTTGCAGACCGGGGCCCAGGCGCCCGGCTTGAACACCTGACGGGTGTTGAGGATGCCCGTGAACAGGCCCGACAGGCCGTAGAACATGATCGCGGGCAGGAGCAGGTACGACAGCGCCGTGGTCAGCGACGTCGAGACCTTGCCGGACTCGTCGAGGAAGACGTGGGTGGTCAGCACCGGAGCCGCGGCCACCGCGAGAACGGTCGCCGTGCCGAGCAGCACCAGCGCCGCGGTGAACAACCGCCGGACGAAGGCCTCACCGCCGTCGGGGTCCTCCCGCTCGGCCCGCACCAGCACCGGCACGACGATCGAGGTCAGAACGGCGCCGAGCACCAGCTCGGAGATCATGTTGGGGATCTGGTGCGCGACGGTGAACGACGACGCGACGCTCGCACCGAGCAGGGTCAGGATCAGCAGCTGCTTGAGGAAGCCGGTGATGCGGCTGACCAGGGTCGCGACGGCGATGGAGCCGGTCGCCGCGAGCAGGCTCTGCGGCTTCCTGCGACCGGACGCGACGCCCGTGATGTCCGGCGAGGTGGTGGGAGAGTCCGACGGTCCCGGGTTCGGGTGTGTCTCCACGTCGTCCCGTGTGGAGTTCCCGGTCATTTCTCATACCCTTCGTCGGCTGGATCCGGCTCTCCCCGGAACCGGTGCAGAAGTCGTCTGCCCGCCAGGAACAGCAGGAGTGCTCCCGCACATCCCGTGACGACGGCGAGGATCTGGCCGTACGCATTGGAACGTACCGTCACCGTCGTCGAGCTGCCGAGAGGCAGGCCGGACTCGGTGGTGAGTGCGAACTCCAGCCGGAGGTTCCGCGAGTCGCTGATCTGCGCCGGCACCGTGAGGGTCCGGCTGCCGCGCGGCGGGAGCTGGGTGGGGCCGATATCGGTGATGTCCACCGTGTCGGGCGCGTCCACCTGCAGTCGCACGGTGATACCCACGGGCAGGTCGTTGCGCGCGGTGAGCAGCAGCGGACTCTGTTCGGACGTCAGGGTGTAGACACCGCCGGTCGAGATGACCGTCACGGCGTCGTAGATGTCGTCGACGGCCTCCCGCACCTCGGCGGCGCGGTGCTCGCCGGTCGCGTAGGCACCGTCGGCGTCGGCACCGCGACGACCGGCCAGGCTCATCGCGCGCAGCAGGTCCTCACGCAGCGGGGCGGTGAACTGCTGCGGGGTGAGCTGGGCCTGCGGGTCCTCGACCAGCGCCGTCTGGATCGCATCGAGTCGGCCGATCTGTTCCTCTGCCTCGGACACGACCGCGGCGGAGGCACCGTCGGTGATCGCCTGTTCGGGATAGACCAGCAGCGAGGCGGTCGGATCGTTCGCGGTGTTCGCGGCCGCGTCGACGAGCGCGGTGAGCGGTCGCGGCGTGGTCAGGCCCGAGCGGACGAGCGTGGAGAGCATCGACAGCACCGACGCGGCGTCGTCGGGCGATGCCGACCAGTTCTGCGGCGGCGCGAACAGCACCGATCGGCCCGCGGCCGGCGGTGCCGCCCCGGTGACCTCGCTGACCGTCGGCACCATGGCCGGCCAGGCCAGCGCGCCGAGGGCGTCCTGCAGGCGGGCCGTCGAGGAGTCGCGGGAGAGGTCGTAGCGCGCCGAGGAGGGGACGAAGGACGGCGTCTGCGGATCGGTGCCCATCCCCGCCAGTGCCGCGGACGCGGACGAGTCGAACAGGGCGGCGGTGAGGCCGGAGACACCGGAGATCCGGAAGCCGTTGCCACCCGGCGCGGTGGACGGCGTCGACGACGTGCCCGCGAGCAGGGCGCGTCCACCCTCGACGGCGTTGTCGGACACCAGAGCGGTCACCGGGCCGTCGGCGGCAAGCATCGATCCGGTCTTCTCGGTGAGCACGCCGGAGTCGGGCCACATCACGCCCGGAGTGGAGGTGACGCCGAGGATGGAGTCGACGATCGCCGCCGGCGATTCGAGCGCGGAGTCGGTCAGGGACGAGTCGGCGAGGTCGGCGAGCGCGGTCAGGTCGACCTGCGCGAACGGCACGGCCATCGTGCAGGTCGTCGCCGCGAGGGCACGCAACCGCTCGAGCCAGGCGACCGCGGCATCCGTGCCCGACCCCGGCCGCGCCTCACCGGTCGGTTCGTCCGGGTCCTCGACGACGAGATAGTCGCGCGTCATGTTCGCGACGGTCACGAGCAGATCCGGGTCGATCGCCAGGCACAGTCCCTCGAGGACGCGGGGCTCGGTGCGGGCGGTGTCCTCGACGGCGCGCAGCAGACCGTCCAGCCTGCCGCCCTCGGCGAGCGAGGTCGCGAGGTCGTCGTCGACCAGGCGTACCGGCTCGGTGCCGGAACCGGCCACGCCGGCGGCGAGCCTCGGCCGGTCGGCCAGCGGCCACAGCATCGTGACCGCGGCGGGACGGGACACATCGGGCGGTACGGCAGGGAACGCCTTGTCGTCGCTGTTGAGCAGGCCGTCGTCGGACGAGCGGGTCGTGCCGCGCGACCCGCCGTTGCCCGTCCGGGTGTCCCCTGTGTTCTCGGTGACCTCGCCGTCCTCGGTGACCTCGTCGCTCGCCGGGAGCGCGAGGACGGGCAACAGGAAGCGTGCGTCGTCGAGCCGGGCCGCGCCGCCGTACTCGGGGACACCGTTGACGTTCACCAGCAGCGGGTAGACGCCGGGAGTGTCGATGTCGAGCGACGGCACGCGATCGGAGCGCAGCGGCAGTTCGAGTTCGAAGTCGGCACGCTCGCCCTGCCCCAGCCGGTCGGCGACCTCCTCGAACTCACCGACCGTGTCGAAACCGGCCTGGTCGAGGGACAGCGAGGTGCGCAGCGCCGCGGAGTCGGAGACCACCGGTGCGCGCTGCAGCCGCACCCAGACGTCCTCGACGTCCCGGTCGCCGATGTTCGCCACCGTGCCACGGACCGTGACGACGGACTCGCTCGTGAGGGTCACCGTCTGCGGCGTCACCTCGTCGATGCTCAGCTCGAGGAAGCGCGGCTCGTCGGGGTCGGTCTGGGCTGCGGCCGGGTTCGCCGTGGCCGTCGGGAGAAGAGTCGTCGGCAGAAGAGGCGTCACGCCTGCCGTTGTGAGGACGAGTACGAGCACGGCGAGCACCGCGGCGCCCGCCCGGGACACCACCACCGTCATCCGCGTGGGGCCCCCGGTTCGTCGACGTCGGGGAGTCGTGTGTGGTCCATCTCGGCGATGAGCCGATCGGCGATGTCGGCGAGCTTGCGTTCGTCGGCGTACGCCAGGCGGGTCCGCAGTTCGCGCAGCGGCACCCACGCCACCTCGGTGACCTCGACGTCCGCGTCGGAGAGTTCTCCGCCGAGATAACGCAGCAGGTAGTGGTGCACGGTCTTGTGGACCCGGCGGCCCTCGGTGACGAACCAGTAGTCGATGCTGCCCAGTTCGGCGAGCACCGAGCTGCGCACGCCGGTCTCCTCGCGGACCTCGCGCATCGCGGTCTGCTCGGCGGTCTCGCCCTGCTCGATGTGACCCTTCGGCAACGACCACAGCAGGCGGCCCCGCCGGTCGGTGCGGCCGATCAGGGCTGCGCAGAGTTTCTCGGGCGGACCACCGAGTCCGTCGACCACCAGACCTCCCGCGGAGGTCTCGCGGACGGTCCGCATGCGAGGGCCGGGCGAAGCGGACGATCCGGGCGAAGCACCGTGTGCGGTCTTCTTTGCGCCCGCGCCGCGCCGCCGCGAGCTGCGGCGGTTACGGTTGGCACGTTCGGCGGGCGACACCTCATAGATAGTAGATGGACCGACGTCGGTCCCGGCTCAACCACACGAACGCGCTGCTCGGTAAGGTGCAAAGACGTGAACTCCCCCACCGCAGACACCGACCGTCGTACCCGGCTGCTCGCCGGAGCCGAGGCCACTCTGCGCGACCTGTCCGACATCCTCGCCCCGCTGGGGGCGCGATTCGCCGAAGCCGGACACGAGCTGTATCTCGTCGGGGGCAGCGTGCGCGACGCGGTGCTCGGTCGCCTCGGCACCGACCTCGACTTCACCACCGACGCGCGACCGGAGGCCGTGCAGGAGCTGCTGCGCGGATTCGTCGACCACCAGTGGGACACCGGCATCGACTTCGGGACGATCAGTGCGGTGAAGGGACTCGAGCAACTCGAGATCACCACCTTCCGCAGCGACGCCTACGACCGTGTCACTCGTCACCCCATCGTGAAGTACGGCACGAGTCTCGAGGACGATCTCGTGCGCCGCGACTTCACCGTCAACGCGATGGCCGTGCGGATCGGACCGGACGGTGCGGGTGAGTTCGTCGATCCGCTCGGCGGCATGGACTCCCTGCTCGCCGGCGTGCTCGACACGCCGGCGAAGCCCGAGGACTCCTTCCACGACGATCCGTTGCGCATGCTGCGCGCGGCGCGGTTCGTCTCCCAGCTCGGCTTCGCCCTCACCGAGCGCGTGCACACCGCGATCGTCTCGATGGCCGACGAGATCCTGCGGATCAGCGCCGAACGGGTGCAGGCCGAGCTCGACAAGCTGATCCTCGGCGACTATCCGATCGAGGGCATCGACACGATGGTCGAGACCGGTCTCGCGCAGCGGGTGATCCCCGAGATCCCCGCGATGAAGCTCGAGATCGACGAGCACCACCAGCACAAGGACGTGTACTGGCACTCGCTGACCGTCCTGAAGCAGGCCATCGACCTCGAGGACGGCGATCCCGACCTCGTCCTGCGGTGGGCTGCGCTGCTGCACGACATCGGCAAGCCCGACACCAAGCGCAACGAGCCGCAGGGCGGCGTCAGCTTCCACCACCACGAGGTGGTCGGGGCGAAGCTCGTGCGCAAGCGCATGCGCGCGCTCAAGTACTCGAAGCAGATGATCGAGGACGTCAGCCGCCTGGTCTTCCTGCACCTGCGCTTCCACGGCTACGGCAAGGGACAGTGGACGGATTCGGCCGTGCGCCGTTACGTGCACGACGCCGGGCCGCTGCTGCCGAAGCTCCACAAGCTGGTGCGCGCAGACTGCACGACCCGCAACAAGCGTCGTGCCGCCGCGCTGCAGGCCACCTACGACGGTCTCGAGGAACGGATCGAGCGGATCGCCGCCGAGGAGGATCTCGCCAAGGTCCGGCCCGACCTCGACGGCAACGCGATCATGGAACTGCTGGGTATTCCCGCAGGTCCGACGGTCGGCAAGGCGTGGAACTTCCTCAAGGAACTGCGGCTCGACCGCGGCCCGCTCGAGCGCGACGAGGCCGAGGCCGCGCTGCTCGAGTGGTGGGCGCAGCAGCAGAAAGCCTGACTCCGAACGTCTGATCTCACATCGCCGTGACGGCGGCGTGAGCCAGATGTCACCGCGTGCTCACCGCGGGTGACGCCACCGCAACACCGCTTCTCCAGCATGGACACCGGCGTAGTCGAGACGGTGTCTAGGAGTTGCGGGATGCAGGACGAGATCACCACGGTGAAATCCACCTGCTCCTACTGCGGTGTGGGATGCGGGATGCTCCTCGACGTCGCCGTCGACCCGGAGACGGGCGACCGACGAGTGGTGAGGGCATACGGAGACAAGGATCATCCGACCAACAGGGGTCGGTTGTGCACGAAGGGCGCGACGAGCGCGGAGATGCTCGCGGCCGGGGGCCGGCTCGATACGGCGTGGATCCGTTCCGAGCGGGCAGCCGAGGTGGCTCCGCTCCCCCTCGACGAGGCGATCGCCGCGACCGCGCGGCGCCTGAACGACATCGTCGCGGCCCACGGCCCCGACGCGGTGGCCCTCTACGTCTCGGGACAGATGTCGCTCGAGGCCCAGTACCTCGCGACGAAACTCGCGAAGGGATATCTGCGCACCTCGCACATGGAGTCGAACTCGAGACTGTGCATGGCCGGCGCCGCGACCGGTTACAAGCAGTCGCTCGGATCCGACGGCCCGCCCGGCTCGTACGAGGACTTCGACCACGCCGACGTCTTCTTCGTGTCGGGTTCCAACATGGCCGACTGCCACCCCATCCTGTTCCTGCGCATGATGGATCGGGTCAAGGCGGGAGCGCGACTGATCGTCGTCGATCCGCGGCGCAGCGCGACCGCCGACAAGGCCGACCTGTTCCTGCAGATCACGCCGGGCACCGATCTGGCGCTGCTCAACGGTCTGCTGCACCTGATCGTCGAGAACGGGCACGTCGACCGCGCCTTCGTCGAGGAGTACACCGACGGCTGGGACGCGATGGAGTCCTTCCTCGCCGATTACCCACCGCACGTCGTCGCCGAGGTCACCGGCCTGGCCGAGGCCGACATCCGCACCGCGGCGCAGTGGATCGGCGAGGCCGGCGAGTGGATGAGCTGCTGGACGATGGGGCTCAACCAGAGCACCCACGGCACGTGGAACACCAACGCGATCTGCAATCTGCACCTCGCGACCGGGGCGATCTCCCGCACCGGCAGCGGGCCGTTCTCCCTCACCGGCCAGCCCAACGCCATGGGCGGCCGCGAGATGGGATACATGGGGCCGGGCCTGCCCGGTCAGCGCAGTGTCCTCTCCGACGACGACCGCGCGTTCGTCGAGGATCGCTGGTCGCTGCCGCGCGGCACGCTGCGCACCGAGGGCGGCGCCGGCACCGTCGACATGTTCGAGCGGATGGCCGCCGGCGAGATCAAGGCGTGCTGGATCATCTGCACCAATCCCGTGGCGTCGATCGCGAATCGCTCCACCGTTCTCGAGGCGCTCGGGAAGGCCGAACTGGTGGTCGTGCAGGACGTCTATCGCGAGACCGAAACTGCCTCGTACGCAGACGTTCTCCTCCCAGCTGCCCTGTGGGCCGAATCGGAGTACGTCACCGTCGGATCAGACCGCACCGTCAATCTCCTGCAGCAGGCCGTCGAACCCGTCGGTGAGTCGCTGCCCGACTGGGAGATCATCGCGCGGGTCGCGCAGGAGATGGGTTTCGTCGACGCCTTCGACTATGCGAGTGCCGAGGAGATCTTCGAGGAGATCACCGGATTCGCCAATCCGCAGACCGGATACGACCTGCGCGGCATGACCTACGACCGCCTGCGGGAAGGTCCGGTGCAGTGGCCGTGCCCGCCGGAATCGGACGAGACGCGTCATCCCGTCCGCTATCTCAACGACGGGACGAGCCGGACGCCGGTGGTGCGCGAGGACGGTTCCCGTCCGCGACTGGCGTTCGCGACCCCCGACGGCCGCGCCCGCTTCTTCCCGCGCCCGCACATGCCCGCCGCGGAGATGCCGGACGACGATCACCCCTTCGTCCTGAACACCGGACGCGTCCAGCACCAGTGGCACACCCTCACCAAGACGGGGAAGGTCGAGAAACTCACCAAACTGAATCCCGGACCGTTCGTCGAGATCAACCCCGCTGATGCACAGCGACTGTCGATCGTCGACGGCGACCGGGTCGAGATCGCGTCGCGGCGCGGCCGGGCCGTGCTGCCGGCCGTCGTCACCGACCGCGTGCTGCCCGGGAACTGCTTCGCACCCTTCCACTGGAACGACCTCTTCGGCGACGACCTCACCATCAACGCCGTGACGAACGACGCCGTCGACCCGGTATCGCTGCAGCCCGAGTTCAAGGTCTGTGCCGTGTCGGTACAGAAGGTCGCGGGTGCGGTCGAACCGGTACTCGAGAGCGGTTCGGTGCTCGACCGTCTCGAGTCGGCGCTGGGGCTCGAGACGATCCCCGCACCCACCTTCGACGACACCGAACGTGGTTATCTCGCAGGTCTTCTCGCCGGACTCAGGACGGCGGATGTCACTGCCGCGCCGACCCTTCCGCCGACCGCGCCGTTCCCGGCCGACAAGCGGGCCTGGGTCGACGGACTGCTCGCCGGGATGTACGCGCACTCGGCTCCCGTTCCCGACGCGACGCCCACCGAGGCGGTGCCGGACGGGCCGGCCGTCGTGGTGGCCTGGGCATCGCAGACGGGCAATGCCGAATCCTTCGCGGCGAGTTGCGCACAACGACTCCGCGACGCCGGTCGGGCCGTGCGGCTGACGGGACTGAACGAACTCGACATCACCGCACTGGCCGATATCGACGACCTCGTGGTCGTCACGAGCACCTTCGGCGACGGCGACCCGCCCGACAACGGCAGGTCGTTCTGGCGATCGCTCGCAGCGGACACCGCACCCGAACTGCACGGAACACGTTACGCAGTACTGGCTTTCGGTGACTCGAGTTACGACGATTTCTGCGGCTTCGGGCGTCGTGTCGACGACCGTCTGAGCGCTCTCGGCGCGACCCGCCTGGCCGAGCGCGTCGACTGCGAACCGGGAGAGGACGAGCGCGCACAGAGCTGGCTCGACGCGCTCGTACCGCTGCTGGGAGGCTCGACGACCCCGGTCGCATCGGTCGCGCCGGCTCCCGCGTCCCCCGCCTACACCCGCAACTCGCCGCTCGTCACCCGGATCACCCGCAACATCGCACTGAGCGGTGCGGGTTCGGCGAAGGACGTGCGCCAGTTCGGATTCGAGATATTCGATCCCGCATTCGAATACGAGGCCGGCGACGCCCTCGGCGTGATGCCGACGAACGGCCCGGAGGCCGTCGACGAATGGCTCCAGGTCACCGCCCTCGACCCGGAGACCGCCGTCGAACTCGGCGACCGTCCCACCGTGCCGCTGCGCGAGGCCGCGACCCGGCACCTCGATATCACCCGGGTGACACCGGAACTGCTCCGGTTCGTGCAGAAGCAGAGCGGCAGTGCCGAACTCGCGAAGCTGCTGCGACCTGGCAACAAGATCGAGCTGCAGCAGTGGCTGTACGGGCGGCAGGCTATGGACGTCATCGCCGAGTACCCGTTCAAGGTGCCCTGGGACGAATGGAAGGATCTCCTCGGCCGTCTGCGTCCACGCCTGTACTCGATCTCGTCGAGCCCGAAGACGAACCCGCGCGAGGTGCAACTGACGGTGTCGGTGGTGCGCTACGAATTCGAGGGTCGCTCCCGGGCGGGTGTGTGCTCGTCGTTCCTCGCCGATCACAGCAAGGGCGTGGACATCCCGATCTTCGTGCAGCGCAACGAACACTTCCGGCCGCCGGCGCCGGAGACCGACATGATCATGGTCGGTCCCGGTACGGGCATCGCACCGTTCCGCGGTTTCCTCCACGACCGTCGCGAGGCCGGGCACACGGGCCGCAACTGGTTGTTCTTCGGCGACCAGCGATCCGAGACCGACTATCTCTACCGCGACGAGATCGAGTCGATGCACGCCGACGGTTTCCTCACCGAGCTGGGACTGGCCTTCTCCCGCGACCAGCGGCAGAAGATCTACGTACAGGACCGGATGCGCGAGCACGGCGCGCAGGTGTGGAAGTGGCTGCAGAACGGTGCCCACTTCTACGTGTGCGGCGACGCCGGACGTATGGCGAAGGACGTCGACGCGGCCCTGCGCGAGGTGGTGCAGGCGCACGGACGGCTCGACCGCGACGCCGCCGCGGCGTACGTCGAGCAGATGGCCGCCGACAAGCGGTACGTCCGCGACGTCTACTGATTGCTTGTCGGTCCGCAGATGCGGATATAACGTGTTGTTCATGACGCATCTGCGGAGACAACTGTGAGCTCGCTCCGGATCCGCGACGCCGCGTCGTTGCTGGGGGTCAGCGACGACACGATCCGTCGCTGGATCGACCAGGGGCTGCTGCACGCCGGTAAGGACCCCGCGGGACGCAAGACCGTCGACGGTCGCGAGCTGGCGGAGTTCGCCCGCGCTCAGGCCGACGCCGGTCCCGATCCGCTCGGGGTGGGCAGCTCCGCCCGCAACCGCTTCGTCGGGCTGGTCACGCGCGTCGTCTCCGACACCGTCATGTCGCAGGTGGAGATGCAGTGCGGCCCCCACCGCATCGTCTCGCTCATGAGCACCGAGGCCGTGAACGAACTCGGTCTCGAGCCGGGCAGCGTCGGGGTGGCCGTCGTCAAGGCGACCACCGTCATCGTCGAGACACCCGGAGGGGACGGATGAGGCGCGGGGCACTCACCGCGCTCGCTGCCGGTCTCACCGCTGCGGCGCTGACGTCGTGCGGCACCGGCGGTGGCTCGGATGTGCTCACCGTCTATGCGGCGGCCTCGCTGCGTGCACCGTTCACCGAGATCGCCGAACGATTCGAGGAGGCGAACCCCGGAGTCACGGTGGAGCTCTCGTTCGCCGGCTCGTCCGATCTCGAGACCCAACTCGAGCAGGGCGCACCCGCCGACGTCTTCGCCTCCGCCGACACCCGGACGATGGACGCCGCCGTCGACGCCGGAGTCGTTGCCGGTGAACCGATCCCGTTCGCGACCAACACGCTCACGATCGTTACCGAACCGGGCAACCCGAAGAACATCACCTCGTTCGACGATCTCACCGGTGGCGGTCTCTCGGTGGTCGTGTGCGCCTCTCAGGTGCCGTGCGGGGCGGCCACCGAGCGACTCGAGAAGACCGCCGGTGTCGAGCTCGCGCCGGTGTCCGAGGAGTCGTCGGTGACCGACGTGCTCGGCAAGGTCACCTCCGGTCAGGCCGACGCCGGTCTGGTCTACGTCACCGACGCGACGGGTGCCGGTGAGAAGGTCGCCGTCGTCCCCGTTCCGGAGGCCGCCGAGATCGTCAACATCTATCCCGTTGCAGCTCTGTCGGATTCCCGTGATCCCGATCGTGCGGACGCCTTCGTGCGCTTCGTCGCCGGTACGGACGGTCGCGCCGTCCTGGTCGACGCGGGATTCGGTGCACCGTGACCGCGACGGGACTGCCCCGGTGGTTGTTCGTTCCCGCGGCCCTCGGGCTGCTGTTCGTCGTCGTGCCCTTGGTGTCGATGCTGCTCACCGTCGACTGGACGACCTTCCCCTCCCTCGTGACGTCTCCGGCGTCCCTCGACGCGCTCGTCCTGAGTCTGCACACCTCCGCGACCGCCACGATCCTGTGCATCCTGCTCGGCGTACCCCTCGCAGTGGTGCTGGCGCGCAGTACTTTCCGGTGGATGTCGGTGATCCGCGGGTTCGTCCTGCTGCCGCTCGTGCTGCCCCCGGTCGTGGGTGGCATCGCCCTGCTCTACACCTTCGGTCGGCGCGGGTTGATCGGTGAGCACCTCGACGCGCTCGGGATCCACATCGCGTTCACCACCACGGCGGTCGTGCTCGCGCAGACCTTCGTCGCACTGCCCTTCCTCGTCACGAGCCTCGAAGGTGCGCTGCGCAGTGCGGGTTCGCGTTACGAGGACGTCGCGGCGACACTCGGGGCGCGCCCCACGACGGTCTTCCGGCGCATCACCCTGTCCCTCGTACTGCCGGGCCTGATCTCGGGTTCGGTGCTCGCATTCGCCCGTGCTCTGGGCGAATTCGGCGCGACCCTCACCTTCGCCGGCAGTCTGCAGGGTGTGACGCGCACGCTGCCGCTCGAGATCTACCTGCAACGGGAAACCGATCCCGACGCCGCCGTGGCGCTGTCGCTGGTGCTGATCGGGGTGGCCGTCGTGATCGTCGTGGCCGTGTACTCGCGGCGGAAGGACCGGCCGCTGTGAGCCTGACGGTGTGGGCCCGGGTCGCCGCACGCGACGTCGACATCGATCTCGAGGTCGCGCAGGGTGAGATCGTCGCGGTGCTCGGCCCCAACGGAGCCGGCAAATCGACGCTGCTGGGGGTGGTGTCCGGTCTGCTGCGTCCCGATGAGGGTCGTGTGGAACTCGACGGTCGCGTCCTCACCGACACCGCGACCGGCGTCGCCGTGGCTCCGCACGACCGATCGGTGGTGTTGCTCGCCCAGCAGGCCCTGCTCTTCCCGCACCTGACGGTCGCGGGCAACGTCGAGTTCGCACCACGCAGCGCGGGTGCGGGCCGGCGGGAGGCCCGTGCCCGCGCCGAGAGGTGGCTGCGGGAGGTCGACGCCGCAGATCTCACCGATCGTCGTCCGCACGAACTCTCGGGTGGACAGGCACAGCGGGTCGCGCTCGCGCGTGCCCTGGCGGCCGAACCGCACCTGCTGCTGCTCGACGAACCGATGGCCGCGCTCGACGTCACCGCGACTCCGGTGCTGCGGTCGTTGCTGCGACGCGTCCTGCGCGACAGCGGGCGCACGGCCATGTTGGTCACCCACGACCCGCTGGACGTGCTCGCCCTCGCCGATCGGGTCATCGTGATCGAGGCCGGTCGGATCGTCGAGGACGGCCCGGTACGCCGGGTGCTGACGCGACCGCGCAGCGCCTTCGCCGCCCGCATCGCGGGGACCAATCTCGTCACCGGAACCGTGCGACAGGACGCCTTGGAATCCGCGGACGGTCTTGTCCACGGCCGGGTCCACGACGACTGCGTCCCGGGTACGGCCGCCGTCGCTGTCTTCGCGCCGTCGGCGGTCGCCGTCTACACCGAGGCCCCGCACGGGAGCCCCCGCAACGCGCTGCGGGTGAGGATCGCGGAACTCGAGGCGCAGGGGTCGACGGTGCTCGTGCGGTCGGATACGGGTATCGCCGCGGAGATCACGACGGCGGCACTCGCCGACCTCGACGTCCATCCGGGCGACTCCGTGTGGTTCGTCGTCAAGGCCACGGAGGTGGGAATCCATCCGGCCGCGCTGAGCGCGTGATCGCTACTGCTGTGGATGCGTGATCAGTACCGTGTGCGGCGCACGACGAGCACGGCGACGAGCCCGATCAGGTAGACGACCCCACCTGCGACGGCCAGTTCGGGCGTGCGCCCGTCGGGGTCGATGAGGAAGGCCGCCACGACGATCGCGCCGAGGAAGGCGATGTTGAAGACGGTGTCCTGCAGCGCGAAGACCCGTCCTCGGCGTGCGTCGTCGATGTCGATCTGCATGGCCGCATCGCCGGTGAGTTTGATGGTCTGACCGGCGAGGCCGAGCAGGAAGGCCGCGACGAGCAGCGGCCCGGCCGACACGGTGGTGACGAACGCGAACTGCACGATCGCGGCAGCGATCAACCCGACGGTGACGGTGCGCGGCCGGCCCAGTCGCGGGATCAGGATCGGTGCGAGCACCGCTGCGAGGAGCATGCCGGCGGCGGTGCAGGCCACCGCGACACCGAACCCGGAGAATCCCCCGAGCAGGTCGGAGTCCTTCTCGTCGGCGCGCAGGACGAGCACCATGATGAGCGTGTCGATGCCGAACACGATGCGGTGCGCGCCGATTCCGAGCATCGCGATCGTCACGCCCGGCGCTTCGAGAACCGCTCCCGCACCGGTCCGCAGACCCGACAGGACGGTGCGGATCACGGCGCGGGGACGTATTCCCTCGGGGCCGAGCGCATTCGCGGCGAATCCCGCTGTGGCGACCGCGCCGACGAGCGAGCCGCTCACTCCGAGAAGGACGGCCGTCCCGGAGCCGGTGTCGCCCGCGCCCACGAATCCGATGGTCGCGACGGCCGTGGCGGCCCCGACCGCCGAGACACCCGAACCGACCGTCGCCAGAACGGAATTGACAGGGACGAGCCATGACTGGGCCACCACGTGCGGGAGCGAGGCCGAGACGCCCGCCAGGACGAATCTGCTCACGCCGACGCCGGCGAGCGCGAGCAGCATGAGCGGGGTCTGCGGTCCCCCGAGGAGCAACACGGCCGCGGCCGCCGCGATGAACACTCCGCGGAGCAGGTTGGCCCAAACGAGGACGAGACGCCGGTCCCATCGGTCGAGCAGGGCGCCGGCGAACGGACCGATCACCGAGTACGGCAACAGCAGCACGGCGAAGCCTGCCGCGATCGTCACGGGGTCGGTGTGACGCTCGGGGTTGAACAGGATCGCCCCGCCGAGTGCGGCCTGGAACAGTCCGTCACCGAACTGGCTCGCGAACCGCACGCCGGTCAGTCGTACGAGACCCGGCGAGTTCCGCAGGGCGGTCGCGGTCGATCGCCACGCCCGCTGCCTGGACTGCTGCCCGGAGTCTCGCACAAGCACGACACTATCGGCTCCGCCACCATTCGACCGTGCGGGCGGCCGCCTCGTCGAGCGGGGTGGGTGACAGGCCGAGTACCTGTTCGGTGTGGGTCGAGTCCATGACGAACGGGGCGTCGAACTGGTAGAGCATCTCCGCGAGTTCCTTCATGTCCCGGTTCACGACGCCGCCGGCCCGCACCAGCCAGGACGGGATCGTCCCCACCGCGGGCGCGGGCAGGCCGGCCGCCCGGGTGAAGGCTGTGGCGATCTCCCGCTGTGTCACGGCCGGTCCGGTGGGTGCGTGGATCACGGTGTTCCACACCGCCGGCTCCCCCGCTGCCGCGATCATCGCCGCGGCCAGGTCGGGAACGTAGGTGAACGAGTGCGGAAGGTCGGCCGAGCCGAGCACCCGCACCTTCTTCCCGGCGAGCACGGTGGGCACCATGCGTTCTCCGGCCATCGCGTTTTGTGCCCGCGGACCGAAGAAGTCCGATGCCACGACGCTCACCGTCGGGGCGCGATGGGCGGCGCGGGCGGTGAGGAGTTGCCGCCGGACACCGCGCTTGCCGGTGTCGGCCTCACGGGGTGAGTCCTCGGTCATGACCCGGTCGGGCTCGCTGTACGAGTAGAGGCTCTCGGGGAAGACGACGACCGTCTTCTCCGACAGGTTCGCGGCGGTGTCGAGGACGACCCGCTCGGCGACGGGGAGTTCGCGTGCCCAGACATCGGCGCGGTAGGCCGACCCGTGGACGCACATGTACACGGCGTCGGCAACAAGTCCGTCCTCGTCGACGAGGGCTGCGGCCACGGCCTCGGGGTCGGTGACGTCGACGCGCAGGCGTTCGATGCCCGCGCCTTCCGGTCCGCTGCCCGATCGGGTCAGAACACGCATGCGATGTCCTTGTGCGGCAAGTTGTTCGGCGACGGTCCAGCCCACGGGTCCGGCTCCTGCGACGACCTGCAGATGCGACATGATTCCTCGATTCGAAAAGTGTGAGCACTGCTCTCTGATGGCGTCGACGATCCTCCCCGCGTGCGAACTTGTCAAGAGCAGTGCTCTCGTTTGTTGACGGTGCTCTCTGTTCGGCGGCAGAATGGCCCGGTGACGACACCACGGGCACGCGCACGCGCACAGACGATGGCCGACATCCTCCGGATCGGCCGCGAGCACCTCGGCACCCACGGAGCGGCGGCGCTGTCGCTGCGCGCCGTCGCCCGAGACCTGGGGGTCGTCTCCTCTGCCGTCTACCGCTACGTCTCGAGCCGCGACGAGCTGCTCACCCTGCTCGTCGTCGACGCCTATGACGAACTGGGCGACAGTGTCGACCGTGCCGTCGACGCGGTGGACCCCTCCGACCACCGCGAACGGTTCCTCACCCTCGGCCGTGCTGTGCGCTCGTGGGCGCTGGCCGAACCGGCCCGCTACGGGCTGCTGTACGGAAGTCCGGTGCCCGGTTACGCCGCCCCGGCCGAGCGCACCACCGCACCCGGTATCCGCGTGGTCCTGCGACTGGCCCGGATCGTGGACGAGGCCCATACCGCGGGTGTATTGGACGACACGGCCGGTACCCCACCGCCGGAGAGCCTGGTGGAACCGCTGGGCCGGATCCGGGACGAGTTCTCCCTCACCGCCCCGGATTCCGTACTGGCACGCGGTCTCTGGGCGTGGCCGTCGCTGTTCGGGTCCGTGAGCTTCGAGGTCTTCGGGCAGTACGGCCCCGACACTTTTCCGGACCGCGAGGTCCTGTTCGAACATCATCTCGCCTTGTTGGCACAGACCGTCGGGTTCCACCCCACGCGCCGGTGACGGCGGTGACAGAATGGCTGACGTGGCGCAGCATCAGGACGAACCCGAGGACCGCACCGCACCCTCGACACCCAGGGTGCGGGCCGGCAGCCTGCTCGTCTCCGCCACCGATCTCACCGAGCCGACCTTCCGCCGCACCGTCGTCTACATCATCGAGCACACCGATGCCGGCAGCTTCGGTGTCGTCCTGAACCGCATCAGCGACACCTCCGTCGACGCGATGCTGCCGCAATGGTCGTGGCTCGCCGCCGAACCGAAGACCCTGTTCGTGGGCGGTCCCGTCCACCGCAGTTCGGCACTGTGCCTCGGCACGCTGCGGGTGGGGGCCGACATCACCGAGGTCCCCGGCATCCGGCACGTCGACGGCCGAGTGGTGATGATCGACCTCGACGCCGATCCCGGACACATCGCCCACTACGTCGAGGGTGTGCGGATCTTCGCGGGATACGCGGGGTGGAGCGCAGGTCAGCTCGACGGCGAACTGCGCAACGACGACTGGATGGTGGTCTCGGGTCTGCCCGCCGACGTGCTCGCTCCCGCGCACCTCGACCTGTGGGCGAGGGTGCTGCGCCGGCAGCCGCTGCCGATGGCATTGCTCGCGACCCACCCCATCGAGGTCGACCGCAACTGAGGCCCGTCGGGCGACCGGGACCGATCAGCGGGCGTCGGCGAGAGTGTTGAGCGCGCCGGCCATCTCCTCGGCCCTCGTTGCGGTCACGGTCAATTCGTGTCCCGACGCCGTGGTCACCACGACGGCCGGTCCGGTGCGCGTGACCAGGCCGTACCGCTTGCCACCCTTGGCCCGCAGCCCCCAGCCGCCCCAGTCCTGGAACGGGCGGGTCTCGGTGACCTTCGCGCCGACAATCTCGTCGAGGTCGTATCCGAGCACGTCGGTGGCCAGATTCGACACCCGGATCCCGTCCGCGTCGACCACCACGGTGTAGCGGAGCAGACCCAGCACGAGCAGGGCGACGGGCGCGATCAGGCCCAGCGGCCACCAGCTCTGCGTCGCACCGCACACGACGAGCGCGGGAATCAGGACGAGCAGCGACAGTCCCGCAGTGGTGCCCGCACCGGTGCCCACCTGCTCGACGATCGGCAGCTCGGCACGACCACGCGGTAGCGCCGGATCCGGAGCCGCTGTCGCGGCCTTTCGCTCCCGGCCGTCGCGCAGCAGCCGTCCCCCGAACCAGCCCACCGCGATACCCACCCACATGCCGAGCACGGCCGGCCAACCCTCCAACGGGGTCTGCGTGGCGTCGGTCGTGTCGAGCTGCCCCGCGAGACCGGCGAGGAACAGCGCGGTGATCGTGCCGGTGACCCCGAGACCGATCGCGAGCATGTAGCGGCGCATGAGCAGTTGCGCCTGCGCGAGCGCGGCGATCGCACAGCATCCACCCCCGACGAGCACGATCAGCAGAGCGGCGGTCCACGCCGAGGTCATGGGCGAGCCGAACGAATCGGGGGCCGTGCCCGACCAGTGCGTGGCGATCTCACCGGGCAACCGCGGGAGCCACGAACGGGTGAGCACGAGTACGGCCACGGCACACAGCAACGGAACGACCAGTCCGAGCAGCACACCCACGGGGTCGACCTGACGCGTCGTCGTCATGGGGGTCAGCCTAGGGTGCGGGCCTCCACCGGCGCCGTCCTCGTTCCGCTCTCGTCGAACCATCCGTCGGGTCGCAGGTCGCCACCGAACCGGGGCATGTACTCGGTACACGCGAGTCGTGAGACGAGGCTGCGCCGGCTGTTCACACCGGTCTTGGTGAAGATGTTCTTCAGGTGGTCCTGCACGGTGTACGGGCTGATGAACAACCGCTTCGCGATCTCGTTGCGCGACCGTCCGGCGAGCACTTCGACGAGCACCTCCGATTCACGGGGCGTCAGACCGTAGGCCGCGGTGACCAGCGTGACGATCTCGGGCAGGCGTGCCTGTTCGAGGGTCATGACGACGCGACCGGTCTCGTCGAAGATCGCGGCGCGCAACACCACCCATTCACCGTCGAGGGTGCGCAGGCGCACCGTCGCAGGGGCGGGTCGTGTCCTGCGGACCTGGCGGGCGATCACGTGCGCCGGCCCGGGACGGCCCCGGACGGGACTGCTCCAGCCGAGACGCTCGAACCAGACCGCCGCCGAGGCGGTCACGGAATCGAAGTCGTCGTCCGCCCCGATCACGACCACGGCCGGACCCGGACACCCGGCCGCAATCTCCGTGTGTCGCACCCGCGCCGATGCGTCCCGGATGAGTGTGGTGCGGAAACCGTTCGCGATGTCGCCGAGCACGTCGTCGAGCATCGCGAGTTCGGCATCGGTGAAGCCGCGGCCCGGTTCGCGCATCAGCTCTCCGACACCCCAGCACCGACGGTCGCCGTCCCGGAAGACCAACTGCAGTTCGTGTCCCATGCCCAGCTGCGACACGAGTTCGAGATAGCGACGGTGTCCGTCTCGAGTCCCGTCGTCCGCCGGTTCGCCGATGCGGCGCAGTCCGGTCGGACGCCGGAGGAGCACGTAGAGACTGTCCGGATCGGGGTCCGGGCCGTACTCGATCTCGATCGACAACCGGAGGGCCTCGACCGGGTCGTCGAGACCTCGGGTGGTGAAGCCGGTGGGAACCACGACGGCAGGGTCGACGGGTGCCAGGCAACCCCCGTCGTACGGAACGAAGGCGCCGAGCACGTCCATGACGATCTCGCGGAACTGCGCGCCGTCCGCAGCCGCGGAGGCCGCGTCGTGAATGCCTGCCCTCAACCGCTGCGCAGAGCGCATACCTCGAAGTATCCCCCTCGAATGTGGGATTGAGAACACCTCGCGCGGCGACGAGGCTCCATGGACACGGGGACATTCATACGGAAGTCGAGGTACCCGCCATGACCACCACTCACGCCACGCCGTTGTCCGCCGAGGATCTGGAGGTCGTGCATCTGATCCACTCCGCCCTGCGTCGGGACACCGAACGTCTCGCCGACTTCGCGCAGAAGTGGCGGACCGCCGATCCCGGCACGCACGATGCGCTGCTCCTCGGCTGGCACGGATTCAGTACCGAACTGCACACGCACCACTCCATCGAGGACGTCTACGTCTGGCCGTTCATGCGGCCTCGGCTCGCCCACGACACGGCGGCGATGGAGGTGCTCGACGCGATGGAGGCCGAACATGCCGTGATCGACCCGGCCCTGGCCGAGATCGAGACCGCACTCGACGACCGGGAGACCGCGACCGAGCGGCTCGGCGGTCTGCTCGACGGGCTTGTCACGTCACTGGGTGCACACCTCGCGCACGAGGAACGCGACGCTTTCCCCCTGATCGAGCAGACGATCACCAAGGAGGAGTGGCACGACATCTCGATGCGCGCGTTCGCGCAGCTCGAGAAGCGCGAGGTCTCCGAGATGCTGCCCTACCTCTTCGAGGGGGCACCGAAGGACCGCGTGGCCACAGTGGTGAAGAGCCTCCCGGTACCGGTGCGGGTGCTCAACCGGTTCTGGTGGACACCGCGCTACGCACGGGAGCGCCGCTGGGCGTGAGGACTACCGGTGGGAGGACCGTCAGGCGGTCGGCTCGCACGCCCCGCGCAGGCTGCACGCGCCGCACGAGGTACCGCAGCCGGCCGTCTCCTCCGGCTTGGTCGCCGCAGCGACGCGCGCTGCGACGGATCCGCCGGCTCCGGCGGTGATCAGGGCGGCCACCACAGTGACGACGACCGCGATGATCCCGGCGACGGTGGGCAGGGTCAGCGACGCGACTCCACCGAGAGCGAGGAGCACCGCGGACCCGAGCATGCTGGGTGCGGCGACCTTGTTGGCCAGTGCGAACGCGTCGTCGTCACGCAGCGCGTCGGGGGTGCGCACACCGGCCCAGCGGTTGCGCGGGAGCTTGCCGGTCAGTGCCGCGACACCCACCGCGCCGACGACGAGAGCGAGCACGAAGAGCAGGACAGCGACGATGAGCACCCGACCAGGATACGCGGCCGGTGGTGCCACCGGTCTGCGCGGGTGCGGGCACGTTCTACCCTGGTGGGAGCACTCACACGCCCGGCCGAGTAGATAGTGATCACCGTGACCCGTCCCGAACAGAACTCCCAGCACGAACCCGGCAGCACTCCGCAGCATCGGTACACCGCCGAGCTTGCGGGGCGGATCGAGCAGCGCTGGCAGGAGCTCTGGCGCGAGCGCGGCACCTTCCACGCCCCCAATCCGGTGGGCGATCTCGCCGGCGAGGTGCCCTCCGACAAGCTGTTCGTGCAGGACATGTTCCCGTACCCGTCGGGCTCGGGCCTGCACGTGGGGCACCCGCTCGGGTACATCGCCACCGACGTGTACGCGCGCTTCAACCGCATGCAGGGCCGCAACGTGCTGCACACCCTCGGTTACGACGCCTTCGGCCTGCCGGCCGAGCAGTACGCCGTGCAGACGGGCACGCACCCGCGCACGACCACCGAGGCCAACATCGGGAACATGAAGCGGCAGCTCTCCCGGCTCGGTCTCGGGCACGACGAGCGTCGCTCGGTCGCGACGACCGACGTCGACTTCTATCGCTGGACGCAGTGGATCTTCCTGACGATCTACAACGCCTGGTACGACCGCGAGGCCGGACGGGCTCGCCGCATCTCCGAACTCGAGGCCGAATTCGCCGACGGCACGCGTCGTCTCGAGGACGGACGCGACTGGGCGTCGCTGTCGGAGGGTGAGCGCGCCGACATCATCGACTCGTACCGCCTGGTGTATCGGTCGGATTCGCTCGTCAACTGGTGCCCGGGCCTGGGTACGGTGCTCGCCAACGAGGAGGTCACGGCCGACGGCCGTTCCGAGCGCGGCAACTTCCCGGTCTTCCGGAAGAACCTGCGCCAGTGGATGATGCGGATCACCGCCTACTCCGACCGTCTGATCGACGATCTCGAGCACCTGGACTGGACCGACAAGGTCAAGTCCATGCAGCGCAACTGGATCGGGCGCTCGCACGGCGCTCAGGTGAAGTTCGCCGTCGCCGACCACGATTCGGCGATCGAGGTGTTCACGACCCGGCCCGACACCCTGTTCGGTGCCAGCTACGTGACCCTCGCTCCCGAGCACGAACTCGTCGACCGGATCGTCGGTGCGTCCTGGCCCGAGGGTGTCGACGAGCGCTGGACCGGTGGCGCCGCCGATCCGGCTGCCGCGGTTGCGGCCTACCGCGCATCGATCGCCGCGAAGTCCGATCTCGAGCGGCAGGAGTCGAAGGAGAAGACCGGTGTGTTCCTCGGCGCCTACGCCGTGAACCCGGTCAACGGTGAGCGACTGCCGATCTTCATCGCCGACTACGTCCTCACCGGTTACGGCACCGGCGCGATCATGGCCGTTCCCGGCCACGACCAGCGCGACTGGGAGTTCGCGACCGCCTTCGGTCTGCCGATCCGCGAGGTCATCTCCGGCGGCGACGTCACCGCCGAGGCGTACACCGGCGACGGTGTGCTGGTGAACTCCGGCCTGCTCGACGGTCTCGACGTCGCCGAGGCGAAGAAGACGATCGTCGCGAAACTCGAGGAGGACGGCGCCGGACGCGGCACCATCCAGTACAAGCTGCGCGACTGGTTGTTCGCGCGGCAGCGGTACTGGGGCGAGCCCTTCCCGATCGTCTACGACGAGCAGGGACGCGCCCATGCGCTGCCCGAATCCGCTCTGCCCGTGGAACTTCCGGAGGTCGAGGATTACGCGCCGGTCTCCTTCGATCCGGACGACGCCGATTCCGAACCGTCCCCGCCGCTCGCGAAGGCGGTGGACTGGATGAACGTCGAGCTCGATCTCGGCGACGGCCTCAAGCGCTACACGCGCGACACCAACGTGATGCCGCAGTGGGCCGGCAGCTCGTGGTACCAGCTACGCTACATCGACCCCACCAACTCGGAAGCCTTCTGCGACAAGGAGAACGAGGCGTACTGGACCGGCCCGCGGCCGGAACTGCACGGCCCGAACGATCCGGGTGGCGTCGACCTGTACGTCGGCGGTGTCGAGCATGCGGTGCTGCACCTGCTGTACGCGCGGTTCTGGCACAAGGTGCTCTTCGACCTCGGGTACGTCACCTCCTCGGAGCCGTACCGTCGCCTGTTCAACCAGGGCTACATCCAGGCCTACGCCTACACCGACTCGCGCGGTGTGTACGTGCCGGCCGAGGAGGTCGTCGAGCGCGACGGCACGTTCTACTGGACCGGCCCGGACGGTGAGCAGGAGGTCGCTCGCGAGTACGGGAAGATGGGCAAGTCGCTCAAGAACTCCGTCAGCCCCGACCAGATCTTCGACGAGTACGGCGCCGACACCCTGCGCGTCTACGAGATGTCGATGGGTCCGCTCGACCAGTCACGTCCGTGGGCGACCAAGGACGTCGTCGGCGCGCACCGCTTCCTGCAGCGCGTGTGGCGTCTGGTGGTCGAGGAGGAGAGCGGCGCGCTGCGCGTCACCGACGAGACCCCCGGTGACGACACGCTGCGGGCGCTCAACAAGACGGTCGCGGGTGTGTCCGACGACTTCACCCACCTGCGCGACAACACGGCGATCGCCAAGCTCATCGAGTACACGAACCACCTGACGAAGCAGTACCCGTCGGGTGCGCCGCGCAGCGCCGTCGAACCGCTCGTGCTCATGCTCGGCCCGGTCGCCCCGCACCTCGCCGAGGAGATGTGGTCGCGTCTCGGACACACCGAATCGCTTGCGCACGGCCCGTTCCCGGTCGCCGACGAGGAGTGGCTCGTCGAGGACAGCGTCGAGTACCCGATCCAGGTCAACGGCAAGGTGCGCAGCCGCATCACCGTCGCGGCCGACGCCGCGCCCGACGCGATCGAGGCCGCTGCGCTCGCGGACGAGAAGATCGCCGACCTGCTCGGCGGCGCCGCACCGCGCAAGGTGATCGTGGTTCCCGGCAAGATGGTCAATGTCGTGAAGTAGCAAAACTTCCGACGAGCGAGACCCCGGTGCATCCTGTGCACCGGGGTCTCGTCGTCTGTGCTGTGCGCTCGGATTCCACCGAGAGCGCTTCTCGCTCAGGGGTTCTTGTGTTCGATCTTCTCGAACTCGGCGACCTCGCCCGCATCGTGTGCGCGCTCCTCCGCCTCCTTCGCCTCGAGCTGCTTGGCGACGGCATCCTTGAGGGAGACTTTGGCAGGCTCGGCGGCCTCCTCCTCGGCCTTGCGGATGCGCTCCTCGTCCTTCTTCTTCGCCGTCTCGGCGGCACGGCGCTTCGCGGCGGCCTCCTGATCGGCCTTCGCGGTCTCGGCGGCCTTCTTCTGCTCGGCTTCCTTCTCCGCCTGCTTCGCGCGTTCCTGCGCGCGCTCGCGGGCCTGCTGGACCTCCTTCTCGCGGTCGCGCCGTGCGGCTTCCTGCTCGGCCTCGGCGCGCTCACGCGTCCGGCGGAGTTCGGCGTCCGCCGCGCGCTTCTCGGCCGCGGCCTGGGCGTCGAGCTTCTCGGCGCGCTTCACCGCATCGGCACGCTCGGTGGCGAGCGCCCCGCGGGTGGCGATCTCCTGATCGTCGAGCACGCTGCCGACGATGCCGTCCAGCATGCCCAGTCCCCGCTCGTACATCAGGCGCGGCGGGGCGTCGGTGGGCAGGAACCGCAACTGCTGCTCGATCAGCCCCAACGGGAAGCGGGCGATCTTGTACTGCAGTCGCAGAACGCTCTTGGGCAGAGTGGTGAGATTCATGGGCGCATCTCCAACTTCGATGGGGGTACAGCTCCGGTAGGGAATGTCGGTGGTGTTCGTCAGCGATCCGGCTCGTCGGTCAGCGTGCGGTCGAGGGCTTCGGCCTTGCGGCGTTCCTCCTCGGCCTGCAGGCGTGCACGTTCGGCGTCGTGGGAGGCTCGTCGGTGGTCCTCGTCGGCGGCCGCGACCTCTGCCGCGGCATCCGTGACCTGCTCGTTCTCCTCACGGCGTGCCTGCTGCTCGGCGGCTGTGGCCTCGCGGACGGCGTCGGACCGCCCTCGGACGATGTTCTCCTGACATTCGAGGTCGGCGGCCTGTTTGCGGACCCGTGCCTCCCGCTCGGCCTGCGTCTCGACGGCGTCGGTCCGCTGCTGCACGGCCTCGCGTTCCTGCTGTCCGGCCTCGCGGACGGCGTCGAGCTGCTCGACCGCCTCGTCGCTCTCGGCCTCGGCCATGTGCGAGAGGGTGTCGGCCTTCCTGGTCTGCCGGGCCTGCTCCTGCTCGAGTCGGCCTTCGGTGGTGAGGGAATCGTTGCCGGTCAGAGCGCCGGCGACCTCCTTCGCCTTGCCGAACACCGTCTGCTTCAACCCGAGGCGTGCCTTGTCGGCCGGGCCAGGGCGAGCCCTGTCGGATGGGCTGTCTTCGACCACGGTCATCTCCTTCCGTACGGGACACGAAGGGGACGGCCCCATGGCTTGGGGTAGCCAGGCGCGGTCGGCTTCAATCCTCGAGAGTCTCGAGAGGGCGGATATGGGTGCCGACGAAGTCGACGACATCGCCCAGGACCTCGTCCCGATTCGTCTCGTTGAAGATCTCGTGCCGTGCCTCGGGATAGGTCTTCGACGACGATCCGCGACCTGCCAGCGACGACCATCCGGTGGCGGTGCCGTCGAGGGGAACCAGCCGATCGTCCTCACCGTGGAGCCACAGCACGGGCACGTCGTCGACGGCACCGGCGGCGGTGATCGTGTCGATGCAGGTCTTCAGCGCCTGCACGGTGGTGCGCTTGAACGGGCCGTGCCAGACGAGCGGGTCGGCCACGTAGGCGCGGCCCACCTCGGGATCACGGGAGAGGGTGGACGGCTCGATGGGGGTGTCCGGGATCTCCTCGGCCGTGAGCAGGGCGTCGACCGCCGCCCATCTGCCGAGGACCGGGCCGGACAGGACGACCGCGGCCAGTTCCGAGCCGTATCGCTGCGCGTACCGGGCGGCGATCATGCCGCCCATCGAGTGCCCGACGAGCACGACCGGCAGGTCGGGATGCTCGCGTCGCGCCGTGAGATCGAGCAGGCGGAAGTCGTCGACCACCTTCTCGAAGTCGTCGATGAGGACGCGTTCGCCGTCGCTGAGGCCGTGACCGATGTGGTCCACCGCGTAGACGGCGGCGCCGTCGGCGACGAGGCGCGCGGCCACGTATTCGTAGCGTCCGCAGTGCTCGCCGTAGCCGTGGCACAGCAACGCCACGTAGCGCGGGGTCTCGCCGACCCACGTGCGCGCTGCGAGGGCGCCGGCGTGTCCGTCGAGGGTGAAGGCGACAGCGTCGATCATCGGGTCTCCGATCGTTCCGGGTGATGGCGATGTCATCGTCCTCCGACGCGGGGTCTTCCGAGTGGGAATCGCGAGTGCATCCGCGGATCCGGCCCACTACCGTCGAAGTGAAACGTGTTCCAGATTCGAACGAAGGAGACCTCATGGCACCGAGTCGGGACGCGATCCGCGCCACCGTCGAGAACTACGTGAAGTCCGTTGCCTCGGGCACCGTCGACGACGTCCTCGCCCTGTACGCGCCGGGCGCGACGGTCGAGGATCCGGTCGGCACGCCCGTCCGCGCCACCGAGGCCGAGATCCGCGAGTTCTACGGAGTGGTCGAACCGCTCGCGCAGACCGGTGAGGTGATCACCCTCAAGATCGCGGAGAACAACGCGGCTTTCGTGTTCCGCCTGGTCACGCACCTGGGTGAGCAGGATCTGGTCATGGAGGTCGTCGACGTGATGACCTTCGACGACGACGCGAGGATCACGAGCATGAGGGCGTTCTGGAGCCAGGAGGACATGCAGACCGTCCCCGCTTCCTGATGGGCAGCCGCATCGTCGAGGTCGATGGTTTCACGTGGAACATCGACGATCGGGGTGACGGACCCGCGGTCGTCATGTGCCACGGATTCCCCGGCCTGGGGTACAGCTACCGGCACCAGTTCGCGCCGCTCGTCGACGCCGGATACCGTGCCGTCGCCCCCGACATGCCCGGTTACGGCCGCACCGACCGGCCCCGGGAGGTCGAGGAGTACACGAACGTCGCGGTCGCCGATCGCCTCGTCCGGCTGCTCGACGTCCTCAAGATCGACAGCGCGATCGTCGTCGGTCACGACTTCGGCGCACCCGTCGCGTGGACGATGGCGCTGCGACATCCGGATCGCGTCGCCGGTCTCGTCCTGCTCGCCGTGCCCTACGCGCCCGACCGGATGCCGGCACGCCCCAGCGAGATCTTCCGCGGTCTCGCCGACAAGCACTTCCTCCACCTCCACTACTTCCAGGAACCGGGGGTCGCGGAGGCGGAACTCGATCCCCACCCGCGCGAGTTCCTGCAGCGACTGTTCTTCGCGCTGTCGGGCGGATACCGCTATCTCGACGTGTGGTCGCATCCGTCCGAGGGACGCGGATATCTCGACGTGCTGCCCACCGCTCCCGAGCTGCCGTGGGACTGGCTCGACGACGACGAGCTCGCGCACTACGCGGCCGAGTTCACCCGCACAGGCTTCGGCGGGGGTCTGTCCTGGTACCGCGCCTACGACGCCAACTGGGAGGCGTCGCGTCCCTACGAGGGCGCGAAGGTGCAGGTACCGACGCTGTTCGTGGCCGGAGACCGGGATCCTGTCGTCGCGATGTCGGGGTCGTCGGCGCTCGAACGGATGCGTGCCTTCGTCCCCGATCTGCGCGGTGTCCACCTGCTCGAGGGCGCGGGGCATTTCGTACAGATGGAACGTCGCAACGAGGTGAACGACCTCCTCCTGCGTTTCCTCTCCGGGATCCGGATACCGATGAGAACCGCCGAACAGCACGTTCACCGGCGATCATCGACCTAGCATGACGGCGTGGCCAGCGACACGGTTCGTGGATTCGGTCTGGCACTCGCCCTGACGGCACTGGCGGCGGGTGCCTGCTCGTCGGGCGGTTCGGTCGAGACGACCACGCCCGTGCAACTGCATGTCGCCACCGCGCAGGACGACCCGTGGACGCCGCGTCTCGTGCCGCCGCAGGTGCCGGTCGCGGTGCCGCCCCCACCTCCCGAAGTCGTCGAGGACGGCGGCGACCCGGTCACCGCGACCGCCGGGACCCCGGCCGTCCCCGGTGACCGGCCGGCCCTCTACGGGGGCAGTCTCGACCGGCCCCTGTGCGACCGCGAAGGACTCATCCTTCATCTGGAGGAGGACCCGGCCAAGGCCGAGGCGTGGCGCGGTGTCCTCGGCGTGCCCGACATCCGCGGGTACACCGACACCCTCACGGCGGTCCTGTTGCGCGCCGACACCCGGGTGACCATGCACGAGTACCGCGACGGTGCCGCGCGGCCCGTGCAGTCGCTGCTCGAGCGCGGCACGATCGTCCTCGTCGACGAACTCGGTGTTCCGCGCGTGCGGTGCGTGCGCGGTAATCCGCTGTCCGCGCCGGTGCTCACCGGCAACGACGAACTCGAAGGCCCGAAATGGCCCGGACTGAACGCCGAGCGGATGTTCGTCGTCCAGCCCGCCGCGACTGCCGTGCGGGAGTTGGAGGTCGTCGACATCACGACCGGTGCGATGGTCCCCGTGCCGGTCGGTGAGGCCCTGCCGAAGACCACGGCTCCGGCCGCACCGGAGACCACGGAGGAGTCCCGCCCCGAGACCGAGGCGCTGCAGGTACCCGTTCCCGCGCCGCGGCGCGATCCCGTGCCGGAAGCCGCGGC
Source organism: Rhodococcus sp. BUPNP1 (assembly GCF_002215235.1). Taxonomy (NCBI): domain Bacteria; kingdom Bacillati; phylum Actinomycetota; class Actinomycetes; order Mycobacteriales; family Nocardiaceae; genus Rhodococcus; species Rhodococcus sp. BUPNP1. Next base: position 275,611 of record NZ_NERM01000002.1, read on the forward strand.
ACCGCCGCCGCCTCCGCAGATCCAGATCCAGATCCCAGGCGCTCCCCCGGTAGTGATTCCGCTGCCGTTCTGAGCCGTCAGCCGTTCCGAGCCGTCAGCCGTTCCGAGTCGTCAGCCGTTCCGAGTCGTCAGCGAGGACGCAGAACGACCTCGGTGGGGTGGGCGTCGACCGGCGCCTCGACGACCTGCCGCACCGCGCGCGCCACCGTGCCGGGGCTGAGGAACTGCGACGGGTCGTACTCGCGGCCTTCCGACGCGACGATCGCGCGTTGCATGTCGGTGTCGATCCGGCCCGGGTGTATCGAGGTGACCCGCAGCGCGGGTTCCTCCTCGCGCAGCGCGTCGCCGAACGCCCGCAGGGCGAACTTGCTCGCGGCATAGGCACCCCACCCGGGGCGAGCACGCAGACCCGCCCCCGAGTTGATGAGCACCACGTGGCCGTTCGCGGCGCGCAGGGCCGGCAGTAGCACCTGCGTCAGGGCGACGACGGCGACGACGTTCGCCTCGAACGTCTCGCGCCACTGCCGGGGCTCGCTGTCGGCGATCGTGCCCAGTTCGGCGACGCCCGCGTTGTGGACGAGGACGTCGAGCCGGTCGATGTCGGCGGCGGCCGCGGCGACGGCGTCGTGGTCGAGCAGGTCCACGGGCCACGGCGTGGCGTCGGGTAGTTCCTCGAGGATCGCGTCGAGCGACTCGCGACGCCGGCCGCCGAGGAGCAGATCGTGGGTGGGAGCGAGTTCGTGGGCGATCGCGGCACCGAGACCGCGACCCCCTCCGGTGACGAGAGCTGTGGGGCGCATGATCACGAGCCTAGGAAGCAGACGGTGGGGCGGCCACCGCACCGTGCTCGAGACCGGCCAGGATCTCGGCGAGCCGGTCGTCCGGCGGGGTCTCCACCGCGGGGTCGCGCGGGAACCGGAGTTCGAGGAACGCCTTGGGGCGCGACAGCACGTACTCGCGTGCCAGATTCCTCAGCCGCGTGCGCAGTCGCACGTCGTTCGCGGCGCGGACTCCGGCGATGTCGATGCCCGCCCGCCGGCACAACGCCACTGCGCGCGGAAGGTGGAAGGCCTGGGTCGTGATCAGTGCCTGCCGCACGCCGTAGGTGGCGACGGCACGCCGGGCGGTGTCGTAGGTGTCGAGACCGTACGGGTCGGCGACGATCCGTTCCCGGTTCACGCCCTGCTCGACGAGATACGCGATCATCGCCTCGATCTCGTCGCCCGAGGTTCCGGCCCCGTCGCCCGAGACGAGCACGGCCTGCACCCGTCCCCGCTCCATCAACGCGACCGCGACGTCGAGGCGGCTGCGGAGCACCCGCATCGGACGGCCCTCGTGCACCCGCGCGCCCGGCACGATCACCACCGGGGCGGGCGGCGCGTCGTCCACCTCGTACATGAGGTCCTTCGCCTCCGACGCCACGCGGGCGGAGACGAGTGTCAGCGCGGACACGGCACCGACGACCAGTGCGGAGACCGCACCGAGGGGGGACGACGACCGGACGGATTCGAGCATGCGTCCCAGATTACGGACGCCCGGCGGCCACAATGGAGGGGTGGACCCCGTCGACGCACTCCGCGAAGTCGCCTTCTGGCTCGAACGCGAACACGCCGACACCTACCGCGTGCAGGCCTATCGTCGCGCGGCGGAGGTGCTCGCCGAGGTGAGCGACCACAAGCGGGAGGTGCTGCGGAAGACCGACTCGTGGACCGATCTGCCGGGTGTCGGGAAGAAGACCGCGACCGTCGTCCGGGAGTCGTTCGACGGAGTGCCCGCCTATCTCGAGCAGTTGCGCGAGGAGGCCGACCCGATCGGCCGCGGCGGCCGCGACCTGCTCGAGTCCCTGCGCGGCGACCTGCACACCCACTCGAACTGGTCCGACGGCGGCAGCCCCATCGACGAAATGCACCGCGTCGCGTCGACGATGATCGGGCACGAGTACTTCGCCCTCACCGACCACTCCCCTCGCCTGAAGGTCGCGAACGGCCTCACCGCGGAACGGTTGCGCTCGCAGCTCGCCATCGTCGCGGACATCAACGAGAACAGCAGTGGTGCAAGGATTCTCACGGGTATCGAGGTCGACATCCTCGACGACGGGTCACTCGACCAGGACGAAGGACTGCTCGCCGAACTCGACGTCGTCGTCGCGAGCGTGCACTCGAACCTGCGGGCCGACCGGTCGGCGATGACGAAACGCATGCTGCGTGCGGCGGCGAATCCCCACGTCGACGTCCTCGGGCACTGCACCGGCCGTCTCGTCGCCGGAGGTCGCGGAAGTCGTCCGGAATCGAAGTTCGACGCCGAGAAGGTCTTCGCCGCGTGTCGCGACCACGACACCGCCGTCGAGATCAACTGCCGGCCCGAACGCCGCGACCCGCCGTCGCGTCTCATCGACGTCGCGCTCGAGACGGGCTGCCTGTTCTCCATCGACACCGATGCGCACGCACCCGGGCAGCTCGACTGGCTCGGGTACGGTTGCGAACGTGCCGTCGAGCGGGGTGTCGAACCCGAACAGGTGATCAACACCTGGGAGGTCGACGACCTGCTGGCGTGGACCGACAGGTAGGGGATGCGCGTGGAACACGTCGACGTACTGATCGTGGGAGCCGGACTGTCCGGCATCGATGCCGGTTACCGGCTGCAGACGCAGTGCCCGGATCTCGGGTACGCCATCCTCGAGAGTCGCGACGCGATCGGTGGTACGTGGGATCTGTTCCGCTATCCGGGGATCCGGTCGGACAGCGACATGTACACGCTCGGCTTCCCGTTCCGCCCGTGGCGGGGTGAGAAGTCCATCGCCGACGGCCCCGACATCCTGCAGTACATCCGCGACACCGCCGCCGAATTCGGTATCGACCGGCGGATCCGGTTCGGTCACAAGGTGATCGATGCATCGTGGTCGTCGGAGGACGCCCGGTGGACGGTGCGTGCCTCGACGGGGCAGGGCACGGTGGAGATGTCCTGTTCCTTCCTCTATCTCTGCAGCGGCTACTACAGCTACGAGTCCGGTTATCTCCCCGACATCCCGGGCCTGCAGGACTTCGCGGGCACGATCGTGCATCCGCAGTTCTGGCCCGGCGACCTCGACTACGAGGGGAAGAAGATCGTGGTGATCGGCAGTGGCGCCACGGCCGTCACGCTCGTGCCCGCACTCGCGGAGAAGGCCGAGCACGTGACGATGCTGCAGCGCTCCCCCACCTACGTGATGTCGCTGCCCGCGCGCGACCCGATCGCGACGCGGATACGACGCCTGTTGCCCGACAAGCCGGCCCACCGCGCGGTGCGGACGAAGAACGTCGTCGTCAATCTCGGCTTCTACCAGTTCTGCCAGCGGTTCCCCTCCGCCGCGAAACGCGTGCTGCGCACCTTCACCGAACGTCGCCTGCGCGGCAGGGTTCCGGTCGATCCCCATTTCTCACCGCGCTACGACCCGTGGGATCAGCGACTGTGCGTGGTCCCCGACTCCGATCTGTTCCGCACCCTGCGCGCAGGGAAGGCCGAGATCGTCACCGACCGGATCGACACCGTCACCGAGAAGAGTGTCCGTCTCGAGTCCGGTCGCGAGCTCGAGGCCGAGATCCTGATCCCCGCAACGGGTCTGCAACTGGTGCCCGCCGGCGGAATCGAGTTCGTCGTCGACGGGGAGAAGATCGACCTGTCCACCCGGTTCATCTACCGCGGCATGATGCTCGACGGCCTGCCCAATGCTGCGATGTGCCTCGGCTACACCAACGCGTCGTGGACCCTGCGTGCCGATCTCGCGTCCCTCTACGTGTGCCGGTTGTTGCGGTACATGCGCCGTAACGGTTACCGCTCGGCGATGCCGCGATATTCGGGCGACGGCCGCACCCGTCCACTGCTCGGTCTCGACTCCGGTTACATCCACCGCGCGGAAGGTGCTCTGCCCAAACAGGGTTCGCGCAGCCCGTGGCTGATGCGGCAGAACTATCTCCTCGACCTGCCCACCATGCGGCTCGGACGTATCGACGAATCGATGCAGTTCACACCCTGACCGTCAGCGCCGGCGCGCCGCCAGATGGACGTCGGGGAAGCGATGGTCGGCGTCGGGGCGGCTGACCGTCCGCCACACCTCGTCGAATCCGGCATCGGACAACGCCGTGGCGAGACGATCCGGGTGCCACCGCCACGCCGGCGCCACCGCGTGGTCGAACTCGATCACTTCGCCGGGGGTGTCGGCAATCTGGCCCGCGACGAGTACCACGCCCCCGGACGGAATCCGCTCCGCCCACCCGTCGAGGATCCCGGGGATCTCGGACGGCAGAACATGGATGAGGCTGCACCGCGCGATGATCGCGCTCGGAACCACTTCGCGGAGTTCGTCGGACCCGAGTCGTGCATCGTCCCGGACGAATCGCAGCGCGGAGTGTGCGCCGCGCGCGATGCGCAGCATCTCGGTGCTGGGATCGAGGCCGATCACGTCGAGTCCGCGTTCGGCGAGGTCCGCGGCTACGTATCCGGGTCCGCAACCCACATCCAGCACGACGCCCTGCACCGGGCTCTGCCGCACCATTTCGGCGAAGGCGGCGACGGTGTGGCGTTCGAGGGGCGTCAGGTACGGATCGGGGAACAGCTCGACGTACAGATCCGCGAGGGCGTCGTATCCGGGCTGGGTCACTCCGGCATGGTACGACGGTGTCGCGATGAGTTCGACCGCGTTCGCAGGTCCTACCCACCACGAGGCAGTGACCACGGGAGGGGATTCATGATCATCGTCGCAGGACATCTCACCGTCGACGCCGACAGGCGTGAGTTCTATCTGGCGACCTGCAGGTCCGTCGTCGAGGCCGCCCGCAGAGCGCCGGGCTGCCTCGACTTCGCTGTCACCGCGGACCTGATCGAACCCGACCGCGTCTGCATCTACGAACGGTGGGAGTCACGGGCACAGCTCGACGACTTCCGCGGCAGCGGACCCGACGACGATCAGGCCCGGGAGATCCGGTCGATGGAGGTCTCGGAGTACCTCGTCCCGGACGTGCAGCCGTCGAACGAGTAGTTCTCGTCGCAGATCCTGCCGGAGATCGACAGGATCTGCGCACGCGGTCAGCGTTGTTCGAGCTGCTCGTCGGGATACCGCGCGAACCGGCCGGCGTCGCGGTCGTGCACGGGACCGTCGCTGTCCCACGGCCATCCACCGAAACCGGTGCGACGGTAATCCTCGAACGCCTGCCGGACACCCGCCTCGTCGTTGAGCACGAACGGGCCGTACGAGACGACGGGTTCGCCGATCGGGCGACCCTGCAGCATCAGGATCTGCGTGCCCTCGTCGCCACCGGTGAGGTGCACCGGCACCGACGCGTCGACGACGACCCCGTGCCCGGACTCGATCGTCCGGTCACCGATCCGCACGGGGGAACCGTTGTACACGTACAGGACCCGTTGCGTCTGCTCATCGCGCGCGGCCGGCAGTTCCCAGCGCGCACCGGACGACAGGTCGATGTTCCAGATCGCCACATCGGTGCCGGGTCGGGACGCCCACGAATTCGGCGGGGGCGGCGGCGGAGTCGCGCCGTCGAGTTCACCGGCGATGACGCGGACGGAGACGGTGCGCCCGTCCTCGTCCGTCACCGTCACGGTGGGGGTGTCCTCGTTCCACAGCATCGAGAAGTGCGGGTCGACGGTCTTCGACTCTGCAGGCAGGTTCAACCAGATCTGGAACAGTTCGAGGGGATTGTCCGAATCCTTGTTCAGCAGAGGGAACATCTCGCTGTGGACGACCCCGTTGCCGGCGGTGAGCCACTGCGTGTCACCCTCACCGAAACGCGCCGCCGCACCCACCGAATCGGAGTGGTCGACGAAACCCGAGCGCACGAAGGTCACCGTCTCGAAGCCGCGGTGCGGATGACCGGGGAATCCCGGGACGGTGGTGCCGTGGTACATGCTCCAGCCCGCCGGGTTGCCGAAGTCCTGGCCGAGCGGGCGGCCGTCGAGCGACGCGTCGGGTCCGAGCTCGTCGTTACCCGCCGGATACGCGTCGACATGGTGCGCGACGAACAGGAACGGATCGATCGTCTGCCAGGGCATACCGAGCCGGAAGACCTGGAGTACCGGAGTAGGGGCTGCTGACGTCATGCCCCGTGCAACTCCGTGCCCGTGCTCTTTGTTCCGGGCGGTGTAGTGGCCTCGCTGTCGTCCAGGACCCGCGACCCGGCGGCGAACTTCCCCACCTGGTCACCCAACTTGATCTGTGCGGGGACGGCCCCGCCGAGCAGGTCGCGGGCCAGGGCCGGGGAGTCGCCGAGCGGCAGGTCGCTGCCGGCGATGACGACGTTGCCGTAGCGACGACCCTTGAGCATCGCGGGGTCGGCGATGATCACGGTGTGCTCGAAGACCTCACCGATCGTCGCGGCCTCACGTTTCGCGACGGCCAGGTCGCGGAAGTCGCCGCAGTTGACGACGTAGACGCCACCGGGCGCGAGCACGCGCCGCGCGTGCTGCGTGAACTGGAGGGTCGTGAGTGCGACGGGAGTGCGGTTGTAGGCGAAGACATCCCGCACGATCACGTCGCGGCTCGCATCGGAGAGCGAGGTGAGGACCTGGCGGGCCTCCCCCACCCGGATGCGCAGCAACGGGGCGCGGGGCAGGTCGAACCAGTGGCGGACGAGTTCGGCGAGGCGACCGTCGATCTCGACGACCACCTGCCGCGCGTCGGGGTAGACCGCGGCGAAGTAGCGTGCCATCGTGCACGCACCCCCACCGAGGTGCAGCACGCGCAGTCGCGAGTCGCGTTCGAACCTGCTCTCGACGAGCATCGCGATCCACCGCATGTACTCGAACTCGAGCAGGGCCGGGTCGCTCAGATCGATGTGCGAGCTGGGCACCCCGTTGATCTCGAGTACCCATCCGTCGGCGAGATAGCGGTCCTTGACGAGCTCGCACGTGCCCGTGTCGATGTCGTAGAGCCCCTCGACCGGGCCGCCCGGTGTACCGGTCTTCTCCTTGCGCGGCGACGATGCGGCGCGGCCACCTCGTTGCCTGCTCATACGACGAGCCTAGTACCGGCTCCGTCACCTCCGATCAGAGGTGGAGGTCCTCCCTGCGCATCATCGAGGTCGCAACGACGCTGATCACGGACGTGAGGACGAGATAGCCGCAGGCGAGCCACGGACCGCCGGCCACGGCGATGAGCGCGGTGAGGATCATCGGGGTGATGCCCGACGCGTAGATGCCGGAGAACTGGTAGACGACCGACAGGCCCGTGTAGCGGATCTCCGCCGGGTACAGGCTCGCGTACAGCGTTCCCTGCGCGCCGTAGAACAGGGCGTGGACGACGCCGAACACGAGGATCATCGCCACGGCGAACCAGAACAGGTTGTTCGTGCCGAACAGGGCGAAGGTCGGGAACACCGCGATGCCGTAGGCGGCGATGCCGACGGTGTAGACCTGCTTCGCACCGAACCGGTCGACCAGGGTGCCCGACACCGGGAGCAGCACGGCCATGACCAGCGCGGCGAGGGTGACGACGAGGAGCACCGGCACCTTCTCGAAGTCGAGGTCCTTGGTAGCGTAGGTGATGGCGAAGACGCCCCACGTGTTGAACGCCGCGCCCTCACCCCACCGCGACAGCAGACCGAGAACGGTGCTGCGACGCACGCCGGGCCGGAAGACGTCCACGAGCGGCGCCGACGACTTCTTCGCGAGCTCCTGCACCTCGCGGAAGGCCGGGGTCTCGTCGACCTTCAGGCGCACGACGAAACCGACGGCGACGAGTACGAGGCTGAGCAGGAACGCGATCCGCCAGCCGTACGACAGGAACTGCTGCTCGTCGAAGATCACCTGCAGCGCCGCGAACACCGCGGTGCCCAACGCGAGACCGAGCGCGAGGCCGACCTGCGGGATGCTGCCGAACAGACCGCGCTTCTTCTCCGGGCTGTGCTCGACGGCGAGCAGCACGGCCCCGGCCCATTCGCCACCGAGGGCGAAGCCCTGCAGAATGCGCAGCAGGAGCAGCAGGATCGGCGCGACCACACCCACCTGCGCGTGGGTGGGCAGAAGGCCCATCAGCGCGGTGGCGACGCCCATGATGAACATCGTCAGCGCGAGGGTCTTCTTGCGTCCGATCCGGTCACCGATGTGGCCGAAGACGACACCGCCGATGGGGCGGACCACGAAGCCCACCGCGAAGGTCGCGAAGGCCAGCATCGTGCCGACGAACGAACTCTGGTCCGGGAAGAACAGCTGGTTGAACACCAGGCTCGCAGCCGTCGCGTAGAGGAAGAAGTCGTACCACTCCACCGTGGTGCCGAGCAGGCTCGCCGCGACCACGGTGCGTAGTCTCCTGCGGCGATCGAGATCGGACTCGGGTGCGGAACTGGGCTGTGACAGCGTGGTCATGGACTCGATTCCCGGTGGTGGACAGCGTGCAACCCGGCGACGCTAACCACGCCCGACGCATTCACGCACGGGTTCCGATCATGCTGATTGCAAATGTTGCCGGGACCCCTCGACGGCTGTTCTCCTGGATGTCACGCTTGCCTGTCGTCGACTCGAGGACTTCGTCTTGTCTCTGCATATGCACTGGTTCCTGCCCACCTACGGCGACTCGCGAAACCTGATGGCAGGGGGCCACGGCAGTTCGATGTCGGGCGATCGGCCGGCGACGCTGCGCTACCTGAACCAGATCGCCGCCGCCGCGGAGTCGAGCGGATTCGAATCGGTCCTCACCCCCACCGGCGCGTGGTGTGAGGACGCGTGGCTGACGACGGCGATGCTGATCGACACCACCGAGACCCTCAAGTTCCTCGTCGCGCTGCGCCCCGGGCTCATCAGCCCCACGCTGGCCGCGCAGATGGCCGCGACCTTCCAGTGGCAGTCGCAGGGACGTCTGCTGCTCAACGTCGTCACCGGCGGTGAGGACCACGAACAGCGCACCTTCGGCGACTTCCTCGACAAGAACCAGCGCTACGCACGCTGCGGCGAGTACCTCGACGTGATCAAGCGCCTGTGGGCGGGCAACGGCCCGGTCGACTTCAAGGGCGAGTACATCCAGGTCGAGAACGCCCAGCTCCAGCGCATCCCCGATCCGGTGCCGCCGCTCTTCTTCGGCGGATCCTCCCCCGCTGCCGGCACCGTCGCGTCGCAGTTCTGCGACACCTACCTCACGTGGGGTGAGCCGCCGGCCGCCGTCGCCGACAAGATCGCGTGGATCCGCGGCCTCGCCGACATCCAGGGCCGCACCCTCGACTACGGCATCCGCCTGCACGTCATCAGCCGCGACACCTCCGAGGAGGCGTGGGCCGAGGCCGATCGCCTGCTCTCCGCGCTCGACCCCGCGACGATCGAGAAGGCCCAGCAGAGCCTGGCCCGTTCCGGTTCCGAGGGCCAGCGACGGATGGTCGAGCTGCACGGCGGCGGCAGCGCCTACGTCGCGAGCAAGGACGCCCGCAGCCTCGAGGTCTCCCCCAACCTGTGGGCGGGCGTCGGACTCGTCCGTGGTGGCGCGGGCACCGCGCTCGTAGGTTCCCACGAGGAGGTCGCCGACCGCATCGCCGAGTACGCCGAGATCGGACTCGACCACTTCGTGCTGTCGGGCTACCCGCATCTCGAGGAGGCCTACCGCTTCGGTGAGGGCATGCGTCCGATCCTCGAGCGTCGCGGCCTGCTCGCGCCGACCTCCCGCTGCGCGGGCGACCTGTCGGGTTCGACGGCCTTTCTGCCCTCCGCACACTGACCATCGCCTGGCAGCTCGATACAGCACAGCTCGACACAGCGCCGGCACGAAATGTGTCGGCGCTGTTACAGCTGCGGCCCTCGTCATGCGGATCCGTCCGCAGCACAGAGAATGGGGCCATGCCGGACCGAGGATTCACGCCCACACAGCTCGCCGCACGCGCGGCGTACCTGTTGCGTGGGAACGACCTGGGCACCATGACGAGTGCCGCTCCCAAGCTTTATCCACACATGTGGAGTTGGGATGCGGCGTTCGTCGCCGTGGGGCTCGCGCCGCTGAGTGTCGAACGGGCGGTGGTCGAACTCGACACCCTGCTCTCGGCGCAGTGGAAGAACGGGATGATCCCGCACATCGTCTTCGCCAACGGTGTCGACGGCTATTTCCCCGGCCCGGCACGTTGGGCGGTGTCCGAACTGGCCGCGCACGCACCCGCTCAGGTGCAGACCTCGGGCATCACACAGCCTCCCGTGCACGCCATCGCCGTGCAGCGCATCCTCGAGCATTCACGGCGGCACGGTCGTTCGACACGTGCTGTCGCCGAGGAGTTCCTGGATCGCCGGTGGGCGGATCTCGTGCGCTGGCACCGTTGGCTCGCGCATGCGCGCGATCTCGACGGCAACGGCCGCATCGCGCTGTACCACGGGTGGGAGTCGGGTATGGACAACTCCCCGCGCTGGGATACGGCGTACGCCAACGTCGTCGCCGGTCCGGTGCCGCCCTTCCATCGTGAGGATCTCGAGCACGTCGCCGACGCCACCCAGCGACCCACCGACCGTGAGTACGCGCGCTATCTGTGGCTGCTCGAGGAGATGAAGACGGCACGCTACGAGGACAGTGTGCTCGCGAAGGCCATGAGCTTCGCGGTCGAGGACGTCTTCGTCAGCGCGGTGTTCTCGCTGTCGTGCGAGGTGCTCGCGACCATCGGTGAGGAGCATTCCCGTCCCAACGCGGATGTGCGCGAGCTGTATTCGTGGGCCGAGCGGTTCCGGAAGGGGGTGATCGCCACGACCGATCCGCGCACGGGCGCGGCGAAGGATTTCGACCTGCGCAGCGGGAAGTGGGTCGCCACCGACACTCTCGCGATGTTCGCGCCGTTGCTGTGCGGCGGTCTCGACCGGCAGGCCGAGAGGGCGCTGCTGCGCACCTTCGAAGGGCCGAAGTTCTGCGGGCATCCGGATCTTCGCTATGCGGTCCCGCCGTCGACCTCTCCCGTCTCGGGCGACTTCCGTCCCCGCGAGTACTGGCGCGGGCCGGTGTGGCCCGTGATGACGTGGCTGTTCTCATGGGCGTTCGCCCGTCGCGGTTGGGCCGAACGCGCGAACGTGCTTCGCGCGGAAGGACTCCGGCAGGCGAGCGACGGCACCTTCGCCGAGTACTACGAGCCGTTCACCGGCGACCCGCTCGGCAGCATGCAGCAGTCGTGGACCGCCGCAGCGGTACTGGACTGGCTCGGATGAGCCGTGCGTGGTTCCGGTAGCGAGCGCAGTAGTGAGCGCAACCGGAACCACGCACGAAGACGTCAGACCCCGATGCGTCCGCCGTCCGACTTCCATGCCGCGACCACGGCGGGACGCGGCTGGGAGCCGCCTCCGTCGGGCCAGTGCGAGGCCGGCGACGCCCACGACGCGTCGTCCGTCTCCCCGGGATGCTGCACGCACACCACGACCCGGCCGTCCTGCACGATCGGCCCGCACGTCTCGGCGCCGATCGGCACGGTGAGGAACTGCTTCGTCTCACCGCGGCGCGGTCCGTCGAGGACGACGCTGAACAGTCCGTCGTTGGAGCCGAGCGCGTTGCCGTCGGTGGAGATCCACAGGTTGCCGTAGGAATCGAAGGCCAGGTTGTCGGGGCACGAGATCGGGCTGACCTGCGACTTGTCGAAGCCGCCGAAGTAGGTGTCGGCCTCGTTCGGGTCCCCGCACACGAGCAGCAGCGTCCACGTGAAGGACGTGCCCGCGTGGTCGTCGTCGATCTCGAGGACCTGACCGTTCTTGTTGTTCTCGCGCGGATTCGCCTCGTCGGCCGGGGCGGCGCCGTCGACACCACGCTTGGTGTTGTTGGTCAGGGCGACGTAGACCTTGCCGGTCACCGGATTCGGTTCGAAGTCCTCGGGGCGATCCATCTTCGTCGCCCCCACCCGGTCGCCGGCGAGGCGGGTGAACACCGCGACCTCCTCGGCGTTCATGCCGTCGACCAGCGACTCGGCGCTGCCGTCCTCGTTCGCGCGCAGCAGCGGGATCCACTCGCCGCTGCCGCGGAACTCGCCGGCCTCGGGAAGTGTTCCGGATCCGTCGATCTCGTCCGGATGGTCACCGCTGAGCTTCGCGACGTACAGCGTGCCGGCGTCGAGCAGGGTCATGTTGTGCCGCATCGCCGCTCGTGAGTTACCGGGCTGCATCTTCCGCGACGAGACGAACTTGTACATGTAGTCGAAGCGTTCGTCGTCACCGCTGTACGACACGACGGTGCCGTCGTCGGTGATGTGGACGGTGGCCGCTTCGTGCTTGAACCGTCCCAGAGCGGTGTGCTTGACGGGCACCGAGTTCGGATCCCACGGATCGATCTCGACGATCCACCCGAACCGGTTGACCTCGTTGGGTTCCGTGGCGATGTCGAAGCGCCGGTCGAATCGTTCCCACTTCCGTTCGGTGTCCGCGCCCTCGAGTCCGTACCGGGTGAGACGTTCGGCGGCGACCGGGTCGGTCACACTCTCGGCGTTGGCGAAGTACTGGTCGAAATTCTCCTCGCCCGACAGCACGGTGCCCCACGGGGTGAGCCCGCCGGCGCAGTTGTTGAACGTTCCCGCGACCCGCGTGCCCGTCGGGTCGGCGGTGGTCTTCAACAGGTCGCTGCCCGCGGCCGGTCCGGTGAGGAGGAACTCGGTGGTTCCGGTGATACGACGGTTGTACTCGCCGAATTGCGGTGTCAGGCGGCCGGTCCCGGGTTCGCCCTTCACCTGGACGACCGACATCCCGTGACCGGCGATGCCGATGCGCACCTGTTCCTCGGTGGGGTCGTCCGGGTCGTAGTCGGCGAACATGAACGGTTCGGTGGTGTATTCGTGATTGACGACGAGCAGGTAGGTGTCGGGTCGGCCGTCCACCGGGAGCAGGCCGGCGAAGTCGTTGTTGAACCCGAACTGCTTCTCCTGCGCGGTCGCCGTCTGGTTGCCGATGTCGAAGGCCGGGGCATCGGGCAGCACCGGATCGCCCCAGCGGATGACGACGTCGTTCTCGTATCCTTCCGGAACCGTCACCGCGTCATCGGTGTTCGGTGCGACCGCCGTGAAGTTCGTGCCGTCGGGCGCCGGTCCGAGATCACCGGCCGCCGCGGCGTCACTGCCGGCGGCCGCGGCGGAATCGTCCGCACAGGCCGTCAGGACACCACCGGCGCCGACGGCGAGCACGGCCATGGCACCGCCCCGCAGGACCCCGCGACGCGAGACGGCGGCGCGCACGATGTCGCCGAAGTATTCACCGCCGGAGGTGTTCGGGACGGCGTGCGAACAGGCATCCCCGCACTTGTACTTGCACGTGATGTTCGAGCGCGATGATATGCCGTCGTGCGTGACGAACAAGGGCAGGACTCTACGGGCCACAACGTTCTCCTCGGAATCGGTTCGACGCCGGAACCGTAGGAGCGCCAGGCGAGTCGGACGGAACGAGAAGGTGAACACCCGATGAGCATTCTGCGGACGTGAGACGGCGGTCACAGAACGGGTCGAGGTCAACCCGGGGCGATGCGGTCGAGATCCACGATCGGCCGGACACCGGGACGGTCGACATCGGAGAACTCCCCGTCCTGCGATTGCTCGTCCTCGTCCTCGACCTCGCCGGGCCTGCCGTCGACGAACGGCACCACCCGATCGGTGATCGCCGTGTTGTATTCGGCGGGAGCCTGGATGGGATTGGCGTGGCCGGTGCGGTCGAGTTTCGACACCAGCAGCGTGCCGTCGACACCGCCGGACTGGTCGATCAGGATCCGGTGGCTGTACTCGACGTCGACGACGTTGTCGGACAGTGCGTTCCGAGGCCGGAGGAACACCACAGCGGGACGGATTTTGTCGTCGCGTTCGTCGGCGAGTGCCCGCAGGTTGTCGATCGCACCGGATGCGACGATCGCCCGGAACTGCGATTCGATCAGCCCGTTGCTCGCGGCGTCGGTGGAGAAGATCTTGTCGTTGAGCACCTCGACCGCGACGTCGCGCAACTCCTCGGTGTCGATGCGTCGGTACCACCGGTCCGAGGGGAGTACGAAACGGTCCATGCGGGCGACCACCTCGACGAGCATGCGCATGCTGCGGCTCTCCCGCGCGCCGGGCAGCCAGCCGATCCACCGCAACAGGTCCTCACCGGCACTGCGCGCGTCGGCGCGCACGGCATGCAGGTCGAGTGGGGTGCAGTCGAGGATCACGCCGGTCACCTCGAGATCGGTGTCCTGGTACAGGTGCTGGGCGACCTCGAGGGCGATGATGCCGCCCATGCTGTGCCCGGTGAGCACGATGTTCTCGATCCCCGACCACGCCGCACGCTCGTGGATCAGACGGCTGACGACGGCGGTGTCGAGACCGCTGTTGTCGTACTCGACCGCCCACACCTGCCCGAGTTCGCTCAGCGCGGGCAGTGCCGTGGCGGTTTCGGTCGCGTCGAGATTGCCCAGGCCCACGAGATCGACGACCGCCGTGTCGCGGTCCGCCCGCGACGCCGCGTCGTGGATCGGATGTATCTCCGGCTGCGTGAGAGCGAGTCGCTCACGGACCGGCGCGACGTCCCATGCCCAGTACTGGGTGAACAGGGCGACGAGCGGGAGCGCCGCGACGGCCGTGCGTGCGAGGGCTCTGCGGAGCCGGCCGAACCGCACCCAGTGATGACCGGTGCGGGTATCGCGGAGACGTCGCCGCCGACGACCGTCGTCCCAGTCGTCGGCGGTGCAGGGCGGTAGCCATGGTGCGTTCGACATGCACCACCGATGCTACCGACGTGCTGTGCTCGGCTCAGGGCCCGTCGGCACGGGCCGGGATCAGCTCAGGCCTGTCAGTGGGGGTGCGGAGTTGTCGTCGCGCCACGCGATGGCTTCGCGCAGTTCGGTGAGGTCGTAGTCGGGACCGCCGGAACTCACCGTGAACTGGGTGATCCCCAGTTCGACATAGGACGGGGCCGCGTCGGCACCGGGCCACTTGGTGGACCGTTCGATGTCCTCGGGGCGACGACCGGCCTCGGCGCAGCGCTGCGCGAGGATCCCGGACTTCTCGGCGTGGGTCTCCACCTCGTCGAAGCTGTGCCAGATGTCGGCGTACTTCGCGACCATCGGCAGCGTCTTCTTCGGGCCACTACCACCGATGAGGATGGGAATGTGCCGGGTGGGCTGCGGGTTCAGCTTGCCGAGTCGGTTCACGATGCGGGGCATGTACTCGGCGAGCAGATCGAGGCGGGAGCCCGCGGTGCCGAATTCGTAGCCGTACTCGGTGTAGTCCCGTTCGAACCAGCCCGAGCCGATGCCGAGGATGAGA
This sequence comes from Rhodococcus sp. BUPNP1, assembly GCF_002215235.1. Lineage (NCBI taxonomy): Bacteria > Bacillati > Actinomycetota > Actinomycetes > Mycobacteriales > Nocardiaceae > Rhodococcus > Rhodococcus sp. BUPNP1. The sequence goes on from NZ_NERM01000002.1 coordinate 290,808, forward strand.
CGGCCGCCGCTGATGTGGTCGACAGTGCGGGCCATGTCGGCGAGCAGGTCGGGGTTGCGGTAGCCACCGCCGGTGACCAGTGCGCCGATCTCCACACGTTCGGTCTGCTCCGCCCAGGCGCCGAGCATCGTCCAGCACTCGAAGTGGGCGCCGTCGGGGTCGCCGTAGAGCGGGTAGAAGTGGTCCCAGTTGAACACGATGTCGACGCCTGCGTCCTCGGCGCGGAGCACGGTGTCGCGGATGACGCCGTAGTCGGGTTGCTGCTGGGGCTGTAGTTGGAGTCCGATGCGAATGGGGCGCGTCATGGAGTCCACGTTAAGGCAACATCTCGTATCGTCGCCCGAGTTCCCGCAGGAAGGACTCGAGAACGAGGTCGAAGCTCTCGGCGTCGATCTCGGCTGCGTACTCGCGGAGCCGATGCGCCTGCGACAGATGCGGATACCGCTCGTTGTAGGTGTCGATGTGATCGTCGAATCCGCCCGCGAACGAGGTGATGGCGGAACCGATGACGATGTACTTGATCGAGGCGCCGATCATCGTCGCGAAGCGGGGCGGCCAGCCGGCGCGGGTGAGGCCGCCGTGGATGGCGTCGGACGCCTGGAGGGAGACGGGCCGCGTGCCGGGGCTCGACGCGAGGAAGGGCACCATGTTCGGGTGCGCGGCGAGCGCGTCCCGGTAGGTGCGGGCCCAGCGTCGGAGCGCTTCCTGCCAGTCGTCCTCGGCGAACCCGCTGACGTCGACCGATTCGCCGATGGCGTCGGCGATGTCGTCGAGCAGTTCTTCCTTCGTGGCGTAGTGGCTGTACAGCGACGGGGCGCGAACACCCAGTTCGGCGGCGATCCGACGCATCGAGACGGCGTCGAGGCCGTGCTCGTCGACGAGTCGCAGCGTGACGTCGCGGATGAGTTCACGGCTGAGCAGAGGCGTGCGCGGGCGCGCCATCCATCGTCCTCCTTCCGGCCCGGCCTGGACGAGCTAACAATGTAAGGTTAGTTTGGAATCGCGAGAAGCGCTACGGCGCCGGCATCCCTGGAAGGCCCCTCCATGAACCTGAAGCTCACCGAGGAGGAGCGTGCGTTCCGCGACGAACTGCGCACCTTCTTCACCACCGAGATCCCCGCCGAAGTGCGTGCGAAGACCGCCTCCGGTACCCCGCTGGGCAAGGACGACTACGTCGCCGTCCAGCGCATCCTGCATTCGCGCGGCCTCGCCGTTCCCAACTGGCCCGTCGAATGGGGCGGTCAGGACTGGACGCCGATGCAGCGCAACATCTGGCTCAGCGAGCTGCAGCTCGCGTCGGTGCCCGACCCGCTGCCGTTCAACGCCTCCATGATCGGGCCGGTCATCGCACAGTTCGGCTCGCAGGAGATGAAGGAACGCTTCCTTCCCGCCACCGCCAACCTCGACATCTGGTGGTGCCAGGGCTTCTCCGAGCCCGAGGCCGGCTCCGACCTCGCGTCCCTCAAGACCCGCGCCGTCCGCGACGGTGACGACTACATCGTCAACGGGCAGAAGACGTGGACGACGCTCGCGCAGCACGCCGACTGGATCTTCTGCCTCGTCCGCACCGATCCGAACGCGAAGAAGCAGGCCGGCATCTCGATGCTGCTCTTCCCGATGGACACCCCGGGCGTCACCCGCCGTCCGATCAAGCTGATCGACGGCGGTTACGAGGTCAACGAGGTCTTCTTCGAGGACGTGCGCGTTCCCGCCGAGAACCTCGTCGGCGAGGAGAACACCGGCTGGACGCAGGCGAAGTTCCTGCTCGGCAACGAGCGCACCGGCATCGCCCGGGTCGGCGCCACCAAGGTCAAGCTCGCGCGGGCGAAGTCCCTCGCGGCCGAGACCCGCTACGGTAGCGGCTCGCTGCTCGACGACCCGATCTTCGCGGCACGCCTGGCCGAACTCGAGAACGAACTGCTCGCTCTCGAGCTCACCCAGCTGCGCGTCGTCGCCGGTTCGGCCGACGGCAAGCCCAATCCGGCATCGTCGCTGCTCAAGATGCGCGGCTCCGAGCTGCAGCAGGCCGCGACCGAACTGCTCGTCGACATCGCCGGTCCCGATTCGCTGCCCGCCGGCGAGGCCGACATCGACTCGCCCGACTGGGCGCAGCTGACGATGCCGACCTACCTCAACAACCGCAAGGTCACCATCTACGGCGGGTCGAACGAGGTTCAGCGTTCGATCATCGCTTCCTCGATTCTCGGACTGTGAGGCCCCGGACATGAATTTCGAACTCGACACCGAACAGGACATGCTCCGCGCGACCGTCCGCGACCTGCTCTCGGGTGCGTACGACGTCGAGTCGCGCAACCGGGTGGCCGAAGGTGACCTGGGCTGGAACCGCGACGTGTGGAAGCAGCTCGCCGAACTCGGCGTGCTCGGCCTGCCCTTCGCGGAGGAGCACGGCGGCATGGGCGCCGGACCGGTGGAGGTCATGGCCGTCATGACCGAGATCGGCCGCGCCCTCGCACCCGAGCCCGTGCTCGACTGCGTCTACCTGCCCGGCCGGCTCGTCGCCGAGGTCGGCACCGACGCGCAGCGCTCCGACATCCTGCCGCGACTGTCCGAGGGCACCGTGCTCCTCGCGTTCGCGCACGACGAGCCGGGCAGCCGCTGGCCGCACACCGAGGTGGCCACCACCGCGGCGCGCGACGGCGACTCGTGGACCGTCTCCGGTCGCAAGAACCCTGTGCTGCACGGTGATTGCGCCGATACCTTCATCGTCTCCGCGAAGCTTCCCGAGGGCGGCGTCGGACTGTTCGTCGTCGACGCATCGGCTGACGGTCTGGTCCGCACTCCGTACCGCACCCACGACGAGCGTCGCGGTGCGCAGCTCGTGCTCGACGACGTCGCGGCCACCCCGCTCGGTGAGGCGGCCGACGCGTCTGCCGCCATCACCGCGGCGCAGGTGCACGCACAGGCGGCACTGTGCGCCGAGGCGGTCGGTGCCCTCGACTCCTCGGTTCAGCTGACGACGAGCTACCTCAAGCAGCGCAAGCAGTTCGGTGTGCCGCTGTCGATGTTCCAGGCGCTCACCCACCGTGCGGCCGACATGTACGTGCTGTACGAGCTGGCGTCGAGCATGAGCCTGTACGCGACCATGGCCCTCGCCGACGGCATCGTCGACCCGACCATCGCGTCGCGCGCCAAGCTGCAGGTCGGCCGGTCCGCACGGAAGATCGGACAGGAGTCCGTGCAGATGCACGGTGGCATCGGTGTCACGGCCGAGCATTCCATCGGCCACTACCTGAGCCGCCTGACCGCGATCGAGCACACCCTCGGCACCATGGACGATCACCTGCGGGTGCTCGCCGGTGGCGTCAAGGACTACGAGCTCGTGGAGATCGCCGGAATGTGACCGATCGGGCTCACTCCCGGGGCAGCAGTGTCCCCAGCGGACCGAGATCGATGTTGAGATCCTCGGGGGTGAGCCCGAAATGGTCGCGCAGTTCGCCCATGCGCTGTTCGAGCAGCATCAGTGTCGTGCCGAGACGTTCGATCTGCTCGTCGCTGAGATCCCCCGCATCCATGCGGTGCAGGGCCTGACGCTCCATCAGCTGCCGGAGCAGTTCGACGAGCGTGAGCACCAGCGTCACAAGGCCCCGTTCCACGGATTCGGGATCGGCGTCGATACGCGACGGGAAGTTCACCGGCTCGCTCACGAACCCTCCCGGGCTCCACGGGGAACGGGGACGTCGACGCCGGGCAGCGACAGGGTGCTGATCGACGAGATCAACGCACGCAACGAGATCCGCACCAGATCGATCTCCGCGATCGACAACGTGATGTCGCCGGTGATGACCACGCCGCCGGACAGCACCCGGTCCAGCAGGTCGATCAGAGCGATCCGCCGTTCCTCGTCCACCGATCCGTCGGCGTACCTCACGGCGAGATCCGTTCTGCTCCGGCGAACGAGTAGGGCGGCCACGGACCGCTCGTCTCGAGCCTGATCCCCTGATTCAGCGACCCGAGTTCCTCTACCTCGGAACGGAATTCGTCCGTCCTGTCGTCGTCGACGAGGTATGTCCCGTTGAGCAGCATCCACTCGTGGCTGCCGCTCAGTGCCGGATCGGTCGGCGCGCCCCGGCGACCCGCAGCGGATACGCGCAGCAGTCGCTCGTGGATCTCGGAGGCGCGTTCGGCCGCGTCGCGTTCGACGCTCTCCTGCGCCGCCAGTTGCGCGCGACGACGCAGCAGATAGGCCGTGCCCGCACCGGAACCCGCCCCTTCCGCCTGCGCTTCGGCGACGGCCGCGGTCAGCGCCTTGCGGTCGGCGAACGCCTTGACCCCCCATTCGGTACGACCCGTCACGAGTGCGAGCGCCGACGAGAACTGCTCCCGGTGCTCGGTGAGCAGGGCACGGACCCGTTCGTCGTCGAGGCAGACGGTCGCGAGTCGCAGCGGTACCACGGAGACGTGCCGTGCCAATCCGGCGACGACCGAATCGTGGGCGCGGGCCACTCTTTCCAGCCAGTCCAGGTCTTCGAGATTGCGTGCCAGTGCGGCCTCGCCGAAATCGTCCAGGGGCACCGTTCCGACCACGGCGGTCAGCCCACCTTCCTGCACCGTGCGGACCTGCTCGCCGGCGACACCGGAGGCGCCCTCGGTCTCGTGGCCGACGAGCGTCCCGTCGGTCACCGCGTACATCCAGATCCCGGTCGTGTCAGTCACGGTCCTCCTCGTCCACGATCTCCGCCGGTTCCGGCTCCAGCTCCTCCGCTCGGGCCTCGAGTGCGGCCAACCGCTCACGCAACCGCCGGTTCTCCAACTCGAGTTCCGCCCGGCTCGAATCGACCTCGGGTGCACGGGCCTTGCTCGTCAACCACGGATCGCTCTCCCACCAGTCGATCCCGACGGCCTTGGCCGTCTCGAGCGACGCGATGACGAGACGGAGCTTGATCGTGAGCAGTTCGATGTCGAGCAGATTCACCTGGATGTCGCCGGCGATGACCAATCCCTTGTCGAGGACACGCTCGAGGATGTCGCCAAGATTGGTCGACCGGCCTCCGCCCCCGTAGGGTTGCGGCGACGACGTGCCGCCTCCCCCACCGACCACCGTCATGACCCGGTCCTCGCGCCGATGTCGCTGCTACCGCGTCCGTAACGCCGGGTCCGCCGGTACGCGAGCAGATTCCCGTCGAGGTCGATCTCCACCTCGTAGAGCGCGAGCATGTCGGCGGACGACGGAATCCGCCTGTCCTCCACGACCTCCACCTCGACGACCCATCCGTCCTCGGTGGGTTCGACGGAGGTCACCCCCTGAGCCTCCTTGGAGGTCAGTTCCTTCAGATGTGCGAGGGCCGCCGATGCGGCCTCGGCCGCCGAGATCGCGGGCGGGCCGGTGTCCTGCGCCACGGCATCACTCCTTTCCCTCGGCGGAACCGGAGCCGCCCCGGGAGATCATCCGGTTCAGCACGGCCTGCTGCGCCTCGTCCTTCTCCTCGGGCGTCAGCTCGCCCGCCTCCGCCGCTTCCTCGATCTCCTCGAGTTCGCGCCGCACGTTGGCGGGATCGTGCAGTTGCTGTTCGACCTGCTCCTGGATGATCTCTCCGAGCCACATCACTCCCTTGACGGGAGCGAGGGGCAACGTGAGCAGGGAGGTCAGCAGACCCATCGTCAACCTCCTTCACCGGGATCGGATTTCGCCACGAAGTCGTAGGCCGCCATCGGACCGAGCAACGAGATCTCGACCCGGCCCTCCCACTCCCGGCCCAGTTCCTGCAGGGTCTGTTCGAGCTCGTCCTGCCGTTCGAGTTCGACGAGGACGGCGATGTGCACGGCATCCTGCTCGTGCGTGGGTTGCCGTTCGTTGACCATCGGTTCGAGCGACGACAGGGCCTCGACCGTGTGACGGGTGTCCTCGTTACGTTTGGCCTCGATCGTCGCGTTGATGATCTCCCCGAGCGCCATCCGGGCCTCGCGGGTCGCGTCCTCGGATTGCCCGCGGATCTGTTCCCGCAACTGCGCCGCCTCGGAGTTCTCCTCGAGGATCTCCTGCAGGATCGCCCTCTCGTCGTACCGCCCCTTCACGACGAACTGGGCGAGCCCGTCGAGTTGGTCGAGGGCCGAGGCGAGTTCGTCCTCGTTCCCCTCGAGCAACTCCGCGGCCACCGCATCCCGATCGGTGAGGACCGCACCGAATCTCAACGGGAGCACCGGGGCAACCGTCACGGTCCCGTCGAGCAACGCGGCGTGGGCCTTGAGATCGTCCGGTGTGCCGAGGGCACGATCGGTCGGGATCTCGCTCACCAGCGCAGCGATGCGACCGGACTTGACGACCGACACCTCGGCCGGCGGATTGCCCACCCCTTCCGCGTGATCCTCCGGTTCCACATCCGACGGGACGATTCCGTAGACGTAGACCGCAGTGGTCGTGGCGGTTTCGTCGTTGTCGCCCTGCTCGGGCCGTTCGGTCTGTTCGGTCGACATCAGTCCTCACCCCTGCGTGATCGTCGAGCGGGCTGCCGCTGCTCCTGGACGTCGCCGAGGAACTCGCTGACCTTCTCCCCCGCAGCCTCGAGTGCTCCCTTCGTCTTGTGCTTGGAACCGCCGGAAGTGATGTCGCCGACGAGATCCGGAAGACCCTTCGGCTCGTTGTCGGAGATCTCGAGCCGGTTCACCGCCTCCGCGAAACGCAGGTAGGTGTCGACACTGGCCACGACGACGCGGGCGTCGATGGTGAGCAGTTCGATACCGACGAGCGAGACACGCACGAACGCGTCGATGACGAGACCCTTGTCGAGGATGGTGTCGATGACGTCGGCGAGGCCGGACGAATTGGGACGGGCCATACCGCCCCCGCCGCCTCCACCGCCGCCCCCTGCAGGTTGGATGGTCATGACCGGGATCCTCTCGAGCGGGCCGAGCGCGTACCGGTGGACTTCGTCGCGCGGGTCCGTTTCGCGGGCGCACGCTTCCGGGGCGGTTCGGGCTCGTCCTCTTCGTCGTCGGGTTCTTCGCCGGAGGACTCGTCCTCCTCGGTCTCGTCCTCCTCTTCGGGATACTCGTCCTCGAGATCCTCCTCATCCTCGGGCGACTCCTCGTCGCCTGTGTCCTCGGGTGAGTCCTCGTCGCCTGTGTACTCGGCCGACTCCTCGTCCTCGGGCGCCTCGTCCTCGTATTCGCCCTCGGACGGTTCACCCTCCTCGAAATCCTCGTCCTCGTCGCGGATCTCGTCCTCGTCGCGGATCTCGTCCTCGTCACCGGAGGTGTCGGTCTCCCCCTCGTCCCCCTCCTCGCCGTTCTCGCGGGCGTCCTCCTGCTCGCGCTCCTCTTCTTCCTGACGCGCGGTCTCGTCGTCCTTGACGACCTCGCTCTCGCGGATCTCGCCGTGCCAGCCGACGATGTCGTCGGGATGCAGGATTGCCTCGGTCATGGCGTAGCGCCGGAAGTGCTTCAGCTCCAGGCGTGATCGGCGGCCGACCGCCCGCCACAGATTCGCGGTGCGCTCGAACAGACCCCGGGGGTGGTACTCGAGCACCATGAGGATCCGGGTGAGATCGGGTGTGAGTTCGTGGAAGGTCACCGCGCCGTCGATGTATCCCTTGCCGCCCTTGGACCGCCACACGATCCGTTCGAACGGGACCTGTTCGAGGATCGTGGACTCCCAGTTCCGGCGCGACCAGAACACCTTGCCGGTCCAGTGGAGCTTCTCGTCCTGGACCTGCTCGACCTGTTCGACCTTCTTCATGAACTTCGGCCAGTCGGCGAACTGGGTCCACAGGTCGTAGGCGAGGTCGATCGGCACACCGACGTCGATGCTCTCGACGATGTTGGTGAGCTTGAGTTTCTTTCCGCCCCCGCCCTTGCCTCCGCCACCGCCGGTGACGGACTCCTTGACGTCCTCGAACTTGTCCTTCGCGGTGTTCTTCAGGTTCTCGAATCCCGAACTCGCCGCCGCCTTCAACGGCGAATCGCCCTGAGCGAGCTTGTCGACACCGGTCAGCGCACTGGCCAGATTGCCGCCCTTGCCCTCGGAGTAATCCTGTAATCGTCCTGCCGTACCGGTGACCCTGTCGGACAGGCTCGACAGCGCATTCTGCGCGACGGTTCCTGCGAGGCCCTGCAACGACTGCTGCAGACCGCCGGTCAGTCCGCCCGTGGCCTTCTCGGCCGTGTCCGTGGCGCTGCGGCCGGCGTTACCGGCGGTATCGGTCGCGGTCTTCCCGGCCTTGCCCACCGCGTCGGCGACTCCGCCCGATACATCGCTCAATCTGGCCATCGCTCTCACCGCTTCGTTCGACGTACGGGCGCACGACCGGAGGAAGAGGACGACGCAGTGCTACGCGCTGCGCGCTTGCGCGGCTTCGGAGGTGCCTCCTCCGAGTCGTCCGAGTCCTCGTTGTCGGCTGTCTTCTTGCTGCGGGAAGTCCGCGGACGGGATGTGGCGCGGGCTGCACGGCGCCGCGGTGCGGGACGCTCGGGTTCCGGCTCCTCTTCATCGCCCGAATCCTCCTCGTCGGAACCCTCTTCGTCCGTCTCGTCGTACTCCGGCTCCTCGTCGCGATTCCGGCTGCCGCGACGCCTGCCGCCGCGACCTTCCTCCTCGTCGCGTGATTCGTCGTATTCGTCCTCGTATTCGGCGTCCTCGGGTTCCTCCTCCGATCGTCCGCCGCCACCGCTCGCGCGGGACTGCAGACGTTCGTTGAGGGCGTCGATCCGGTTGCTGGCCGCGGTCACAGCAGCGGCACGAGCCGCATGCATGAGTTCTCCGCGAACGGATTCGGTGATCTTGTTGATCTCGGGAGACGAGCCGAGCATCGAGGCGCTGCGCTGCAGGAGTTCCTGCGGATTGCTGGGCAGTTTGCCGGTCATTCCGGCGCCGGCGAGCATCATGGCCACCCGCATCTTCTTGGTACGGCCGAGGAAATATCCGATGCCCACACCGAGGGCGACTCGTGCTCCGGGTTTCATCACCGTTCTCCTTCGTATGCCGCGCGTCGTGTGGCGTGCTCGGAAGGGGCTGGGAGATCTCGGTACGCAGCCGACGCGCGTCTTTGTGTGATGCAAACCACAGTACGTCACTCGAGACCTTGATTCGCATGCTTCGTCGGCACACGGATTCCGGAGTGGACGACGGGCTCGGAAAGTACCAATCAGTATGTTATGCAGCAGGATACGAGCATTGCTACATATCCGGTCCGGCCGTCCGTGGCGATGTCAAAGAAAGGTTCTCGAGCCGGTAAGGGTTTCGGAAACCGGAGACTATCGACGCGGATGCGCCGGGGCGGCGATCCCGGTCGCCTGCAACGCGAATGCCGCTTCGGGGCCGATGATTTCGCCGACGAGGGCGAGGAAGCGTTCGACGAAGGCCGGCCCGTGGGCACCCTCGGTGGCGTCGTCAGGATCCTGCGGATCGAGATGGTGCGCGAGCTCGTGCAGCACCACCATCTCGCGGAACGCCCACGCGGTGTTCGCCCGGTGCTCGGGAAGGGCGATCGTCGCGCAGTCGCGTTCGTAGTGTGCGGCCGCGTTGCCGGCACGGGCCCGCACACGCACCGGCACGGCGGCGCGCTCCCACCGGGCGCGTACCCAGTCGAGGGCGAGCACGGCGTCGATGTAGTCCTGGACCGAGGCGATGGACGCGAACCGTCGCTCGACCGGGAGCGTGACGTGGGAACCGGCGACCTCGACGGTCCGCAACCCGCGCTCGTCGGCGCGGTCGAGCATCTTCCGTACGATCGACTCCGCTTCGTACACAGCGGTTCTGCGGGTATCACGCACCTTGGTCACCGTTCCAGCCTCCTCGGAGCCGACGGCAGTTCGGGTGCCGTTCCCAGTCGGGCCGCGCGTCCGGCGCGATCGCCTGCACGCCGGGCATCGGCCGAGCGCGCCGACGGTGCCCGGTTGCCCCGCCAACTCCCCCGTGCCTGCGACGTACTGCGGTAGAAGTCCTGGAGTTCCAGACTCTTCCCACGCAACACCAACGCCGTGCCGGGCGCGGATGTTTCCACCTCGCGTTCCATCTCCTGCTTCGCCTCGGTCAGTCGGGCACCGATCCGGGCGGCGAACGCCGACTGGAAGTTCAACCGCGCCGTCACCGCGGCAACGGGCTTGCGCACGCGTGTGCGCACACGGCGACCGCCGCGTTCCTCGACGACGGTGCGCACCGTGGTCTCGTTCCGGTAGGTGCCCTCGCGCAGATATGCGTCGGACGCGCGCACCATCTGCACGAGCAGGGACGAGTACAGCGCCTCGCACACGTCGATGTCGTCGGCGAAGCCGTAGGCGTAGATGACGGTGGAGTTCGCGGTGATGTCGCACTGCACGTCGTTGGCCGCCGCGATCGCGATGAACAACTGGGCGTAGGTGCGCAGTCCCTTCTTCCCCGTCTCGCCGATGGTGATCAGCCGCTGCACGGGAGTCGCGCGGCGTTCCTTCGCCGCCGTGTGACTGCGCGCGACCGCCAGATCGATCGAGGAGGACGTCGCGAGCCGCTGCGCCGCGGCGAGGAAGGCGTCGGCCTCGTGAGGGTTGTCGGTGGACTCCGCCTGGCGGAGCAACCCGCCGATACGGCTCAACATCTTGTCCGAACTCACCCAGCGAGCGTAGAGCGTGGCACCGACTCCGCCCACGAGACCGGGAACACGCACGAAATTCCTGCGAAACCGCCCGCGACCCACCAAGATCGTGCAGATGGACACTGCGGTCGATTTCGTCACCGATATCAACGACACGTTCTGGTATGCGGTGATCGCACTGCTCATCGGTTCGGGCCTGTACTACACGATCCGGTCCCGGTTCATCCAGATCCGGCTCCTGCCCGACATGCTGCGTTCCATCGTGGAGAAACCCGAGAGACAACCCAACGGCGAACCGGGCCTGTCCGCCTTCCGGGCCTTCTCCGTCTCGGCCGCCTCCCGAGTGGGAACGGGCAATGTCGCCGGTGTCGCGATCGCGATCAGCCTCGGTGGTCCCGGCGCGGTGTTCTGGATGTGGGCGATGGCTCTGGTCGGTGCGGCGACCGCCTTCCTCGAGTCCACCCTCGCCCAGCTGTACAAGGTGCGCGACGAGGACGGCACCTTCCGCGGCGGCCCCGCCTACTACATGCAGTACGGGCTGCGGAAGCGCTGGATGGGCATGATCTTCGCGGTCATCATCACGATCACCTACGGCTTCGTGTTCAACGCGGTGCAGACCAACTCGATCGTCGACGCCGTCGCGGGTTCGGTCGGGGAGAAGACCATGACACTCCAGGTGATCGTGGGCCTGGTCGTCGCCCTCATCGTCGGCGTGGTGATCTTCGGCGGTATCCGCCGCATCTCCGGCGTGTCCCAGATCGTCGTGCCGGTCCTGGCGTTCGTCTACCTGGTCATCGGCATCATCGTCGTGGTCCTCAACATCGGCGAGGTTCCGACCATGTTCCGCCTCATCGTCGAGAACGCCTTCGGTCTCGAGGAGATCGTCGGTGGTGGTTTCGGTGCAGCCTTCATGAACGGCATCCGCCGAGGTCTCTTCTCGAACGAGGCCGGCATGGGCTCGGCGCCCAACGCCGGTGCCGCCGCCGCGGTCTCCCACCCGGTCAAGCAGGGTCTGGTCCAGAGCCTCGGCGTCTATTTCGACACCCTGCTGGTCTGCTCGATCACGGCCTTCATCATCCTGCTGTCCGAGCCCGAATTCGGCAGCGGCCTGGAGGGTGCCGCTCTGACGCAGAACGCGCTCGCGCTGCAGCTCGGCGACTGGACGGTGCACTTCCTCGCCGTGCTGATCTTCTTCCTCGCGTTCACCTCGGTGATCGGCAACTACTACTACAGCGAATCCAACATGGAGTTCCTCACCGGATCGCGCCGCATCCTGCCCTACCTGCGCTCGGCGGTCGTGCTGTGCGTCTTCCTCGGGGCGATCGGTTCGCTGCCGCTGGTGTGGGCCCTGGCCGACCTCGCCATGGGGATCATGGCCACCGTCAACCTCATCGCCCTGATCCCGCTGTCGGGTATCGCCTACGCCCTGTTCCACCACTACAGCGCGCAGCGCAAGCAGGGCCGCGACGCGGTCTTCCGCGCCGGTGACGTCCCGGGCATCCGTGGGATCCAGGTCTGGAACGACGACGACATCACGCCAGTCGAGAGCCGATCGAGCGACGCACGGTAGATTCCCCTACCGCACGAGCGTGTACCGCTTCGGAAAGGATCTTTCGAGATGGCGTCGGTGACCTTCGACAAGGCCACGTGCCTGTTCCCCGGCTCGAGTACGCCCGCGGTCGACGCGCTCGACCTCGAGATCGAGGACGGCGAGTTCCTCGTCCTGGTCGGGCCGTCGGGTTGCGGCAAGTCGACCTCGTTGCGCATGCTCGCCGGCCTCGAGGAGGTGCACAGCGGGCGCATCCTCATCGGCGACCAGGACGTCACCGGGCAGGATCCGAAGGAACGCGACATCGCGATGGTGTTCCAGAACTACGCCCTCTACCCGCACATGTCGGTCGCGGAGAACATGGGCTTCGCGCTGAAGCTGGCCAAGACACCCAAGAACGAGATCCGCGAACGGGTCGTCGAGGTCGCGAAGATGCTCGACCTCGAGCAGTTCCTCGACCGCAAGCCCAAGGCGCTGTCCGGCGGTCAGCGTCAGCGCGTCGCGATGGGCCGCGCCATCGTCCGCCAGCCGCAGGTCTTCCTCATGGACGAGCCGCTGTCGAACCTCGACGCCAAGCTCCGCGTGCAGACCCGCACGCAGATCGCGCAGCTGCAGCGCCGCCTCGGCACCACCACCGTCTACGTCACCCACGACCAGGTCGAGGCCATGACGATGGGCGACCGCGTCGCCGTGCTCGAGAAGGGCATCCTGCAGCAGTGCGCGTCGCCGCGCGTGCTCTACAACAAGCCCGCGAACGTCTTCGTCGCCGGCTTCATGGGCTCGCCCGCGATGAACCTCTTCCGACTCCCGGTCTTCGACCGCGGCGCGATGATCGGCGACACCCACGTACCGGTGCCGCGCGACGTGGTCGGCCAGGTCACCGAGAAGGAGGTCGTGCTCGGGATCCGGCCCGAACACCTCGAGATCTCGAACGAGGGTCTGGCCATGGACGTCGACGTGGTCGAGGAGCTCGGCTCGGAGGCCTACGTCTACGGCCGGGCCGACGTCGGCGGGATCGTGCAGGAGATCGTCGCCCGCAGCGACTGGCGCAACCCTCCGCAGAAGGGCGACCGGCTGTACCTGCGCTTCGACCCCGAGCACGTGCACGTCTTCGGAACGTCCGACGGGAAGCGGATCGGCTGATCACCGCTCCGGGAGCGGTCGGGGAGTGACACTCGACCGATTCAGGATGGGCGGAATGCCGACTTTTACCGGTGCTGCGTGCCACAGTAGTGGCCGGTGTCGGTGCACCTGGGTCACCGACGTGTGTTTTTCGACCTCGAAATGGGGAGTTGTTGATGGTTCTGAATACGAAGGCGATGCGGAGGGCTGCGATCGCCGCTACGGCCGCGACCGCGCTCGTTCTCGCCGGCTGCTCGTCGGACAACGGTGGCGACGACACCTCGACCGGCGGCGAGGGCACCGCTGCTTCCGGTGAGGGCCGCGGCCCGATCACGATCGTCGAGGGGCAGGATCCCCTGAACACGGCGCTCGAGAGCATCATCGCCGACTGGAACGCCGAGCATCCCGACGAGCAGGTGACGTTCAAACCGCTGGCCAAGGAAGCCAACGACCAGTACGACGACATCGCCCAGCGGATGCAGGCCAAGAGCGACGAGTACGACCTCATCGCCGTCGACGTCACCAACACCGCGGAGTTCGCCGCGAACGGCTGGCTGCTCCCCCTCGAGGGCGACCTGGAGATCGACACCGAGGGTGTGCTGCCCGCGACCGTCGAGTCGGGCACCTACAACGGCACCCTGTACGCCGCACCGAAGAACACCAACGGCGCGTTCCTCTACTACCGCACCGACCTCGTCGACGAGGCGCCCGCAACCTGGGACGACCTGAAGGCCGAGTGCCCGAAGGCCGAGGAGGCGGGTATCGCCTGCTACATCGGTCAGTTCAAGAACTACGAAGGCCTGACGGTCAACGTCACCGAGATCGTCAACGCCTTCGGTGGCTCCTTCGTCGGCGAGGACGGCCTCACCCCGGCCATCGACGAGCAGACCGCCGAGGGCCTGCAGTTCATCGTCGACAACTTCGAGGACGGCACCATCCCGGCCGCCGCGCAGACCTACACCGAGGGCGAGTCGCAGACCGCCTTCGGCAACGGCGAGGCACTGTTCCTGCGCACGTGGCCCGGCTTCTACACCGACGGTGAGAGCTCATCGGTCGCCGGTAACTACGGCATCGCCGTCCTGCCCGGCGTCGACGGCCCCGGCGTCTCGACGCTCGGCGGCTACAACGTCGGCATCAGCGCGTTCTCGGATGCTCCCGCCACCGCGCGCGACTTCCTCGAGTTCATGCAGACCCGCCAGTCGCAGATGTACTACGCGGAAGCGGGCGGCGCCCCGGTCCTCGCCGAGGTCTACGACGACGCCTCGATCCTCGAGCAGTACCCCTACTTCTCGACGCTGAAGGAGGCCCTCGAGGCCGCCAAGCCGCGTCCGGCGTCGCCGTACTACTCGGCCGTGTCGAAGGCGATCGCCGACAACGCCTACGCTGCGATCCGTGGCGAGAAGACCGTCCAGCAGGCGCTGGACGACACCCAGGCCGGCATCGAGACCGCCGGCAACTGATGCTCCAGGAGCAAGTACATGGCTGACCCGCAGGTCGACAATCCCGCGGATCCGCCACACGCCCCCGCGGTCGGGACCGTCCCCGGTCCCGACCGCGGACGTGTCGGCGGACGTCACCGCGTGCCCGCACCTCCCGCCACGGCGGTGAAGACGCGGCGCAAGGTTCCGGTATGGATGTTCGTCGCCCCGTCGATGCTCGTCCTGGCCGTGATCATCCTGTACCCGCTCGGGCGAGCGGTGTGGATGTCGCTGCACGGTGACTCGAAGCGACTCGATCCCGAGACGGGCCGGTTCGTCACCGGCGGTTTCGTGGGGATCGAGAACTACACGCGCTGGATCACCCAGACCTGCAATACCGCCACCGGTTCGATCCCGTGCCCTCCGGGCACCCTCGGCTCCCAGTTCTGGCAGTCGATCTTCAACACCTTCTTCTTCACCGTCGTCACGGTCTCGCTCGAGACGGTGATCGGTTTCGCGATGGCGATCGTGATGGCCAAGTCGTTCCGGGGTCGCGGCCTGCTGCGCGCCTCGGTGCTGGTGCCGTGGGCGATCCCCACCGCCGTCACCGCCAAGCTGTGGTTCTTCATCTTCGCCAACGACGGTGCCGCCAACAAACTGCTCGGCACCGACTACCTGTGGACCGCCGATCCGTGGCCCGCGCGCTTCGCGATCATCGTCGCCGACGTGTGGAAGACGGCACCGTTCATGGCGCTGCTCATCCTCGCCGGCCTGCAGATGATCCCGCAGGACGTCTACGAGGCCGCGAAGGTCGACGGCGCGAACGCCTGGCAGCGGTTCAAGATGATCACGCTGCCACTGGTCAAGCCCGCCCTCATGGTGGCGATCCTGTTCCGCACCATGGACGCGCTGCGCATGTACGATCTGCCCGCGATCATGATGGGGTCCAATCCCGCGACGTCCACGGTCTCGGTGCTCGTCGTCGACCAGATGCGTCAGGGTTCGAACTCCGCGTCGGCCCTGTCGACGATCACCTTCCTGCTCATCTTCGCCGTCGCCTTCGTGCTGGTGCGGTTCCTCGGCGCCAACGCGGTGAGTACGCAGGAGAAGCAGCGTAAGGGGGAGGTCGTATGACCGTCACCACCGAGATTCCCCGCATCCAGCCGGAGCCCGAACCCACACCGGTGCAGCCCCGCAAGGTGCCGTTCAAGCGCCGGCTGAGCACGGTCGGTACCTATCTGGGTGTCGCGCTGATCATCGTGTGGGGCCTCGCCCCCTGCTACTGGATGATCGTCACGGCCCTGCGCGACCCGTCGGAGACGTTCAGCACGACCCTGTGGCCGTCGAACCCGACGCTGCAGAACTTCGCCGACGCGCTCGACCCCGACGCCAAGGTCAACTTCTCGCGGGCGTTGCTCAACAGCGTCATCATCGCCGGCGCCACCACGGCGGTCGCGCTGCTGCTCGGCGTGTTCACCGCCTACGCCCTGTCGCGGTTCGAGTTCCGCGGCAAGTACTTCGTCACCGGCATCATCCTCGGCGCGTCGATGTTCCCGGTCGTCGCGCTCGTGACGCCGCTGTTCCAGCTGTTCACCGACATCGGCTGGATCGGCAAGTACCAGGCGCTGATCATCCCGAACATCTCGTTCGTGCTGCCGCTGACCGTCTACACGCTCACCTCGTTCTTCTCCGAACTGCCCTGGGAACTCGAGGAGGCCGCCCGCATGGACGGCGCGACCCGCGGGCAGGCGTTCCGCCTGGTCATGCTGCCGCTCGCGGCACCCGCGCTGTTCACCACGGCGATCCTCGCCTTCATCGCGACCGTCAACGAGTACCTGCTGATGTCGCAGCTGTCGAGCGAGAGCACGGCCCCGGTGACGGTCGCGATGGCACGGTTCACCGGCACCGACCCGTACGTCACCCCGTACGCGTCGATCATGGCCGGCGGCACGCTCGTCATGGTGCCGCTCGTGGTGATGGTGCTGATCTTCCAGCGACGCATCATCTCGGGTCTGACCGCGGGCGGCGTCAAGTCGTGAGGAAGGTTCCGCGCCGGAACCGACTCGAGATGCTGCTCGGCCTGCTCACGGTGTTCACGGTGATGGCCGTGATCTCCGCCGTCGCCGAGCTGACGTCGCCGCAACCCGGCATCGTGCCGTCCCTCGTGCTGCTCGCATTCGTCGTGATGTGGGGGTTCGCGTTCCGCGCGTGGCGCCGATCGGGGTGAACCTGGGGTGACGTGAGAAGGAGCACCGTACCGGTGTTCCGGAGGCGTCGTGTGGTCGTTTCCGTACCATACGGTGGGCGGGTGACCCTCCCGTCCGGATTTCCGGTACCGAGAAAGTGGAACGAGTGACGAGCCCCAAAAGGTCGACATCCTCGCGCGCCGCCGCGGCCGCGGCGAAGAAGCGGAGGGGACGCATCGTTCGCTACGCCGTACTCGTCGCGTTCGTTCTCGCCGTGCTCGTACCGCTCGGAATCTTCGCCTCCGCCTACTACTCGGCGAAGGTGCCGACCCCGGCGGACATGAAGACGAACCAGCTCGCGCGGGTCTACGCGTCCGACGACGCCACCGAGATCACCCGGGTGGTCCCACCGGAGGGCAACCGTCTCGAGGTCGGCATCGCGCAGATCCCCGAGCACGTCCGCAACGCCGTGCTGTCGGCGGAGGACCGCAACTTCTACAGCAACCCCGGTTTCTCGATCACCGGTTTCGCGCGCGCGGCCCGCGACAACGTCATGGGCAAGGACACCGCCGGCGGTGGCTCCACGATCACCCAGCAGTACGTCAAGAACGTTCTCGTCGGCGCCGATCGCACGCTCGAACGCAAGATGCGCGAGCTCGTCATCTCCACCAAGATGGCGCGGCAGTGGTCGAAGGACGAGATCCTCGAGGCGTATCTCAACACCATCTACTTCGGTCGCGGCGCCTACGGCATCGGCGCGGCGTCCCAGGCGTACTTCGGCAAGCCCGTCGAAGAGCTGTCGGTCTCCGAGGGAGCCGTCCTGGCCGGAGTGATCCAGACGCCGTCGTCGCTCGACCCCGAGTTCAACCTGCCGGCCATCGAGGAGCGCTGGAACTACGTGCTCGACGGCATGGTCGAGATGAAGGTTCTCGACCCGGCCGAGCGGTCGGACCAGGTCTTCCCCCCGACCGTGCCGTCGGACACCCTCGTGCTGGCCACGGAGGCGACGGGCCCGGAAGGACACATCCGTACGCAGGTGCTGCGCGAGCTGTCCGCGGCGGGGATCAGCGAACAGGACCTCAACACCGAGGGTCTGCGCATCACCACCACCATCGACATGAAGGCCCAGCAGGCGGCGATCGACGCCGCCCGGTCCACGTTGTCCGGCGAACCCGGGGAATTGCGCACCGCAGTGGTCTCGGTCGATCCCCGCTCGGGTGCCGTGCGCGCCTACTACGGCGGTGAGGACGGCGCCGGTTTCGACTTCGCGCAGGCCCCCGTCCAGACGGGTTCGGCGTTCAAGGTGTTCGGCCTGCTTGCCGCGCTCGACAACGGGATCGGCCTCAACGCGCGTTTCGACAGTTCCCCGCTCACGGTGGGCAACGTCCGCATCGGCAACGTCGAGGGCGAGTCGTGCGGACGCTGCACGATCGCCGAGGCACTCAAGCGGTCGCTGAACACGAGCTTCTACCGGCTCATGATGTCCATGTCGAACGGCCCGCAGAAGATCGCCGACGCCGCGCACGCAGCGGGAATCCCGTTGACGATCCCCGGGGTCGAGGGGCAGACGCTCAGCGAGAACGGCGGTCCGCCGGAAGGTGGCATCGTCCTCGGCCAGTACCAGGCGCGGGTCATCGACATGGCCTCCGCCTACGCGACGATCGCCGCGTCCGGTGTCTTCCACGAGCCGTACTTCGTGCAGAAGGTCGTCACGGCCGACGGTGTCGTGCTCCTCGATCGTCCGCCGTCACCCGGTGAACAGCGCTTCGACGCCGCGGTCGCCGACAACGCGACCCAGGCCATGATGCCGATCGCCGCCTACTCGCGTGGGCACGCGCTCGCCGGTGGCCGGCCGTCGGCGTCGAAGACCGGCACCACGCAGCTCGGCGACACCGGGTTGAACAAGGACGCCTGGATGGTCGGATACACGCCGTCGCTGTCGACGGCCGTGTGGATGGGCACCCCCGACGCCGGGGCGATCACCAACAGCTGGGGTGGCTCGATCTACGGTTCCGGGCTGCCGTCGGACATCTGGAAGGGGACGATGGACGGCGCGCTCGAGGGCACGCCCGTCGAGAGCTTCCCGTGGCCGGCGCCGATCGGTGGCCAGGCGGGTGTCCCGAAGGACGCCGGTATCGAGACCACCACCACTGCTCCCCCACCGACCTTCCAGTTGCCCGACCTGTCGAACCTGCCGCCGATCACGATTCCCGCGCCGCCGGTCGATCTGCCCGTCCCGGTGCCCTCGCAGATCGAGGTGTTCCCCGGCGTGACGATCCAGATCCCCGGCTTGTAGGTCCGTACTCCACCCATCGAGGGGGAGGTCGTGTGCGTTTTCCCGCCCGGGGACGCACACAACCTCCCCTTCGTTGTCGAGGCGATCGCGTCTACGGCCCGTTCAGCACCGTCGGCAGCAGCGCGGCCGAACAGTCGACGACCTCGTCGACGCTCGGCGAGCCTTCGCGGAACCGGTCGATCGCCAGCGACTCGACGAATGCCCACCACGCCCGCAGCCGCATGCGGGTGACGGGGGTGTCGTCGCAGCCCAGCGCCGCGACGACCCGCTCGACCATGGTGTCGCGCATCGAGTCGTGGATGTCGCGGATCTGGGGGTCGGAGCCGACGCCGCTGTGGAAGAACGCCTGGTAGTTGTCACCGTGGCGGTCGATGAACGACACGAACGGCTGCAGCACCGCCCGGAGCGGATCCTGCTCGTCCGGATCGGGGTCCGCCGCGCGGAGCAACCGGCGTGACGCGGCACCGACGACGGCGACGTAGAAGTCCTGCTTCGTGGGGAAGTAACGGAACAGCAGACCACGGGAGATGCCGGCGATCTCGGCGACGCGATCGATCGACAGGGCGTGGATCGGGCGCGTCGACAGCTCCTGCAGCCCGATCGCCACGAGTTGCCGTCGACGTTCCTCGGGCGGCAGACGACGCCGTCCCTTGGACGCCTCTTGTCGCGGGGTGCTCACACCGATAGCCTAACTGAGCATCGCTCAGTTACGACCGCCCGACCGGGCAGATTCCCGGTCGAACTCGACGGAAGGCACCCGATGGATTTCGCACAGTCCGAGCGCAGTCGCGACTATCTCGAACGCCTCCGAGCGTTCATCGCCGCCGAGGTCACGCCCGTCGAACAGCGATTGCGGGCCGAGCGACGCACCGCGGGGGAGGGACGACGCGACATCGATGCCGCCGAGAGGTGGGCCGTCTCCCCCGAGTTTCGCGAGCTGCAGCGCAAGGCCCGCGCCGAGGGACTGTGGAACCTCTTCCTGCCCGACGCCGAACTCGGCGCCGGACTGTCGAACGTCGACTACGCCCCGCTCGCCGAGGAGATGGGTCGCTCGCAGTTCGCCTCCGCGGTGTTCAACTGCGACGCCCCCGACACCGGCAACATGGAGGTCCTCTACCACTACGGCAGCGAGGCTCAGAAGGAACAGTGGCTACGCCCCCTGCTCGACGGTGAGATCCGTTCGGCCTTCTGCATGACCGAACCCGAGGTCGCGTCGTCGGACGCGACGAACATGGCCGCGACCGCCGTGGTCGAGGGCGACGAGATCGTGCTCAACGGCCGCAAATGGTGGAGCACCGGCGTCGGCCACCCCGACTGCAAGGTGCTCATCTTCATGGGCCTGACCGATCCTGAAGCCCACAAGTACCAGCGACATTCGATGGTCCTCGTGCCCTTCGACACCCCGGGCGTGAAGGTCGAACGCATGCTCCCGACCATGGGCTTCTTCGACGAGCCCAGCGGCCACGGCGAGGTGTCCTTCACCGACGTGCGACTGCCGCTCGACGCCGTCATCGCCGGTCCCGGACGGGGATTCGAGATCGCCCAGGGCCGCCTCGGTCCCGGTCGCATCCATCACTGCATGCGCCTCGTCGGGCTGGCCGAGCACACCCTCGAACTCGCGTGCCGCCGCGGTCTCGAGCGCACCGCCTTCGGTAAGCCGATCATCAACCTCGGTGGCAACCGCGAACGCATCGCCGACGCCCGCATCGCGATCAACCAACTGCGCCTGCTCGTCCTGCACGCGGCCTGGCTGCTCGACACGCAGGGCCTCGCCGGGGCGCGCTCGGCGGTCTCGGAGATCAAGGTCGTCGCACCGCGCGTCACCCAGCAGATCGTCGACTTCGCCATCCAGATCCACGGCGGCGGAGGACTTTCCGACGACTTCCCCCTCGCCGGTGCGTGGACGGCGGCGCGAGCCCTGCGTCTCGCCGACGGCCCCGACGAGGTGCACCAGGGGCTCGTCGCCCGGTTCGAACTCGGCAAGTACGCGTGAGAGGGAATTTCCGACGATGACCACCCTTCCCGAGAACGCCCGTACCGTTCGCGACGAGGACGCCTTCGACGTCGACGTGGTCGCAGCCTGGCTCGCCGAGAACGCGGGCATCGCAGGGGTGCCGGAGGTCCGCCAGTTCTCCGGCGGCGCATCCAATCTCACCTACCTGCTGCGCTATCCGGATCGCGATCTCGTGCTGCGTCGCCCGCCCGCCGGGGCGAAGCCGTCGTCGGGTCACGACATGGCACGCGAGTACCGCATCCAGTCGATGCTCGCGCCGGTCTACCCCTACGTTCCCACCATGGTCGGCCTGTGCACCGATCACAGCGTGCTCGGCAGCGACTTCTACGTCATGGACCGGGTTCCCGGCACCATCCTGCGTACGAATCCGCCCACGCAGCTCGACCTCTCCGAAGCGGACACCCGCACCCTGTGCCTACGCATCGTCGACCTGCTCGTCGAACTGCACGGCATCGATCCGGAGTCCGCAGGACTGTCCGGTCTGGGTCGCGGATCCGGCTACGTCGCACGGCAGGTCGCGGGGTGGACGTCGCGCTACGCCAAGGCCCGCACCGACAACGTCCCCGACTTCGCCCGCGTCACCGAGTGGCTGGCGGCGCGGCAGCCGCAGGACGTCGCGCAGACCGTCATCCACGGTGACTTCCGGCTCGACAACATCGTGCTCGACGAGAACGATCCGTTGAAGCCGCTCGCGGTGCTGGACTGGGAGCTGGCCACCATCGGCGACCCCCTGATGGACCTCGGCTCGTCGCTCGCCTACTGGGTCCAGGCGGACGACGACGACATGCTGCTGCTGACGAAGCGTCAGCCGTCCGATCTGCCCGGCATGCTCACCCGGCAGGAGATCGTCGAATACTATTCCGAGCGAACCGGACTGCCGGTGGACGGCTGGGGATTCTACGAGGTGTTCGGACTGTTCCGCCTCGCCGTGATCGCCCAGCAGATCTACTACCGCTACCACCACGGCCACACCACCAATCCGGCCTTCAAGGACTTCTGGATCGTGGTCGGCTACCTCGAATCCCGTTGCAGTGCATTGATCGATCGATACGAGAAGGAGAGCCGATGAGCCGCCCGCAGCGACGGAACATCCTCATCACCGGTGCGAGTTCCGGCCTCGGTGCCGGAATGGCGCGTGAATTCGCCGCTCGAGGAAGGAATCTCGCACTCGCCGCCCGGCGCGTCGAACGGCTCGAGGAGCTGCGGGACGAATTGCTCGCCGCGCACCCCGGTATCACGGTGAGCGTGCGCGCCCTCGATGTGAACAAGCACGACGACGTGTTCACCGTCTTCCGCGAGTTCGACGAGGAACTCGGTGGTCTCGACCGGGTGATCGTCAACGCCGGCCTCGGCAAGGGACAACCACTCGGTACCGGCTACTTCCGGGCAAACGCCCAGACGGCGAACACCAACTTCCTCGGTGCACTGGCGCAGAGTGAAGCGGCCCTCGAACTCATGAGGCCCCGTGGGCGCGGGCACGTCGTACTCATCTCGTCCATGAGCGCGGTGCGGGGCATGCCACGCAACCTGACGACCTACGCCGCGTCGAAGGCCGCCGTCGCCTCGCTCGGTGAAGGGATGCGGGCCGACCTGGCGGACACCGACATCTCGGTGAGCACGATCTTCCCGGGCTACATCCGGTCGGAGATCAACGAGAAGGTGAAGAAGGTCCCGTTCATCGTCGACACCGAAACAGGGTGTCGCGCACTGGCGGCTGCGATCGAGAAGGAACCGGCCAAGGCGTACGTGCCGGGCTGGCCGTGGATTCCGCTCGGCTACGCGATGAAGGTGCTGCCGCTGTCGGTGATCCGGAAGATGGCGTAGGCGGGTCCGGAACCCGCACAGTGGGAACGACGAAGGCCGCACCCCGGTGAGGGATGCGGCCTTCGTCGGAAATACTGCCGGAGAACGACTTACGCGTCGGCTCCGATGATGAACGCCTCGAGCTCGGCACGAGCCTTGTCGTCGGCCATCTGGACCGGCGGGGACTTCATCAGGTATGCCGAGGCCGGGAGGATCGGGCCGCCGATGCCGCGGTCCTTGGCGATCTTCGCCGCGCGGATGGCGTCGATGATGATGCCGGCCGAGTTCGGGGAGTCCCAGACCTCGAGCTTGTACTCGAGGTTCAGCGGGGCGTCACCGAAGGCGCGACCCTCGAGGCGGACGTACGCCCACTTGCGGTCGTCGAGCCACTGCACGTAGTCGGAGGGGCCGATGTGCACGTCGCGGTCGTGGACCTTGCCGGCGAGGGGGCCGTTGAGGTTCGACGTGACGGCCTGGGTCTTGGAGACCTTCTTCGACTCCAGACGCTCGCGCTCGAGCATGTTCTTGAAGTCCATGTTGCCGCCGACGTTGAGCTGGTACGTGCGGTCGAGCACGACACCGCGGTCCTCGAACAGCTTCGCCATCACGCGGTGGGTGATGGTGGCTCCGACCTGCGACTTGATGTCGTCGCCGACGATCGGGACACCGGCGTCGACGAACTTCTGCGCCCACTCGGGGTCGGAGGCGATGAACACGGGGAGAGCGTTGACGAAGGCGACGCCCGCGTCGATGGCGCACTGCGCGTAGAACTTGTCGGCCTCCTCGGAACCCACGGGGAGGTAGGAGACGAGAACGTCGACCCGGGCGTCCTTGAGCGCCTGAACCACGTCGACGGGCTCCGCGTCGGACAGCTCGATGGTCTCGGAGTAGTACTTGCCGATGCCGTCGAGCGTGTGGCCGCGCTGGACGGGCACACCGAGCGGCGGCACGTCGGCGATCTTGATGGTGTTGTTCTCGCTCGCGAGGATCGCCTCGGACAGGTCGAATCCGACCTTCTTGGCATCCACGTCGAACGCGGCGACGAACTGGACGTCGCGCACGTGGTAGGAACCGAATTCGACGTGCATCAGGCCGGGGACGGTGGTCTCGGCGTCCGCATCCTTGTAGTACTCGACGCCCTGGACCAGGGAAGAGGCACAGTTCCCCACGCCCACAATGGCCACGCGCACCGCGGTGCTGTTCTCACCCATGGTCGGGTTCTCCTTCTTTGTTGCGTGCTGCTGACGACTGCTCGGCGGCGATGAGTTCGTTGAGCCAGCGGACTTCGCGCTCGCTGGACTCGAGGCCGAGCTGATGGAGCTGACGGGTGTAACGATCGAGTGTGCCGCTGGCCCGTCCGATCGCATCGCGGAGCGCTTCTCTGCGCTCCTCGACCTGGCGGCGCCTGCCTTCGAGAATTCGCATCCGCGCTTCGGCGGGAGTGCGACCGAAGAAGGCGAGGTGCACGCCGAATCCGTCATCGGTGTAGTTCTGCGGTCCCGTGTCGGCGACCAGCTCGGTGAAGCGTTCTCGACCCTTCGGGGTGAGCTGGTAGACGCGGCGGGCACGTCGCTTCACGGGACCGGGAGTTCCCGAATCCTCTTCGATGAGGCCGTCCGCCTGCATTCTCCGCAGAGTCGGATAGAGCGACCCGTACGAGAAGGCGCGGAAGGCCCCGAGAAGCCCGGTCAGACGCTTGCGCAGCTCGTAGCCGTGCATGGGCGATTCGAGGAGGAGCCCGAGTATCGCCAGTTCCAGCACGGGTCACCTCCTGTTTCCGTTCGAACCAACCGATTGATACGACGCAGAACTATATCGCGCCGATATATACGACGATACGCCCCACACGGTTCGTGTCACGTCCGGTTGCGGACGACCGCCTCCTCGGGGCCCGATCGGAAATGCATCGGTACCGCCTCGACCACCCGACTTCGATGTCCGGTGGGCCACTCCGCGCCCATCGCCGCATCGCCCGCACGTACTCTGGAAGCCGTGCGAATTCAGCGGCAGGTGGTGGACTACGCGTTGCAGCGACGCTCGCTGCTCGCCGAGGTCTACTCGGGGCGGCGCGGAGTCAGCGAGGTCTGCGACGCGAGCCCCTATCTGCTGCGGGCGGCGAAATTTCACGGACGGGGCAGCGATGTGATGTGCCCCATCTGCCGTAAGGAGCAGTTGACCCTCGTCTCGTGGGTCTTCGGCGACAAACTCGGTCCGGTGTCCGGGTCGGCGCGCACTCCCGAAGAGTTGGTGCGTCTGGCCGCCAGCCAGGAAGAATTCTCGGTTCACGTGGTCGAGGTGTGCCGTACCTGCAGCTGGAATCACCTGGTGCAGTCGTACGTCCTGGGATCGCAACCCGCCCCCAAGAGCCCGCGTCGCCGGTCGACGGGATCGAGCCGTCGTACCGCCAGCGAGTGAAGGGGTACCGGCAACGTGCCCGTACGCTTTCTCGTGGAGTTCGCTCCTGGGTCCGACCCGCACGACCTGATCGTCGCGTCGTCCGCTGCGCACAATCGTCGATCGGCTGCCGTCCGCCGGCATCGCCGATCGGCCGTTCGTGGAGCAGTGTCGAGGCCGCGGCGTGATGCGTCGCGAGAACAGTTGGAGATGAGTACGTGAGTTCCCCCGACAACGAACCCGAGGACAACAAGGCCGTTCCGCCCCAGCGCGGCGGTCCCGCCGGGCCGCAGCCCGGGCAGCAACGTCCCGGTCCTCCTGCCGGTGCCGGTCAGGGACAGCCGGGTCCGGGGCAGCCAGGCCCGGGACAGCAGCGCCCTGCTCAGGGACCGGTGCAGGGCCGTCCGTTGCCGCCGCAACCGCGACCGCAGGGTCAGCCGGGAGCACAGGGTCAGCCGGGTGTGCAGGGACAGCCGGGTCGACCGGGCGGACAGCCCGGCCCCGCAGGTCAGCAGCCGCCGCGCCCCGGCGGCCGGCCGCCGTACCCGCCGCAGGCTCCCGGTCAGGGGCAGCGCCCTCAAGCCCCCGGTCAGGGACCGCGCCCTCAGGGTCCCGTCCAGGGACAGCGTCCTCCCGCTCCCGGTCAGGGTCCGGGCCCCCAGCAGGGCCGGTCGGGACAGCCGTACCCGCCGCGCGGACCGGTACCCGCTCCGGGCGCCAACCAGCCGCGCAACCCGAACCAGTCGTTGCCGCCGCGTCCCGGCACGTTGCCGCCCGGCGCGGTGCCTCCCGTCCAGCGCACGCCGCAGGCCGATCCGACCGTCGCCATGCGTCCCGGAGCGGACGCACCAGCTGGGCAGCGTCCCGGAGCGGACGCGGCAGCACAGCGTCCCGGAGCGGACGCACCAGCTGCACAGCGTCCCGGAGCGGATGCCCCGACGCAGCGGGTCTCCGCTGCGATGGGTGCGAGCGCGGCAGCGGGTGCTGCAGGGACTGCGAGCGCGGCGAACGATGCACCCACGACGCGCGTCGCCGGCGGCCCGCCCGCAGGCGGACCTCCCACCGTTCCGCCCGGGGGCGGTTCGGGTGGCGGCGCCGGCGGTGGAAAAGGCGGCGGCAAGAGCAACCGCTGGCGCACGATCCGCCGGATCGGGTACGTCGTGGTCGCCGCCGGCATCCTCGTCCCGATCCTCATGTTCATGCTGGCGTACGTCGTCCAGGACGTGCCGCGCCCCGGTGAGCTGCAGACGAACCAGGCTGCGACCATCTACAACTCCGACGGCGAGGGCGTCATCACGAAGGTGATCCCGCCGGAGGGCAACCGCACCGAGGTCGAACTCGACGCGATTCCCGTGCACGTCCGCAACGCCGTGCTCGCTGCCGAGGACCGCGATTTCTACAGCAATCCTGGCTTCTCGGTCACCGGCTTCGCGCGTGCCGCCCGCGACAACGTGCTCGGCCGCGACAGCGCCGGTGGTGGTTCGACCATCACCCAGCAGTACGTGAAGGTCGCCGTCGTCGGTTCCGAGCGGACGTTGACGCGAAAGCTCAAGGAGCTGGTGCTGTCGACGAAGATGGCGAACCAGTGGGCGAAGGACGACATCCTCGCGGCCTACCTCAACACCATCTACTTCGGCCGCGGTGCCTACGGCATCGCCGCGGCGTCGAACGCGTACTTCGGCAAGCCCGTCGGTGAGCTCACCGTCGAGGAGGGCGCCGTTCTCGCGTCGTCGATCCAGCTGCCGTCGCTGCTCGATCCCGAGCAGAACCCCGAGGGCGCGGAGGCGCGCTGGAACTACGTGCTCGACGGCATGGTCGCCGCCGGCACGCTCGATGCGGCCGAGCGGACGGGTATGAAGTACCCGGCCTACGTGCCCATCGCGGAGCTCGACAACGGCGACCAGTCGTCCGGTCCCGAAGGCCTGATCAAGAACCAGGTGCTCGCCGAACTGTCCCGCGAGGGCATCGACGAGAATCTCCTCAACACGGCCGGTCTCCAGATCACCACGACGATCGACCCGCAGGCCCAGCAGTCGGCGGTCGAGGCGGCGCAGAGCAATCTCGAGGGTGAACCCGAGGAGTTGCGTACTGCGGTGGTGTCGGTCGATCCCCGGTCGGGGGCGATCCGCGCCTACTACGGCGGTGAGAGCGGTGTCGGTTACGACTTCGCCCAGTCCGGTCTGCAGACGGGTTCGTCGTTCAAGGTGTTCGGCCTGGCCGCCAATCTCGACCAGGGCGTGCCGTTGTCGCAGACCTACGACAGCGGTCCGCTGACGGTCAACGGCATCAAGATCGGCAACGTCGAGGGCGAGTCGTGCGGGCAGTGCACCATCGCCGAAGCGCTCAAGCGGTCGCTGAACACGAGCTTCTACCGGATGATGCTCGAGATGGACAACGGCCCGCAGGCCATCGCCGACATGGCGCACAAGCTGGGCATCGCGAAGGAACTGCCGGGCATCGGTGAGACGCTCACCGAGCCGGGTGGCATCGGCCCCAACTACGGCATCGTGCTGGGCCAGTACCAGTCGCGCGTGCTCGACATGGCCTCGGCGTACGCCACGCTCGCGGCGTCCGGTCGTCATCACGAGCCGTACTTCGTGCAGAAGGTCGTGACGTCCGACGGTGAGGTGCTCCTCGATCGCGGTACCCCCGCCGGTGAGCAGGTCGTGGACGCGGCGGTGGCCGACAACACCACCTCCGCGATGACCCCGATCGCCGCGTACTCGAACGGGCACGCCCTCGCCGGCGGCCGCCCGTCCGCAGCGAAGACCGGTACCGCCCAGCTCGGCGACACCGGCTCCAACAAGGACGCGTGGATGGTCGGCTACACGCCGTCGCTGTCGACCGCGGTGTGGGTCGGCACCGAGGAGGGCCTGCCCCTCGAGAACAGCTGGGGCGGCATGATCTACGGCTCGGGCATCCCGTCGGACATCTGGAAGGACACGATGGACGGCGCTCTCGAGGGCACCGACGTCGAGTCGTTCCCGAAGCCGGAACCGATCGCCGGTGTCTCCGGCGTGCCGGCGTGGACCGCGTCGACGACGGCGCCGGCCACCCGTGAGGAGACCACCACCTCGCGTGTCGTGCCGAGCCTTCCCGAGGTTCCGGAGATCACCACGCAGAACGTGGAGATCTTCCCCGGCGTCACGATCCCTGTTCCGGGTGTCGCCCCGCAGACGACCACCCAGAACGCGCCCTCCCGTCCCGGCACCGGCGGTCAGCAGGAGGAGAGCGAGGACACCGGCGGCGGAACCGGCGGCGGTGGTACCGGCGACGACTCCGACGAGGGTGGATCGCCTCCGCAGAACCGCATCCCGGGACTCGAGAGCCCCGCGATCCCGGGCGCGCAGGGAGGCGGATTCCAGGGCGCGCAGGGCGGTAGCCCCCAGGGCGCGTTCGAATACGCTCCGGCCGGGTAGCCTCGCCGCGTGAGCGACGACCGGGGATCCGACGCCCGGCCGGTGGTGTCCGCTGCACCACCGGCCGAGGATCGTCGTTCCCTGGACTGGCGTGACACCCCCGGGCGTACCGACCCGACGGTGTCGCGCCTGACCGCCGTCATCGGCGGTCCGGTGGGCCGGCACGCCGTGCTCGGGCGCACCCGCTTCTTCACTCCCCTGCGGGCGATGTTGCTGCTCGCGGTCGTCTTCCTCGCCTTCGGCTGGTTCACGAAGGCGGCCTGCGTCCAGCAGGGACCTGTCGGTCCCGACGGTGCGCTCGGCCTGGACTGGAGCGGCAACCGGCAGTACGTGGCGATGTGTTATTCCGACATCGTTCCGCTCTACGGTGCCGAACGGCTCGCCGAGGGCGCCTTCCCGTACCGGACGTCGTGGGAGGAACCCGGTCCCGACGGGCAGATGCAGACCCGGTACATGGAGTATCCGGTGCTCGCGGGTCTCTACCAGTACGGCTCGATGCGCATCGCGAAGGCGTGGGACGCCACGCCGTGGTTGCCCGACGCATTGCAGGTCGCGATCTACTTCGCCGTCGTCGCAGTCGGTCTCGCGCTCGCCTGGCTCGTCACTGTGTGGGCCACCGCGATGTCGGCGGGCCGCAGGATCTGGGACGCCGCACTCGTCGCCGCGTCACCGCTGGTCGTGGTGCACGCCTTCACCAACTTCGACGCCCTGGCCACGGCCTTCGCCGCCGGTGGCCTGCTGGCGTGGGCCCGCCGTCGACCGGTTCTCGCCGGCGTGCTGCTCGGCCTCGGTGCGGCGACGAAGTTGTATCCCTTGCTGTTGCTCGGTCCGCTGCTGGTGCTGTGCCTGCGGACCGGCCACCTGCGGTCGTTCGCCCGCACCGCGGGAGCGGCCGCGGCGGCGTGGCTGGTGGTGAATCTGCCGATCATGGTGCTGTACCCGCGCGGATGGGCGGAGTTCTTCCGGCTCAACTCCGATCGCGGAGCGGACCCGGATTCGATCTACAACGTGCTGCACTCGTTCGTGGGTTGGCCGGCCTGGTCGGCCTCGACCTTCAACGGGGTCTCGCTCGTGTTGTTCGCCGCGGCCTGCGCCGCGATCGGGTGGATCGGGCTCACCGCGCCGCGCCGCCCCCGCCTCGCGCAGCTGTGTTTCCTCCTCGTCGCGGCCTTCCTGCTCACGAACAAGGTGTGGAGTCCGCAGTATTCGCTGTGGCTCGTGCCGCTCGCCGTGCTGGCCGTACCCCACCGGCGCGCACTGGTCGCCTGGATGACGATCGATGCGCTGGTGTGGGTTCCGCGCATGTACTACTACCTCGGTCCCGATCGGAAGGGGCTGCCGGAGCAGTGGTTCACCGCCACCGTCTTCCTGCGCGACGTCGCCGTCGTGGCACTGTGCGCGGTCGTGCTGTGGCAGATCCGGCGTCCGGTACGGGATCCCGTGCGATACGGCTTCGTCGACGATCCGGTCGGTGGCGTGCTCGACCAGGCTCCCGACCGTCCGCCGCGGTGGTTGCCCGCCAGGTTGCGGCCTGCTCACCATCGGGTCACGAGAGAAGAATCATCCGAACGATGTATATCGGAGGCTTCGCCGGCGCCCTAGGCTCGGGAACGAGCACGAGGGGGGAGAATGGCGAGCGGCGGACGGAGATTCGGAGCGGGGACGGATGTCACCGCATCACAGTTCACGACGTGTGAGCTCGCGTGGATGGTCGCGGCCGGCGACGCCACCGCGATCCCACGACTCCTGCACGACCTGCATCCGCTCGTGATCGCCTACTTCCGGGCCCGCGCGAAAGCCGCCGGAGGTACTTTCGCCGACGCCGATCGTCTCGCCCTGGCCGCCTGCCGGGCGATCCTCGCCGAACTCACCGCCCCGTCCGGGGCCGACCGGCCCTTCCTGCGGTTGGCCTACACGGTGGTCGTCGACGCGGCCGATGCGGAGTTCGTGAACCCGCGGGCCTTCCCTCTGACCCGGCTCCAGCAGGAGATCCTCATCCTGCGCACCATCGTGGGCCTCGACTCGCGGCAGACCGCGGTGGCTCTCGCCGTGGCGCCGGGGCGGGTCGGTGTCGAGCAGCACGCCGCGCTGAGTTCCCTGCGCGCAGCCTGAAACAGGGCCGGCGGAGTCCACGCCCACAAACGAGTGGACGAACCACACCTCTCAGGACGATTTGTCGTTAATATCCGATTCGTCACTTCTGGCTACGGGACTGTCGGGGACCTGTCGACCGCGCCTTGGAGGTTCGCCGTGCCCTGCACTTCCGACGATCCCTGACCTCACGCGCGCCGGCGCGTCACCGCTCGTGCGACGTCACATCCGTGCGGTGTCACCACTCCTCCAGCGTCGTCAGGCCGTCCTGGAGCGCGCGTGCCAGCAGACTCGCCTTCGTCGAGGCATCCCGCCCGGCTGCCGCGTACTTGAGGCGGATCCGCTGCAGGTGCGTGTTCAACGTGCCCACCGAGATGAACAGCCGCCTCGCCGCTTCGGTCTTCGAATCCGCTGCCAGCCAGGTGAGCAGAACTTCCCTCTCACGGGCGCTGAGCAGAGGCCGCACGAGGCCGCCGACACGCATGTCGTGGAACGAGGACGAACGGTGCTGAGCGTTCACGGCGAACCGCCTCTCGGCTGACGAAGAGTCTGGGAGCCGGCGCGAATGCGCCACCCCGAATCCTCGTCGCCGTCGGTGCGAAGACCTACGCCCGCGCGCGATCCCGTACGAAATCCGTACAGCCATACATTGCTGACCTGCGGAAACGCAGATCCTTCCCGAGGGAACCGTAGATGACGGAAACAACCGTGGAGGCGGCCGACCCGACCTCCATCACCTCCCGGGCCGAGTTCGGCCGGGCCCTGACCGCCCTGCGAATCCGAGCGGGACTGTCCATCCGTGACGTCGTCGACGCGTCCGGGGCGCTGCACGGCACGGTCGCCGGATGGTTCTCCGGACAGCACCTGCCGACCCGCGCCAGCGAGCCGGCCTTCCGCGCCGTGCTCGCGGCGTGCGGGGTCGCCGACGAGACCGAGGCGGACACCTGGATCGCGGCTGCGCGTCGCGCCCGGCAGGCACGGACCAAGCGCCGGGACACCGGCCCGGCCCCCTATCGCGGTCTGTCCTCCTTCGAGGCGGAGGACGCCGAGTGGTTCTTCGGTCGCGACGACATCACCGAGGACGTTCTCCGCCGGATCCGCACCGCGGTCGCCGGGCAGGGGCCGAGGGTGATCCTCGTCGTCGGTCCTTCCGGCGCGGGCAAGTCGTCTCTGCTGCGGGCCGGTGTCGCTGCCGCCGTCGGTTCCGACGAGACCGCTCTCCGCGACTGGACGCCCGTCGTGCTGACCCCCGCGTCGGCAGGACCGGACAAGCTCGCCGGCGCCCTGGACGTCGAGCACCCGACCGTTCTCGTCGTCGACCAGTTCGAGGAATTGTGGACCGCCGGGGAGGAAGAGGACCGCCACGCCTTTCTCGCACACCTCGCGCAGCCGTCCGACGACATCGTCGTGGTCCTCGGGCTCCGGGCCGACTTCTACGGACTCGCCGCACGGGAACCGCACCTCGTGCCGATCCTGGAGTCCGGGCCCGTCGTCGTCGGCCCCATGTCGGCGGCCGAACTCGAATCCGTCATCGTGCAACCGGCGGCCAAGGCGGGGGTGACCGTCCCACCGGAACTGGTGAAGGTGCTGCTGACCGATCTCGCTCCCCGCGCGTCGCGGGCGAAGGACGAGCCCGGCACACTCCCCCTGCTCTCCCACGCGTTGCTGCGGCTGTGGCAGCGGGCCGAGCGCCGGACACTCACCGTCGCCGACTACACCGCGGTCGGCGGTATCTCCGGCGCGGTCCAGCAGACCGCCGAGGAGTCGTACTCGGAACTGACCGCCGAACAGCAGCGACTCACGCGCCGGGTGTTCCTGCGTCTCGTCAACGTCGACGACGACACCCAGACACGACGACGCACTCCCCGCAGCGAACTGGCGTTCGGGGACGTCGACGCCGTGGACGAGATCGTCGACCGTTTCGCCGACGCCCGCCTCCTGACGGTCGACGAGGATTCCGTCCAGCTGAGCCACGAGGTCCTCCTCACCGCGTGGGACCGGCTGCGCGGCTGGATCGACGCCGACCGGGCGGGCCTCGCGGTCCATCGCGAACTCACCCGTGCCGCGCAGGTGTGGGAGGACAGCGGCCGCGACGACACCACCCTCCTCGGCGGTGGCCGGCTCGTCCTCCACGACGACTGGAGTCGTGTCGATGACAACGCCGACGCGCTCAACGACACCGAGCGGGAATTCCTCGCCCGCAGCGTCGCGCACCGGGACGCCGAGGTCGAGGCGGAACGTCGCCGGACCAGGGTGCTCCGACGGCTCGTCGGCGCCCTCACCGCGACGGCGGTGATCGCCCTCGTGCTCGTCGTCGTCGCCACCGCCGCCGGAATCAGCGCGCGCACCGAACGCGCCGACGCCCAGCGCGCACGCGACGACGCGATGTCGCGCCAGATCGCGACCGTCTCATCGCAGTTGTCGGCCACCGAACCCGCCCTCGCCGCCCAGTTCGCGCTGGCCGGATACCGTGTCGCCGACACCGTTGAGGCGCGCTCGGCGCTGCTGGACACCACCGGTGTGCGAACCCCCGTGCGTCTGACGGGACCGGCCGGCCCCCTCCAGGCGCGCAGCACACCCGATGGGGGCACTGTGGTCAGTGCCGCATCCGACGGCACGGTGCGGTTGTGGGCGGTGGGCGAGACCGGACCGTCGATCACCCCGACCGCGGAATTCGGTGCGGGAGACGGCGCCGCCGAACTCTATGCCCTCGCCGTGTCACCGGACGGCGACTCCGTCGCGGTGGGCGGTCAGGGCGGAATCTGGCTCTGGGACATCCGTGGTCGCACCTCCCCGCAGCAGCGGGCGGTGCTCGCCGACTCCGACCACACGGCGTATTCTCTCGAATTCTCTCCGGACGGACGGCAACTCGTGGCGGGAACGGGATCCGGCACGGTGCTGCGATGGAACACGGATGCCGGCGAGGTGAGAGCACTGCCCCCGCTCGATCATCCGGCCGAAGGTGCCGTGTACCCGGCGTTCTCGCCCGACAATCGGTGGCTCGTCGTGGCCGGCAGGCAGATGTCGCTGCGGGTGTGGGACGCACGGACGCAGGATGCCGGCACGCGACCGGTGTTCGAGACGCTGCCGGACGGCGGCACCGAACATCTTCTGTCGGTGGCATTCTCGCCCGACGGACGCACGGTCGCGGCCGGTACCACCGGACGTCACGTATTGCGTTGGGACATGGTCGATCCCGCGACGCCGGTACCCCTGGCCGCCCTCGAGGGATTCACCAGTTATGTCAACACTGTCGCGTTCGCTCCGGACGGTCGTCGTCTGGTCGCGGGCAGCTCCGACAACACCGTCCGCATCTGGGCGGACGGAACGACTCCCGACGCCGCCGAATCGATCACGACACTGCCCGGTTCCAATCCCGTGACCTCGGTCGTCTTCGCCGACGAGGGTCGCGCAGTGCTCACTGCGGCACTGGACGGCTCGGTGGGATGGTGGGCGGTGCCCGGCCCGGTCCTGCCCGCGGACGAGGCCGTCTACGTCACTCCCGTCGATGCGGACGGCACCCTCGTCCTCTTCGGTCAGGGAAGGACGAATGCCCTGCCGCTGTGGGGCATCGCCGATCCCGGTGCGGCGGTGGAACTGCCGTCCCTGAGTCCGCCCGTCGAGGACCGGTTCAGCGGTGCCGCAGCACTGTCGAAGACCGGATCGCTCGCTGCTGCGGGAACATCCGGCGGATCCGTGCACCTGTGGGATCTGACGGACCCTGCGGCGCCGCAGTTCGCCGGGACCGCCGAGGGCGTCGTCACGGGCGTCGTCGGAGTGGTCGAGTTCGCTCCCGACCGACCAGTCGTGGCGGTGGCGGCGACGGAGGACGAGAAGGTTGCGATCGTCGACGCCTCCGATCCGGCTGCTCCGCGCGTCGTCGGCACCTTCGAGGCGGACGACTATCCGTACATGCTGTCGTGGCATCCCACCGCCGACATCGTGGCCGTGGCGAGCGCCGGTGGCCTCGTCGAACTGTGGGATCTCTCGGATCCCGCCGAGCCGACGCGGATCTCCGAGCTGTCCGGATTCGAGAGTCAGGCGCAGACGGTCGCGTTCGGTGGCGACGGAGAGATCCTGGCCGCCGCGAGCGCCGACCGCAGTGTGCGACTGTGGGATGTCGCGGACCCTGCCGCCCCACGTGAACTGGCGCGGATCACCGGGCCGGCGGACGCGGTGTACTCGCTGCACTTCTCCCCTGCCGGAGATCGTCTCGCGGCCGGCGTCGGCGACGGGTCGGCGTGGATCTGGGACGTCACCCGACCGGACTCCCCTACCACCCACGCGGTGCTCACCGCCTACGGAAGCCGGGTCTACGACGCGACCTTCGCGCACGACGGAGCGGTGCTCGTCGGAGGCGGCCCGGACCTTTCCGTGCGGCTGTGGCAACTCGATCCCGAGACCGTCGCGGCAACACTGTGTTCCACGGTCGGGACTCCGGTGACCGAGGAGGAATGGGAACGGCACCTGCCGGGTGTGCCCTACCGGCCGCCGTGCGGCGACACGGCGTGAATCGGGAGTCGCGGAAGATGTTCCGACCGAGCCGGATTCATCCGATTGCAGGATACGCACGCGCCGCGCGGTGTGGGAATGTCCTGGTGGGGGATTCAACGCATCGATCATCGGAGGAAGCATGTCTCGTATTCGCAGGTCGGGTCTGCGCGCGGTTCTGACGGCCGCCACGGTGGCGGCGGTCGCATTCGGTGCGCCCGTTGCCGCTTCGGCCGCTCCCACCGGCAGCGCCGGCAGCAACGATCTGCCGGGCAGTGTCGCCGATCTGCCCGGCAGTGTGTCCGAACTGCCCGGCAGCGTGGTGGATCTGGGTGGACGAGCGATCGATCTGGGCAGTGCGATCCTGGGCAACGGGTCGTCGCTGCCGACGACGCAGAAGTGCGACCAGTCGCGACAGTCGGGAGGGGAAGGTGTCACCAGCACCTACCACGAGCTGGGTCGAAGTGGTCCCACGTCGTTCCTGCTGGACTGGGAGACCTTCGACGTTCCCGACCGAATCCAGGTGTTCTACGGTGGTTCCCAGATCCACGACACCGGTCGTATCGGTGACAGCATCAACGAAGGCACCGGATCGGCTGTGGTGAACGTGCCGGCCGGGAGTGCGTCCTCGGTTCTCGTCCGAGTGACCGGTGAGCCCGGGACGGCGTGGGAGTACACGGTCAACTGCCCGGTCCTCTGACGGTCAGATCCGTAGGGCGGTGAACGGCGCGACCGGGATGTTGCGCACGACGAACCACACCGCCGTCAGGACCAGCACGAGGTGCGGGGTCCACCGGTATCGCGTCCACCGCGGCATCGGTGTGCCCCGCACCCTGCTCGACGTCCACAGACCGAAGACCACGGTCACCACGCCCAGCGCGACGAGACCGAGGGCGTTGTAGCGCAACGCTGCCGGTACGTCGAGATGGACGAGCGAGTACAGCATCCGTGACGAACCGCAACCGGGACAGAGGATTCCGAACAACGAGTAGGTGGGGCACGGCGGAATGATCCCGCCCGGCGTGGTCGGGTCGGCCCACGCCACCGCGGCGCACACCGCGACCGCGCCCACGGCGATCGCCATGGGGGCTGCGAGCGCGCGCCTCGTCCTCATCGCACCGGGCGCTCCTCGAGCCGGGCGCGCACCCCGGGCCATTCGTCGTCGGTGAGGGAGAACAGGGCGGTGGTCCGCCAGCTGCCGTCGCGGCGCCTGCGGTGCTTGCGGAGCAGACCCTCCTCGGTGGCACCGAGCCGGCGCAGGGCGTCGCGCGAACGGGTGTTGCGTTCGTCGGCGTGCCAGGTCACGCGTACGGCCCCGAGGTCGTCGAAGGCGCGCTGCAGCAGAAGCAGTTTCGACTCGCTGTTCACGTGGGTCCGCTGCACTCGGGTCGACAACCAGGTGTAGCCGATCACCAGTGTGCGGTGGGCGGGTTCGAGGAGGTAGTAGGACGTCGACCCCAGCACCTCACCGGTCGCCCTGTCGACGATCGCGTAGGGCAGCCGGGACGGATCGGCCATGGCCTGGCGCACGAACGTGCGCGCGTCGTCGAGGTCGCGGATCACGAGGTGCGTCCAGGCGAAGATCGTGTCGGGATCGTCGGCGGCCTTCAGCAGTCCTTCGGCGTGCGCGTCGTCGAGGGGCTCGAGTCGGATCCGGGGACCCTCGAGGAGGGGATGTTCCGTCCAGTTGTCGTTCATCGCGTTCTCCCGGTCGTCGTCGGACGGCGAGCGTAGTCCGTCCGTTCCGTCTTCTGCCACGGAGTTCTGGGTGGGACGCGCAGGAAGACGAAGAACAGCACGACCAGCAGGACCGCGCGTCCCCACACCCCGATGTGGACGAGGGTGAGCGGCACGGCCATGTCCGCTTCGCCGGCGGTCGCGGCGAACCACCGGAAGATGCCGATGCCGATGGCGAGATCGGCGAGGAGATAGGCGGCGACGAGCCCCCACGGCACGCGCAGCAGGATCAGCAGCGGCAGCAGCCACAGCGTGTACTGCGGTGAGTGCACCTTGTGGAAGAGCATGAACCCGCACAGCATCGCGGCACCGGTACCGAGCCACGGATAGATGCCGTCGCGGAGGTATCGGCGCCATCCGAGCCACAGTGCGAGCGCGAACGACAGCGCGATCAGCGTCGGCGACAGCTGGGCGACGAGGTCGTTGTACTGGGGGGTGTTCTCGTATTCCTGGTAGCCGCCCATCAACGGCCGCAGACCCCAGTACCAGATCGAATTGCTGGTCCCGTCCGCTTCCCGGTTCTGCTGGAAGGCGAACGACGCCCGCCAGCCCTCGTAGCCGAGGATCGCGAAGGGCAGGTTGATCGCGGCGACCGTCGCCGCCGCCGTGCCCGCGACGGCGAGGGCGCCGGGGACGTCCCGCTTCCGGTCGGGTGAGCTCCCGCCGGTGAGGACGTAGGCGATGAGCGGCAGCGCGAAGATGCCCGGATAGAGCTTGAGACAGAAGCCCACGCCCAGCAGTAGCGCGGCGACCACTCCGCGGGTCCGCAGCGACCAGCGTTCGATCGTCAGCACCGCGACGGCGGCGACGGTGACCGCCACGACCGGCAGGTCCCAGTTGAGGAAGGCGTAGAGCACGATCGGCGGAGTGAGCGACCACAACAGCGCCGCCCATCCCGCCATCCGGGCGAGCAACCACGCGGTGATCAGCCCGAAGGGGGCGAGCAACAGCGCCGACTGCAGGAGGAACTCCGCGTCGGTGTGGGCACCGATCGCTCCGATCCACATGAGCACCCCGCTGAGCACGGGATATTCGACGGTGCCTCCGGTCAGTGCCCCCGACGAGGTGATGCCCCCGTCGACGAAGGGGAAGACGTGGAGGTTGATGCCGCGGCCGATCCACAGCTGCTGGATGTCGGAATAGCAGACGTCGGCGTCCTTGATGTCCTCGAACCGCAGCGTGCGGCCCTCGGCGTCGAAGGTGGGGCCGGCGCACCGGGCCTTGTTCAGGTAGCCGAAGCACATCATCACCGCGCACGTCAGGACGGCGACGAGCGAGACGGTCCCGGAGCTCGTGCGCATGCCCTCACCCTAGGACAAATCCCCTGCCCGCGACGGTCGGCGATTTCGCTGGTCGCCGGGCCGTCGTGTACCCTTCATGGGTTGCTGACGCAACGACCCTCCTGTCACGGAACGTCCGTGACCGTTCACAGTCCATAGGAGGTGATGAGGTCTTATGCGTCATTACGAATTGATGATCATCCTGGACCCCAGCCTGGACGAGCGCACCGT
This sequence comes from Rhodococcus sp. BUPNP1, assembly GCF_002215235.1. NCBI lineage: Bacteria > Bacillati > Actinomycetota > Actinomycetes > Mycobacteriales > Nocardiaceae > Rhodococcus > Rhodococcus sp. BUPNP1. Next base: position 329,362 of record NZ_NERM01000002.1, read on the forward strand.
CGCTCCCTCGCTGGAGACGTTCCTCAACGTCATTCGCCAGGAAGGCGGCAAGGTCGACAAGGTCGACGTGTGGGGTAAGCGCCGTCTCGCCTACGAGATCGCCAAGAACAGCGAAGGCATCTACGCGGTGATCGACATCAGCGCGACGCCTGCTGCCGTTGCAGAGCTGGATCGCCAGCTCGGCCTGAACGAGTCGGTGCTCCGCACCAAGGTTCTGCGCCACGGCAAGTGAGCCTGTCGGCGCCGGGCCGTAGGCTCTGGCGCATCAGGACTCCCCACACTGCAGGAGGAACCACATGGCAGGCGACACCGTCATCACCGTGGTCGGCAATCTGACCGCCGATCCCGAACTGCGTTTCACCCCCGCGGGTGCTGCGGTTGCGAACTTCACCGTCGCATCCACGCCCCGCGTGTTCGACCGTCAGTCCAACGAATGGAAGGACGGCGAGGCTCTGTTCCTGCGCTGCAACATCTGGCGTGAGGCAGCGGAGAACGTGGCCGAGAGCTTGACTCGCGGCTCGCGTGTGATCGTGCAGGGCCGGCTCAAGCAGCGCAGCTACGAGACGCGTGAAGGCGAGAAGCGCACTGTCGTGGAGCTCGAGGTCGACGAGATCGGCCCCTCGCTCCGTTACGCCACGGCCAAGGTCACCAAGGCCGGTCGCGGTGGCGGTGGCGGAGGCTTCGGTGGTTCCTCCGGTGGATCGGGCGGTGGCCGTCCCGCTCAGAACACGAACGTCGGCGGAGACGACCCGTGGGGCGACGCCCCGCAGTCGGGCTCCTTCGGCGGTTCCGGGGACGACGAGCCTCCGTTCTGATCCGACCTCGATCGGAACATCCAAAATTACGGAGAACGACCATGCCTAAGTCGCCCGCGCGCGAGAAGGTTTTGAAGAAGAAGGTCTGCACCTTCTGCAAGGAAAAGAACGTGCAGATCGATTACAAGGACACGACGCTGCTGCGCAAGTACGTCAGCGATCGCGGCAAGATCCGCGCTCGCCGCGTCACCGGCAACTGCGTGCAGCACCAGCGCGACGTCGCTGTTGCTGTCAAGAACTCTCGTGAGGTGGCTCTGCTCCCTTACGTCTCGACGACTCGCTGAGGAAAGGGAGGGACACGATGAAGCTCATCCTTACTGCTGACGTGGACAACCTCGGTGCGCCTGGCGACACCGTTGAGGTCAAGGACGGCTACGGCCGCAACTACCTGCTGCCCCGCGGCCTGGCGATCGTCGCCACCCGCGGTGCCCAGAAGCAGGTCGAGGGCATCCGCCGTGCTCAGGAGGCTCGCGCCGTGCGTGGCCTCGAGCACGCCCAGGAGCTCAAGGCCGCCATCGAAAGCCTCGAGGACGTCTCGCTGAGCGTCAAGACCTCGAGCGACTCGGGCAAGCTGTTCGGCTCGGTCACCGCTGCCGATGTCGCCGGTGCTCTCAAGGCTGCCGGTGGCCCGGTTGTCGACAAGCGCATCGTCGAGCTGCCCAAGGCTCACATCAAGGCGACCGGCAAGCACCAGATCGTCGTGAAGCTGCACCCGGACGTCACCGCGAAGTTCACGCTGAACGTCGTGGCTGCCTGATTCCGGCCCCGAGGAGCCCCGCGCCTGGTCGGCGTGGGGCTCCTCGTCGTCTGTGCACAGCCTGTGGATAAACAGGGGGTAAACCACACCGTTGTGACTCCTCGGAATGTCGTTCGGGGAACGAATGGGTGAACACGCCCGGCCCTCCGACACGCCGAGATTCTTTTTCTCCACAGGTGTGAACAGGCATTTTTCCGCTCCTACCTGCAGTTACGGGAGATGTGAGATGTGTTGTCCCCAGGTTGTGCACATCCGGTGCACAAGGCTGTCCTCCTCTTTCCACAATTCATCCCCAACTGTGTGCACAACCCGAGTTGTGGCGGGCCATCCGGATCCCTAACGTCGGGCGCACGACTCCACACACAGGATGTCGGTAGGGGCGAGTAGAACCGGACACGAAACCCCGGGTACCGACACCGGGAGTGCGTGCAGGTATCCGCCGGAGCACAGCGCGCCGGACGGGGACATGTGGAGGAAGGCAGGCACTGCAGTGGCCGTCGTTGACGATCGTGGAAATCCCGAATATTCGGGACCTCCCGAGGAACCGAGTGGAGACTTCGGTCGACAGCCCCCTCAGGATCTCGTGGCCGAGCAGTCCGTGCTCGGCGGCATGCTGCTGAGCAAGGACGCCATCGCCGACGTCCTCGAAGTGCTGAGGCCCGGCGACTTCTACCGTCCGGCCCATCAGGCCGTGTACGACGCGATCCTCGATCTCTACAGCCGCGGCGAACCCGCCGACCCGGTCACCGTGTCGGCCGAACTCGACCGGCGCGGCGAACTCAAGCGTCTCGGCGGAGCTGCCTATCTCGTGACGCTCACCCAGACCGTCCCCACCGCGGCCAACGCCGGTTACTACGCCGAGATCGTCGCCGAGAAGGCCGTCCTGCGTCGTCTCGTCGAGGCGGGCACCCGCATCGTCCAGTACGGCTACGCCGGCGCCGACGGCCAGGACGTCGCCGAGATCGTCGACCGCGCGCAGGCCGAGGTCTTCGAGGTCGCCGAACGACGCACCACCGAAGACTTCGTGCCGCTCGAAGAACTCCTGCAGCCCACGATGGACGAGATCGACTCCATCGCCAGCCGCGGCGGTATCTCCCTCGGCGTGCCCACCGGCTTCGCCGAACTCGACGAACTCACCAACGGCCTGCACGCCGGCCAGATGATCATCGTCGCCGCGCGTCCCGGTGTGGGTAAGGCGCTCGCCCTCGACACTCCCCTGCCCACCCCCACAGGCTGGACCACGATGGGCGAGGTCGGTGTGGGCGACGAACTCCTCGGCGCCGACGGCCGCCCCACCCGCGTCCTCGCCGCCACCGAGGTCATGCACGGCCGTCCGTGCTTCGACGTGGTGTTCTCCGACGGCACCGTGATCGTCGCCGACGAGCAGCACCAGTGGCGCACCGGCGACGGCGCGATCCGCACCACGGGCGAACTCGCCGCCACCGCCGAGGCGGGGCACACCGTCGCGAACACCCGGGCACTGTCGTTCCCGGCAACAGAGCTGCCCGTCTCCCCCTTCACGCTCGGTGCGTGGCTCGGCGGCCCGTCGTCCGATCCCGAACTGCACATGCGTATCGAGGGCGAAGGCGGCTTCACGAGCGCCCTCGTCGCGCTCGGCGCCCACATCCCCGCCGAATACCAGCGGGCATCCGAACCGCAGCGTCGCGAACTCCTCGCGGGTCTGCTCGACGCCGGCGGAGAGATCGACGACGACGGCACCATCCGGTTCGTCGGCTCGTCCGAGCGACTGACGCAGGGCGTGGCCGAACTCCTGTCGGGCCTCGGTCACGCGCCCGTGCTCGACGGCACCGAGATCTCCTTCACCACCGACGACGACGTCTTCGTCCTGCCCAGCAAGGCCGTGCGACACAAGGAATGCCGTGCCTCCGCGCCGCGCGAACGCCGCATCGTCGCCGTCCGCCCGGTCCCGTCGGTCCCCGTGCGGTGCGTCGAGGTCGACGGCGACCACATGTACCTCGCGGGTCGCGCGATGGTGCCCACGCACAACTCCACGCTGAGCATGGACTTCATGCGGTCGTGCTCCATCAAGCACGGCATGGCGTCGGTCATCTTCTCGCTCGAGATGGGCAAGACCGAGATCGTCATGCGTCTGCTGTCCGCAGAGGCGAAGATCAAGCTCGGCGACATGCGATCCGGACGCATGACCGACGACGACTGGACGCGTCTCGCCCGTCGCATGAGCGAGATCAGCGAGGCGCCGCTGTTCATCGACGACTCGCCGAACCTCACGATGATGGAGATCCGCGCAAAAGCGCGGCGGCTCAAGCAGAAACACGACATCCGTCTCATCGTCATCGACTACCTGCAGCTCATGTCGTCCGGCAAGAAGGTCGAGTCGCGTCAGCAGGAGGTCTCCGAATTCTCGCGTAGCCTCAAGCTTCTCGCGAAGGAACTCGAGGTTCCGGTCGTCGCGGTGTGTCAGCTCAACCGTGGTCCCGAGCAGCGCACCGACAAGCGGCCGCAGGTCTCCGACCTCCGTGAGTCGGGATCGCTCGAGCAGGACGCCGACATGGTCATCCTGCTGCACCGCCCCGACGCCTTCGAGCGCGACGACCCGCGTGGCGGCGAGGCCGACCTCATCGTCGGCAAGCACCGTAACGGCCCGACCGCGACGATCACCGTCGCCCACCAGTTGCACCTGTCGCGGTTCGTGGACATGGCGCGCGGCTGATTCGAGTCGTCGCCCCGCCCGGCGGCGAGGTGGCAGATCTCGGTCCGGCTCGGTGATATTCGTAGCGAAAGGTGTTCAGCAGCAGGAGGTTACGCCGGTCTCCGGCGTGGAGGTGTCGTCCGGGGCGCCGGTCGTGCAGCATGTCCCGCCGCCGGCTTCCTGCGGACCCTCGAGATGGTGCGGACTCGAGCCGAAGGTGGCCGAATCCGCCAGGACGGTGTACACCTCCCACTTCTCCCCCGCGGGCCCGGTGACCCACGCCTTGTCCTGAGTGGCGTAGCAACAGGTCGTGCCGATCTCCTCGTCGGCGAACAGGCCCGCCTCGGTCAAGCGGGCGATTTCCGAGTGCACCTTCTCGGACGAGTCGACCTCGACCCCGAGATGGTTGATCGTGCCGCCCTTGCCCGGGTTCTCGAACAGCACCAGCTTCAACGGTGGATCGGCGATCGCGAAGTTGGCGTAGCCCGGTTCGAGCTTGGCCGGTTCGGTGCCGAACAGTGTCGAGTAGAAGGCGACCGCTTCGGGCAGGTCGTCGACGTTGAGGGCGAACTGGATGCGTGACATGACTGCCTCCACCTGTGTGGCATATATCGAATTACCGCTCACAGGATGCTCCCATATTTCGACATATGTCAAGAAGGTGGCTAGGCTCGAATCATGCCGAAAGCTCTACCCGTGATCGATGTCCGCGCCCCGATCTGCTGCGAACCGGTATCGGCCGCGCCGATGAGCGACGACGCCGCCCTCGAGGTCGCGTTGCGGTTGAAGGCCCTGGCCGACCCGGTGCGCATCAAACTCGTGTCGATCCTGCTCACCGCCGACGAAGGTGCGGTGTGCACGTGCGATCTCGTCGCCGGTGTGGATCTGGCGGAATCCACGGTGAGCCATCACCTCGGACAACTGCGCAAGGCGGGGATGGTCGAATCCGAGCGGCGTGGGATGAACGTCTATCACCGTGCCCGTTCCGAGTCCCTCGACGCGCTCAGGGCCGTCCTGGATCCGAACTGCTGCCGCTGACGGTCGCAGACATATCCTCGAGGTGGAGAAGCGCCCAGGAAGGTAGTGATGACGTTCATCAAGATGTGCGGACTGCAGGACGAGGCGACGGTCGATCTCGCCATCGAACTGGACGTCGACGCGGTCGGTTTCGTCCTCGTGAAGAGCCCTCGTCGCATCTCCCCCGAGCGGGCCGCGACGCTCCGCACTCGCGTGCCGGCGGGAACACTCGCCGTCGGTGTCTATGTGAATGCGTCCCTCGACGAGATCATCGCGACGGCCCGGGCCGCGAATCTCGATCACGTCCAGGTGCACGACCTGCGGTCGGCCGACGACGTGCGCGTGCTGCACGACGCGGGATTCACGGTGATCCGTGCGATCAACACCGGAGGAGCCGAAGCGCTGTCGGAGGATTTCGGCGCCGACCTGCTGCTCGTCGACGGTGCGGTTGCCGGTGCCGGGAAGACGTGGGACTGGCAGGACCGCAGTGCCCTGCCGTCCGGCCGGTGGGTCCTCGCGGGTGGGCTGAACCCCGACAATGTCGAGAGGGCACTTTCCACGTCCGGAGCGTGGGGTGTCGACGTCTCCAGTGGCATCGAGGCCGAACGCGGCGTCAAGGATCCCGGTCTCATGCGGGCGTTCGCCCAGGCGGTCCGGAGAAGCGCCCCGGAGTGACCCGGTCCGGGGCCGAGCCCCGGAGTGCCCCTGCCCGGGTGATCCGGCGTCAGTGCGCGGCGTCGGCCTTCTTCCGCCGCGGGATCAGGTGCATGATCAGCACGACGAGTGCGCCCACGACCAGGCCCACCAGAGCGGACGCCACTGTCCCAGCGGTCCACGACAGCACGCCGCCGAATCCACCGTGCACGAGCTCGCCGAACCAGTGCTCGAGATCGTGCAGACGATCGGCAGGCCAATGGAATCCGGCCTCACCGACGTTGACGAGCAGGATGTGTCCGCCGACCCACAGCATGGCGGCGATCCCGACCACGGTGAGAACGGTCATCAGCTTCGGCATCGCCGTCACCAGACCGCGACCGATGCGCTGAGCGAAAGTGGATTTCCGTTTCGCGAGCGCAAGGCCGACGTCGTCCATCTTCACGATCAGCGCGACCACGCCGTACACCAGGATCGTGATGAGAACGGCTACGACGATGAGGACGAGCAGGCGGGTGAGGAAGGGTTCGTCCTCGACCGAGGCCAGCGAGATCACCATGATCTCTGCGGACAGGATCAGGTCGGTGCGGATCGCGCCGCTGACCATGGACTTCTCGAACTCGGGACCCTTCTCCGCCGCGGTGGTCTCTTCTTCGTGGTGACCGCCGGTGAGCGCCTCGTAGACCTTCTCGGCGCCCTCGTAGCAGAGGAACAGACCACCTGCGATGAGCAGATAGGGCAGGGCCTGCGGGAGGAACTGACTCAGGATCATCGCGACCGGCAGGATGATCAGGAGCTTGTTGCGGATCGAGCCGAGCGCGATCTTGCGGATGATCGGCAGCTCGCGATCGGGGGTGAACCCGTGCACGTAGCGAGGGGTGACGGCCGTGTCGTCGACGACCACGCCCGCTGCCTTGACGCTCGCCCTGCCGGCTGCGGCGCCGATGTCGTCTATGGATGCCGCGGCTGCCTTCGCAAGCACCGCGACGTCGTCCAGAAGGGCGACGAGACCACCAGCCACGGGAACCTCCCACAGTTCGGCTGCACCGAGCCGATCGACCGACACGCGATTGCGAGTCGTCTCGGAACGCTACCGGACCTGCGACGACGTGTAACGCGATGTCCGGAGCATGTCGGCGACGACCTGCCTCCACACCGAGCGACCTGTGCGGGTGCCCGGCATGACAGATCTGTGGGTACCCGATGGATGTGGTTGCCGAACTCGATCATGCCGGTGACGTCGGTTCGGCGATCAGTGCCTCGACCTTCGTCCGGATCTCGTCACGGATCGGACGGACGGCGGTCACGACGCACCTCCCGCGCGTGCGGCGAAGCGTGTGCGCAGAGCCAGGGCGACGTACACGAGTGCGACGAGGACGGGCACTTCGATGAGGGGGCCGACGACTCCCGCCAGTGCCTGCCCGGACGCGACCCCGAACGTGCCGATCGCGACGGCGATGGCGAGTTCGAAGTTGTTGCCCGCGGCGGTGAAGGCGAGTGTGGTGGTGCGTTCGTAGCCGAGTCCTACTGCAGCGCCGAACAGATACCCGCTCCCCCACATGATCGCGAAGTACGCCAGCAGGGGCAGGGCGATGCGTACGACGTCGAGTGGTCGCGAGGTGATCTGGTCGCCCTGCAAGGCGAACAGGACCACGATGGTGAACAGCAGTCCGTACAGCGCCCACGGTCCGATGCGCGGCAGGAAGGTCTGCTCGTACCAGTTGCGGCCCTTCGCCTTCTCGCCGAATCGACGAGTGAGGAAACCGGCCACGAGTGGGATCCCGAGGAAGATCAGCACGGATTTCGCGATCTCCCACGGGGAGACGTCGAGCCCGGTCTGTTCGAGACCGAGCCATCCGGGCAGCACCGACAGGTAGAACCAGCCGAGCGCGGCGAACATGATCACCTGGAAGACCGAGTTGATCGCGACCAGCACGGCAGCGGCTTCCCGGTCGCCGCACGCCAGGTCGTTCCAGATGATCACCATCGCGATGCAACGCGCGAGGCCGACGATGATCAGACCGGTGCGGTATTCGGGTAGATCCGGAAGCATCAGCCACGCGAGCGCGAACATCAGTGCAGGACCGACGATCCAGTTGAGGATCAGCGACGAGATCAACAGGGTGCGATCACCGGTGACCGTGTCGAGACGGTCGTAGCGCACCTTCGCCAGCACCGGGTACATCATGATCAACAGGCCGAGGGCGATCGGCAGCGAGATTCCGTCGATCTCGATGAAACCCAGGGTTTCTCCGAGTCCGGGAATCATGCGACCGAGCAGCAGGCCGACGACGATGGCGGCGCCGATCCACACGGGAAGGAAGCGATCGAGTGTCGACATCCTGCTCATCACGGGACTGTCCACCGCGGTGCGCTCGCTCATGCGGGTGCCTCGGCCGCTTCGATCCCGAGCACCTCGGAGAGTTGCCGTAGTGCGGCCGGAACCACCCAGTAGTAGACCCAGGCGCCGCGACGCTCGCACTCGAGCAGGCCTGCCTCGCGCAGAACTCTGAGGTGGTGCGAGATCGTCGGTTGGGACAGATCGAACGATCCCGAGATGTCGCACACGCACGCCTCACCGCCGGCGTGGCTCGCGACGAGGGACAGTAACCGCAGGCGCACCGGATCGCCGAGGGCCTTGAACATCCGGGCGAGGTCGACGGCGCGATCGCCCGTCAGGGGTTCGCGCACGAGCGGAGAACAGCAGACGTCGTCACCCGCGGGATCTTGATTCGACACGTGTCTATATTGACAGATGTCGAATCCGCAACCGGATCCGGATGGTGAAGCCGTCCGGATCGGACACGGAACAATGGGCGGCATGGCCAACTCGCCGTCCGGTGATTCGATGCTCGACCGCGTCGTCCGCATCCTCGAGTCGTTCGACGACACCCAACCCCGCCTGACCGTCGGGAGTCTCGCCCGCAGGTCCGGCATCCCGCAGGCCACGGCCTACCGGCTCGTCGGCGAGCTGGTGCAGCACGGGCTGCTCACCCGGGACGACGACGGGCGGGTGCGGCTCGGTCTGCGCCTGTGGGAACTCGTCGCGCGCAGTGCACCCGCGCGCGATCTGCGGGAGGCGGCGCTCCCCTTCCTGCAGGACGTGCAGTCGGTGGTGCACCAACACACCCAGCTCGCGGTCCTGCAGGACGACGAGGTCCTCGTCCTCGAACGGCTGTCGGCGTCCGATTCGGTGGTCAATCAGGCGTCGGTCGCGCGCCGGCTCCCCGTCCACGACACGTCGCTGGGCATGTCGATGCTCGCGTTCTCGCCTGCGGAGGTGCAGGAGTCCTATCGGCGACGACATCCCGAAGTGGAGAGGCGGTTCGCTGCGACGACGAGAGATTTCCGTCGCGCGCTCGCGGAGGTCCGCCGACGGGGCTATGCGCGCTTCGACGGTGTGCTCGACGAGGGCACCACGGGCATCGCGGTCCCCGTCCTCACGCGGTCGGGTCATGCCCTGGCGGCGCTCGGCGTGGTGGTCCCCACCGGCGCGTCCCGGCAGCAGGCCGTCGTGCCCGTCCTCATGGCCGCGGCCCGCGGTATCGCGCGCGGAGTGGGTGAGCGACCGCCGGACTGACCCGACCGTTTTCTCATTGAACGAGAAGACGACGTGTGCGGTGGGAGAGGCGCACGACACTCGACGGGACGCGAATCGGATACGCGCAGCGGAGGACGAAAACATGAACGCAACCCGCACGGTCGTCACGACCGAGGTCGGCATCGTCGGCGGCGGCCCGGCAGGTCTCATGCTCTCCCACCTCCTCGCGAAGGCGGGGATCGACAACATCGTCGTCGAGAAGCGTGATCACGAGACCATCCGGACCACCCACCGTGCGGGCATCCTCGAGCACGGTTCGGTGTCGCTGCTCACCGAGAGCGGAGTCGACACCCGTGTCCTGGACGAAGGGCACCGTCACGACGGCATCGATCTGCGATTCGGCGGTGAGAGCCACCGCATCGACTTCCGGGACCTCGTCGGTGAGTCGGTGTGGTTGTATCCGCAGAACGAGGTCTTCGTCGACCTGGCCGCGTCGCGGCGACGCGACGGTGGCGATGTGCGCTACAGCATCTGCGACACAGAGGTTCTCGACATCACCACCGACACACCGAAGATCCGTTTCACCGAATCCGACGGCACGCCGGTCGAGATCCGGTGCCGCATCCTCGTCGGAGCCGACGGATCGCAGAGCATCTGCCGCAAGGCGATTCCGGATCACGTCCGCACCGACCACTTCATCGAGTACCCCTTCGCATGGTTCGGGATCCTCACCGAGGCCCCGCCGAGTGCACCCGAATTGATCTATGCGCGTTCGGATCACGGATTCGCACTCATCAGCCAGCGCAACGAGTCGGTGCAGCGGATGTACTTCCAGTGCGACCCGTCCGAGGACGCGTCGGCGTGGAGCGAGGACCGGATCTGGGACGAGCTGCAGCGGCGCGTCGACGGCCCCGACGGTTTCGAACTGAAGCGCGGCCGGATCTTCGAGCAGATGGTCCTGCCCTTCCGCTCGTACGTGTGCGAACCGATGCGGCACGGAAACCTCTTCCTGGCAGGCGATGCCGGCCATACCGTTCCGCCGACCGGTGCCAAGGGACTCAACCTCGCCCTGGCCGACGTCCGGGTGCTCTTCCGCGCGCTCGACTCGTTCTTCTCCACCGGCTCGTCCGACCTGCTCGACGCCTACAGCGACACGGCGCTGCAGCGTGTGTGGAAGGCGCAGAACTTCTCGTACTGGATGACCTCGATGCTCCACACCCGTGAGGACGCAACGTCGTTCGAGAACAAGCGGGCGCTGGGCGAACTCGCCGCGGTCGTCGGCTCCCGGTACGGGCAGCAGTACCTCGCGGAGGCGTACACGGGCTGGCCCGACCGCTGAGCGTCACGGCACGCGCGACAGGAGCTCGTCGAGTCGATCGAGAACTCTTCTGTTGAGGAGGGTGCGGTTGCCCATCTCGCAATGCCCGCCCGCACCCTCGGCGTCGGTGAACGGGATGAGGGACACCTTGTCGCCCAATCGATCTCCGAATGTTCCTGCACCGCGTGCAAGGGCATCGCTCTCGGCGGCAGTCACCACGACCGGGCACGAGATACGCTCCCCGACCTCGTCGAGCGTGTACGCGTTCATCTCCGCGAACAGTTCCCGGATGTCCGAGACCCCGTTGACCCAGAATCCACGGGCGACGATCTTCCAGAGCAGCGACGGATCCGACTGCACCGCAGACATGATCGCGTCGGCGTCCTGCGCGCTCATCGAGAGAGGATCGTCGAGGACCTCGGGGGAGAGGCCGAATGCTGCCCCGAGGGCCCGGGTGCCGGCCGCGACGCTCCACTGACCGGGATCGGCGACCACCGCGGCCAGGCGATGCTCACCGGATGCTGCGCGCGGCGCGAGATACCCACCGAGACTCCAGCCGCTCAGGACGATGCGCTCGGGGTCGACGATCGGTGAGGTGATCGCATGGTCGATCACCGTGCGCACGACCACTTCCCAGTCCGGACGCATCGGCATGTTCTGCTTGTAGAGCATCTCGCCCTGGCCCGGTCCGTCGAACAGGAGACAGTGGTAGCCGCGTCGCAGTGCTGCAACCGCCGACGCGAAGTACATGTCGGTGATCGTGGCGTCGTATCCGTTGGTGAAGACGATGAGCGGCCGCACGCTGTTCTCGTGGCCGGGTGCGGGGATCAGGTAGCCCGGCAACGTGGTGTCCTCGAACGGAATCCTGGCAGCCTCGACGGGTGTGTCCCCGATCGCCAGCCCGGCATCGAAGGCCGCGACCTGCTTGTCGAAGGCGGCGATCAGACGTGGGTCGACGGGAGATCCGTACAGCGGGTGGTAGGCGGTCGCGTAGTAGGCGCTCGCCCGCAGGAACAACTCGCGTGCCGAGTCGTCGTGCCCGGCGGTCGCGCAGGACTCCGCTTCGGCGACGAGACGGTCCCCGCTCTCGACCCACGCCCGGTAGAAGTCCCCGTCGTCCCCGTCCCCCACCTGCCGGGCCACTGCGGCGATCTCGCCGAAGTCGGCACCGCCGTAGGGGATGTAGGCCAGCGGCCAGGTTCCGAACTCGTCGTGCAGATGATCGTGGAACAGCAGACCCATGCCGGTGCTCCTTCGAGCCGAGGTTCGCGGATCGGGATTCTCTTTGCACGGTGACGGCACGACGACGTCACCGATACCCGAATCAGCGGATTTCACCCTCGATTTCGTCGAACAGGAGTCCGAGCACCGTGTGCACGGCCGGATTGGGATCGTTCCGCCGCCATGCGGCGCGCAGATCGACGTCGGGTGTCGGCTCGTCGACCGGGACGAAGGCGACGTGCGGGTCGTCGACGTTCGCGGCGACGGACGCCAACGTGAGGTGGCTCTGCAGTCGCAGAGGGATAACCGTTTGCGTATTCAATGTGCATTTCGTAGGTTCGTGGCCTACGAAATGCACATTGGAAGGTTGTACGGACTGTGAGCATGACACGGGGAACACCGCTGCCGGCGGAGCTGGCGCGATCCGCGATGCGAACCTTCCGGCCCCAGGACGTAGCGCACGTATACGCGCATCCCCGACCGGAACTGGCACGCCTCACCGATAAAGGCCTTCTTCACAGAGTCGCCCCCGGCTACTACATCGTCGTCCCGCAAGATCAGGTGGGACGTCACTGGGTTCCCGGCCTCGAAGCTGCAGCAGCAGGGATCGCCTCGGCAATCTACGGCGCCGACCACATTGCACTGATGGGTGTCAGCGCAGCCCGATTGCTAGGGGCGATTCCACGTGCACTGGCCACCGCGGTCCTCGCGGTTCCTCGTGCTCACAGACCCATCGAGCTGAGCGATCGCGACGCCACGGTGCGGTTTGTGCAGCGTGACACCAGCGTGCTCGATGTAGAGCGGGTGGAGACATCGCTCGGAGCTGCACTCGTCACAAGTCCTGAACAGACACTGCTCGACCTCGCCCGCCGGCCACTTCTCGGTAACGCAGAGAACGAGATCCCGGCTGCGGTCGCAAACCTGTACCGTCGCAGCGACCCTGAACGACTCGAACAGCTGGCCAGACCTCAGCGTCTCGTCGCCGCATTGCGGCGCGCCGAGATATGGGCGGGAGTGCACCCGTGAACTTCGACGAACGTGACGCTGTTGCCGCCCGGTTCGGGGTCTCACCGGAACAGGTTGAGCGTGACCACCTCATATCTCACTTGCTCGCCGCGATTGCGGATCGATTCGCCGACCGTGTGCACTTCATCGGCGGCACCGCGCTCGCACGCACCCATCTCCCCCATGGTCGCCTCAGCGAAGACATCGACCTCGTTGCCATGGGCAACCGCACCACGCTGGCCACCGAGCTCGACGCTGCACTCGTACGTGCCGTCGCGCGCACCCATGGCCGGTTGATCTGGGGACCAACGCTTGCTGAGATCAAAGACACCGAGGCCGCGAATCTCCGCACCACCACCGGCCTGTCCATCAAGATCCAGTTGCTGTCGTCGCGAGATCGCACCGTGTGGCCTGCAGAAACCCGAGATCTGGAACAGCGCTACAGCGACGCGCCGCGGGCAACGTTGACGGTGCCGACCTTGGCCGCGTTTGCAGCGGCCAAGACCGCGACATGGCACGATCGACGCGCGCCGCGTGACCTGTGGGATCTGTGTGCATTGGCCGAGATCGGGGTCAAGTCCCGTGAGGTGGTGTGCGACCTTGTCGCGTGATTCCTCATCGTCATCAGGTGGGCAACTCCACCTGCGGAAGCGGCGTGTGGATGGACTCCTGCCTGCGGGGCGCGCTTGCCTGTCCTGTTAGACGATCGGATGATCCCCAAACAGCACACCCCGAAACGGTCCGGCGCTCGATCGTGTCCTGGGAAGACGGCCGTCCGACCGTCCTGTTTATCCGTCCTGCATGTCAGTCTCATACAGCTGACCCAAACAGCACGGTGGTCGCCGTCATGGACGGAATCCTGATCGGCTATGCCTGTCGAGATGTAGTGAAGATTAGCGAGATGGACCCGACAGATTAACTGGATGCTGCGAGGTCTGTGCGCCCGACCTGCGTTTTCCCGGGTGCTGTGAACATGCCACGGTCTATGTAGAAGCGCCGCCCCCGTCGAACCACTGGTCTGCCTTGCGCAGCACGGAGAGCGGAGGTGGGCGGACGCCACCGGACCGGTGATCGGGCCGCGTGCGTACACAAACCTGCGGTTCATGGGTGTTCGGCTACCGGAGGCGGGAGCGGTCGAGCAGCTCGGCGACGTCGAGCAGTTCCGGCGGGTTCATGTGCTGGCGCGGCAGGACGTGCACGCCCGCAGCGGTGACCCACACGGTGCCGGCTCCGTCGATGGTGACATCCGGGCGGGGACTGCGGATCGGGGTGCTCGAGATCGGCTCCCAGGTGACCGGATCGAGGCGGGTGAACAGCCAGTATTGGTGGTGATCGGCCGGATACACGGCCGGTCCCGGCAGTGGCCACCACCGCCCACGGCCGGAACCGTCCGGGGGATGGCCGACGATCCAGAGCAGATTATCGATCTGTCCGCCGCCGAGGACATGATCAGGCAGCGAGTTCGGCGGGGCGAGGGTGAGATCGTCGAGTATCCGATAGGCGGAGGTGCCGTCGACGATCGTCGGTGGAAGACCGGTCAGAAACGGCCGATAGGACGTCATGGCGGTTTCCAGCGGCGGACCGACGGTTATCGTGCCGTGCAGATCGACCCGGACCAGGCGCGCCGCTCCGAGCGCGCCGGTGCTCGGGTCACGCCGGCGAAAGAGCAGGACAAACCCACCTTCGCAGGTCGTCATCGATTCGAGGTCGCCCCACTGCTCGGCAGGGTGCCTCACCAGGTCCTGTCCCGGGCGAGCGAGGATCAGCTCGGCGGTGCCGCGGTCCGGCACCGCCACGGCGAGCAGGGTCTGGGCATGGGCTGCGCCGTCTCGAATCGGTGTGTCGGTGATCGCCTCGACGGTGCCGCCCCGGGTGCAGTGGAAGATTCCGTCCCAGCCGCCCACCCAGCAGCCGTCGGTGTGTGCCCATACCGAGCGGGTGCGATTAGCCGGCGGAGTATCGAAGATCTGCCCGGGCACGATGTACTCGCGCACGCGCCGGCTGGCGTCGAGATGCACAACCAGGGGCAGCTCACGGTCGGCGATCCACAGGTCCGACTCGTGCGCGGAGATCGCGGCGGGGACCACGCTCGGCCGCAGCGGCGGTGGTGGCACATCGGTCAAGTCGAGATCCACCAGCACGCCCACCTCGTGGATGCGTTCGACCAGCGGGTCGGGGCCGGTGGGCCGGGCAACATGGGCGAACGATCGCGGGGAGGCGGTGACCTGCCGGTAGCGACGGGTGCCCGGCACCGGCCGGAACGGCGAGTGCGGCTGATCGACCTCGCGCCGGTACCGATCGGATGCGACGCGAATACGCCTGACCCGGCCGCGGATCCGCCCGGTGGTGGCGTAGGACAAATCACCGATCAGCCGGCCGGTGACCTCGACCTGACCGAGCACCGGACGACGGGTATACCAGGTGGCCGTCCAACCCACACCGCGCAGCAGCACGGTCCAGTCCCACCACTGCCGTCCGTCCCCGGGCCTCTGCAACGCGGGTTTTCCCGAGTGCAGGGGCTCGGCCACAGCGCGAAGCGTGACGATCGACGGATCCGCCGGATCGGCAAATATCTCCTCGAACAACAACGGAAACACCGCGACGGCACCGACATCCGGGGGTGGTGTCTCCCCGTCTTCGATCGACACAGCGGTCACCAACACCGGCAGCTGAGTCTGCGGACGCCACACCTGGTCGGGCTCTGTCACCCTGACAGCGTGCCCGAGACGCTGCCGCCGCGCACGATCGGCGATGCAGCCGGCCGAGTCGTGCATTCTGCACGAGTACTGCCGACACGCCCGCGATCCGTCAATGTGCAGCGGCGTGTCCGGCCAGTCTTCGCTGCATCTCTACAGCAGGTGTAGGTTCTACGAGCCAGTATCGGTTTCCGTATTCGTGTCGGTGAACCTTCTCATCTCGGCGTTTCCCCAGTTCAGAGGTAGAGGCGCAGTGAGATGGGGGCGGAATGTCTGTGGACTTCGACAAGCTCGCAAGCATCCCTTCCTGGCATGAGCTTGGAACCGCGCAGGTCCAGAGCTGCACTTGCACTACTGACTACTTCAGCGCGAACCTCCATCGTCGACTCTCCCGTCCAGGAGTGTTTCTGGGGATCGGCTGTGGCCTTCAACTCGGTTGTTCGTGCAAGTTCGGAAGGCCCAACTGGTTGTTCGCCAGATCAATCGAGAAGCAAGGATTTGATCAAATAGTGTCGGTAGCGGGTTCTCGCCCGGGTCTCATTCCGCGATCCTGGCAGCTGAAGTGTCAGTTTTCAGAAATGATTCATTACAGAAAGAGATGAACCCCGCCATCCCGTCGCAGGGGGGTAGAAATTTGATCAAATGTTGGTAGTCTCGGCACATCCTCGCTGTCATCATCGAGCTGAACTCTCGTTGTGGAAGGAGTTGCTGATATGAGGGAAGACATCCTCGGCCGGTCCCGCGTGGAGGACACCGACGAGCTGGTGCAGTTCTACCGCCGGCTCGAGACGATGGGCGCCGGAGCGTTGTGGACGGTGGCCAACGACATCGAGCCGTGGTATCCGCAACCGAAATCGGTGCCGATGCTGTGGCGTTATCAGCAGCTGCGACCGTCGGTGCTCGAATCCGCCTCGTTGGTCTCCGGTGACGATGCCGGCCGACGGGTGGTGATGCTGGTCAACGACGGCCGCAAGGACCTCAGTGCGGCCGTGGGTCTGCTCTACACCGGACTGCAGATCATGAACCCGGGCGAGTCGATGACCGCACACCGACACGCAGCCTCTGCCCTGCGGTTCGTCATCGAAGGTGAAGGAGCGTGGACGATCGTCGACGGCGACCGGCTCGAGGCCGGAGCGCGGGATTTCCTGATCACCCCGAGTGGCACCTGGCACGAACACGGCAACGATTCGGCCAGCTCCCCGGTGATCTGGCAGGACGGACTCGATATCCCCCTGGTCAACACACTCGACGCGAACTTCTACGCCGTGCATCCGGAGCTGCATCAACAACCCGGAAAAGTCGTCAACACCTCGCTGCACGAGTACGGGTCCGGGATCCTCACCCCCGCCGACCGCGGATGGAGCAAGCGTTACTCCCCGCTGCTGGCCTACCCGTGGGAACGCACCTACGAGGCGTTGCTCGCCCGCGCCGAGGTCTCCGACGGATCACCGTACGACGGCATCATCATGGAGTACGTCAACCCGCTCACCGGCGGTTCGGTCATGCCGACGATGGGCGCGCACATGCAGCTGCTGCGTCCCGGTCAGGCCACGCTCGCGCATCGGCACACCGGGTCGGTGATCTATCACGTGGCCAAAGGCCGCGGTCATTCCATCATCGGCGGGCAGCGGTTCGACTGGCAGGAAAACGACATCTTCTGCGTGCCCTCGTGGGCCTGGCACGAACACGCCAACGACGACGACCGCAACGATGCGTGCCTGTTCTCGTTCAACGACTTCCCCGTCATGCACGCACTCGACCTCTACCAAGAAGCCGCCTACACCGACAACCACGGACACCAAACCGTAGAAGACACCCTCGAACCGGCGACGACGGTGCAGCAGTAAGTACATCACCACCGTGGATGCAGTGCCCCGAGCACCGCAGACAACGGCCTCGAAGAAGGATCTGGAACTTCCATGGGTAAGTACATCGATATCGTTAAGGCCTCTGGCGAAACATTCGCCGCCTACCTCGCCGAACCTGAGCAGGGATCCGGACCCGGCCTGGTCTTGTTACAGGAGATCTTCGGCGTCAACGACTACATGCGCGAAACCGCCGAGCTGTACGCCCGAGAAGGCTACGTTGTGCTCGTGCCGGACCTGTTCTGGCGATCCGAACCGCGCGTGGAACTGGGTTACGACGACAACGGCGTTGCCCGCGGACTGCAACTTCGAGATGCGCTCGACAATGACACCGCGATCGACGACATCGCCGATACCATTCGCACCCTGCGTGCGTTCGACAATCAGGCCGGGGGGGTTGGCATCGTTGGATACTGCATGGGCGGGTTACTGTCCTATCTATCGGCGGTACGTCTCGACATCGACTGCGCGGTAAGTTATTACGGTGTCGGCGTACATGAGCACCTCGACGAGGCAAAGAACCTGCAGGTGCCGACCGCATTCCACCTGGCCGAGCTGGACGCATTCTGCCCCGAGCCGGCGCGAACCGCTATCCGTGCAGCGTTTACCGACAACGATCTTGTGCAGATCTACGACTACGACGGTGTAGACCACGCGTTCGGCACGACCGGACGAGACGTATTCGATCCGGTTGCAGCCGACCTCGCTTACGCTCGAACACTGGCAGTGCTACGCAACACGATCGGCCCCCGATACGATCTCAACGCGATCTGGGACAATCACGTCTACCACGAATTCGTCACCCGCGATGTGCCCGCGACCATGGCGACGATGATCGATGAACCGTACGTCAACCACATCCCGACACTTACTGGCGGAGTGGGACAGAAGGATCTGTCCCGGTTCTATGCCTACCACTTCGTCCCTACCAATCCCTCCGACCTGAAGTCCATCACCCTGTCTCGTACCGTCGGTGCCAACCGGATTGTCGAAGAACAGCTGCTGTGCTTCACACATGATCGAGAGATGGATTGGCTTCTTCCCGGTATCCCGCCCACCGGCAAGTATGTGGAGATCCCCCTCGTGGCCATCGTCACCATCGAAGGCGACAAGCTTTGCAACGAACATATCTACTGGGATCAGGCCGGTGTGTTGGTGCAGATCGGCTTGCTGGAACCGACCGGACTTCCTGTGGCAGGAATCGAACAAGCACGCAAGCTGGTCGACAAGACTTTGCCGTCGAACGAGTTGATGGCGAAATGGTCCACCAGCGAGGGGAAGCCGATTTCGTGACGGCCTCCGCACCGGAACAACACCGTAGCGCTTTGGTCACCGGCGGCGCCGGCGCCATCGGACGACATATCTGCCTTGCTCTGGCCCGATCCGGGTTCGCCGTCGGAGTCGGCTATCGAGGTGACAGCACACGGGCACAGGAAGTCGTAGATGAGATCAACACCGAGGGCGGAGCCGCAAGGGCCGTCCCAGCGGTGCTGGACGATCCGGACTCGGTGATTCCGACGATCGCAAGGATGCACGCCCAACTCGGCCCTCTGGGTGTGCTGGTGAACAATGCGGTGGCC
Source organism: Rhodococcus sp. BUPNP1 (assembly GCF_002215235.1). NCBI lineage: Bacteria > Bacillati > Actinomycetota > Actinomycetes > Mycobacteriales > Nocardiaceae > Rhodococcus > Rhodococcus sp. BUPNP1. Next base: position 348,502 of record NZ_NERM01000002.1, read on the forward strand.
TGGCCAGACAATGTCGAGCAGGCGGAGCCTTTCTACCAGACCACAATGGACTGGGCGTCGCTTGTGCGCACGAATCTCGAGGGCACCTTAGCGATCACTCGGCATTGCGCACAGGCAATGGCCCACCACCACTGGGGACGAATAATCACCGTCTCCACCGATCTGGTCGACGGTTCGATGCAGTCCGATGTCTCGTACATCGCCGCCAAGGGCGGGATGACTGCGGCCTCACGCGCGCTGGCGTGGGAGCTGGGGCCGGCAGGAGTCACGGTCAATCTCGTAGCTCCCGGCCTGACCGCCGAGAAAGGCGCCACGATTGCCCCGCATGTCGTCGCCGAGCTCGTCGAACACACTCCGCTTCGCCGGTTGGTGACAGCGGCCGAGGTCGCCGCGGCGGTGGCGTTCCTCGCGTCCGAGAATGCAGGCGCGATCACAGGACATGTCCTGACGGTCAGCGGCGGGCACTGAATCTCTTCGTTCCTTCGCTTCCGTCGAGCAGCAAAGGACGTAACGGAACCCGTGCGCCGCACACTCCGGCCGATAGACGAGGACAACGACACCGGACCCTAGACAGATGCAGTGCCCCGCCAAGCTCATCCTTGGCGGGGCACTGCATCTGTCCAGGACGAGAACCTCGCCTGCTTCAGAGTGACTGAACGCAACTCGTCTGGGTAAGTCCCGGGGAGTGGTGGGAATCGGCTGAGCGCATCCGGCCAGGTCCGCGGCGTGTCGCTCCCTCGCCGAGGGTGGGCCATCGCGTAGTGATCAACGAGTTACCTCTCACAGTGACTCACAG
>NZ_NERM01000020.1:0-89579 GCF_002215235.1 Rhodococcus sp. BUPNP1
CGCGGTGGCCTGCCGGCCAGCCCTGACTTCGGGACACGATCACCCTCGATGAGCACATGCCCGCATCACCGTCCTCAACAAAGCGAAACCCACCGAAACCTGCAGAACCCTTGACGATTACATCCGTCGAGCAGATCACCCGCCGGATCTCGATGTCGTAGTCGAGGAACGGCACGAACTCGCTCCACGCGTTCTCCCACAATCGCACGATCGCCGGATACTTCGGCCCCCACTTGGTGGCGAACTCGACGAACCGTTCCTTGGCCGCGGCCTCGGTCGGAGCGGTGTAAATCGGCTTGAGATCGCGGGACATCTCGTCCCAATGCTGGCGCGGTGCGAACCGAAAAGTGTTACGGATCAGGTGAATGATGCAGGTCTGCACCACCGCCAACTCCCACACCGTATTGATCGCATCCGGCAAACCCTTGAGCCCGTCGCAGACGACGATGCACACATCAGCGACCCCACGGTTCTTGATCTCGGTGAGCACCGCCAGCCAGACTTCGCGCCTTCCCCGCCGTCGCCGGCCCACAACCCCAAGATGTCGCGTTCGCCATTGACGGTCACCCCGATCGCGACGTAGATCGGTCGGTTGGTGACCTGACCGTCGCGGATCTTGACGTGGATGGCGTCGATGAACACCACCGGATATACCCGATCGAGGGGCCGGTTCTGCCATTCGGTCATTTCCTCGAGCACCTTGTCGGTGATCCGGGAGATGGTGTCCTTCGACACCGACGCTCCGTAGATGTCCTGAAAGTGCGCCGAGATCTCTCCGGTGGTCAACCCTTTGGCGCTGAGCGAGAGCACGATCTCGTCGATGCCGGTCAGCCGCCGTTGCCGTTTGCGCACGATCTTCGGTTCGAAGCTCGACTCGGTGTCCCTCGGGACGTCGATCTCGACCGGGCCGATCTCGGTCAGCACCGTCTTCGATCGGGTGCCGTTGCGGGAGTTGCCGCTACCGCGTCCGGCCGGGTCGTTCTTCTCGTAGCCGAGGTGCTCGGTCATCTCCGCGTCGAGTGCGGTTTCGAGCACGTTCTTCGTCAACTGCCCGAGCAGTCCGTTCGGGCCCATCAGCTCTATGCCCTGCTCTTTGGCCTGGGCCAGTAGCTGCTGCGCCAACTCCAGCTGGTTCACCTCGTCCGCCATGGGCTCCAGTGTTTCCGTCATGGTCGATCCTTCCCGCCAAGCACGCTGCTCGGCGTGTCAGGCCAACCCGGATCCACCGTTATTCAGACAGTCCCGCCTGCTGCCGCCGTTTCGCGTGCAGCTGCCGAGACCTTCGCGCAATGGCCGAGGAGAACGTCGATGCTTTCCGGTGATGTGCCTGCCGGCGGCACGGAAAGTGATCGGCGTACTCCTGCCAGCCCGACGGTATCGCGGTGTCAGCTCTATTTGGCGCGAGTGCATACCTCACAGAGCACCCCATGGAGGCGCTCACCGGGACCGCACAAGCACATACCGTCGAAGTTCCTTCGGGCATGTGCTGGGCGAGGCGGGCGTCGCAAATGGTGGCCTTCATATACGAACTGCTGATGTAGACGGTTTTTTGGTCTGAGATCAGCAATGTGAGGGCGGATAGGCATCGACGCGCTGTGCCCGAGAACTGGGTGTCGGCGGTCAGATCGGGGTGCCGGTGATCGTCGTAGCCAAAGCAGCGCGGACTTCGTCGACGGTGCTGATCTCGGCCAGTAGTGCGAGGGAGTCGATGCTGGCTTGATGCGCTGCGAGAGTGGCCGCAGAGCATGCATCCTCGACGATCACCACTCGGTATCCGAGATCGCCTGCGACCCTGGCTGTTCCCTCGACGGAGGCGTTTGTGGCCACACCGGCGAAGAGGAGGGTGGTGATGCCTTTGCTGCGTAGGATGGTGTCGAGGTCGGTACGGGCGAAGGCTCCGATGCGCTGGTGAGTGAGCACGATGTCCTCATCATGCGGCGTGAGGGGTTCGATGATCTCGGCGAGTTCGCTGCCTTCCTTGAGGCAACCGGATTGGGCGACGATGCCGAGTAGGGGCGAGTTGGCGTCGAGATCGGACAAGTCCGGCTTCCATGCGACCCGGGTGTAGACGATCGTGGTGTGGGCGGTACGGGCGGCGGTGATGAGCGTGGCGATGCGGTCGATGACCTTGCGCTCGGTCACCTGCTGGTAGAAGAAGTCGGCGAAGGCGCCGGTAGGTTCGACGACGTCGCCTTGACAGTGGACAGCCACGAGCGCAGTGGTACGCGGGTCGAGTTCCATCAGTATCTCCTGGGCAGAACGGGGGAAGGATCAGGCGTGGGCGAGGATCGAATGCCCGATGTTGTCGATGTCTCGGGCGGCTGTGCGTGGGTTGGACAGGAAGACTTGGAGGATGTCGACGCCGGCCTCGCGCATCAGGGCTGTTTTTTCTCGTAGTTCGGCCGGAGAGCCGTACAGGCACCAGTAGTCGACGAGTTCCTTGGTGATGATCGGACGGTGCCGGGGGTCGAGGCCGCGCAGGTACTTCGCCCAGACGTCGAGGTAGTGCGGTTGGTCCGCGGCTTTCGGGTCGCCGAGGTATTGCTGGGCGGCGGTGAGTGAGGCGTCGACGATCGAGTCGCCGAGTTCGTCGCGGTGTTGGTCCATCAGTCCGGCGTTGGTGATGCATGAGCTGATCGGGCCGGAGCCGAAGCCGTTGGTGACGCCGTCTTCCCAGGTTTCTCCGTTGCCGAGTTGGTAGAACCAGGACAACGAGACGAGCTTGACCGAGCCTGGGGCTCGTCCGGCATCGGCGACGGCTTTGTCCAGGAGCCTGCGAATCATCTGGATCATGTCGATGTTCGGTCCGAGGCAGTAGACGACGGCGTCGGCGTACTTCGCTGCTTCGGCGAGACCGCGGGGCCCGCCGGCGGCAACCCAGATCGGGATGTGGTCGGTGACGTTGTAGAAACCGCTTTCTTTGTCGAGGAACTCCACTTCCCGGGACTGTCCGAGCCAAGTGTGGTTGACCCGGCGGCCTGCCATCAGTTCACGGGAGACCTCGATGGCGTGGGACAGTTCGGAGATCTTCGCGGTGCGGTTGCCCATGGAACGCAGCGCATTGTTGGCGGTACCGATACCGAGGAAGGTTCGGCCTGGCGCCAGGGCGTTGAGCGTGGCCATGGAGTTCGCGGTGACCGGGGCGATGCGGGTCAGCGGGTTGGTGACCATGGTGCCCAGGTGGATGTCGGTGGTCTGCTGCGAAGCCAGTGCGAGGAACTGGTACGGATCGGAGAACAGCAACGGGCCTTCCCCGACGCCGAAGTGAGTGACCCCGAAGTCTTCGGCCTGCTTCACCATCGCGACCTGATCGATCTTGGCGCAGGTGCCGATACAGAATTCCATAAGTTTTCTCCTTGCACGGGGCCCGGTGGTGTGCACTCGGCTCGTCCTACCCGTCGTAGCGGGGATGTGTCCGACGGCCTCACTGCGGGTGTGCATGCCTCCGGAGTGGATTCCGCGATCGGGATGCTGCCTGCTGATCGCGAACTGGAATGCTAGCGTTCCACATGAACGTAGCTCACAGTGACTCACACCACAAGTACTAGAATGCAAGTCGCTGCCTTCAACTCCCAGCACCACCCGATAACCGACGGAAAGCCTGAGCCGATGACCTCAACCGATCCCGGCCCTACGGCTAGCACCGAGGCTGCCGCCCTCCTTGCGCACGTCCGCACCTCCGGGGCACGCCTGTCCTCCGCGCTCTACGACATCTTGAAGACCCGATTGCTCGAAGGCCGCTATACCGCTGGCGAGAAGATCGTCGTCGAGTCGATTCGGCAGGAATTCGGGGTGAGCAAACAGCCGGTCATGGATGCCCTACGTCGCCTCTCGAGCGACAAACTGGTCTACATCGTCCCTCAGGTCGGATGCGAGGTCGTTTCCTACACACCGCGTGAGGTCGAGGACTTCTTCACCCTGTTCGGTGGTTTCGAAGGAGCCATTGCTGCGGTGGCGGCCACGCGGCGAACCGAGGCGCAGGTGCGGGAACTGGATCTGATCTCTGCACGCGTCGATGCCTTGATCGCCTCCGACGACCCCGAGGTTCGCGCCCACGGATACCGAGTTCACAACAGGGAATTCCATGCCGCCATCCATGCGATGGCGCATTCACGGATCATGGAGGAGACCAGTCAGCGGATGTGGGATCTGTCGGATTTCCTCATCAACACCGCCGGCATCACCAACCCGCTCGCGAGTGCGTTACCCGACCGCCAGCACGACCATCACGAGATCGCCGAGGCGATCCGAAATCGCGATGCCGCTGCGGCGCGTGAGGCGATGGAGCGCCATATCGTCGGCACGATCGCGGTCATTCGCGACGAATCGAGTGCTCAGCCATCGCGCTGATGGTGAGCCCGCTCCCTATAACGGATTCTGCACGACCGGGCAGGCCTACAGGCTTCCGCCCCGCCTGCGGCGCTGAATCTTCAGGCAGCGCCGCATCACATTGATCGCCACAGAGCGATCCAGCCTCCTCCGACAGAGACTTGCGTCACCATTCGCGCTGGAGTAGCTTCGCAACTAGACGTCTAGCATTCCAGTTGCTCGGCCCCTTCTGCGGCGGCCCTCTTCGACATCCCGACGAATCTCAGACGAAAGGCGCGGCCATGACGACCGCCTCGCACCCAGCATTGTTCGCAGTGCCAGCCTGCTCCGACACTCGCAGCGGGGGAACCACATCGTGACCACCGCGCCGACTTCCGCAACGAAGACCTCCCCGATGCGGGTCGCCCTGGCCAGCCTCGTAGGGACCACCGTCGAGTACTACGACTTCTTCATCTACGGCACTGCGGCCGCACTGGTCTTCCCCACCTTGTTCTTCCCCGATGTCTCACCTGCTATCGGAATCCTGTTGTCCTTCGCTACTTTCGGCGTCGGATTCCTCGCCCGACCCCTCGGAGGCATCGTCTTCGGCCACTTCGGTGACCGGGTCGGCCGCAAACAGATGCTCGTCATCTCTCTCGTCGGTATGGGTGCCGCCACAGTACTGATGGGACTGCTACCCGGTTACGCCCAGATCGGCATCGCCGCTCCGATCCTGCTCACCTTGCTGCGCCTGGTTCAAGGCTTCGCCGTAGGCGGTGAATGGGGTGGCGCCACCTTGATGGCCGTCGAGCATGCCCCCACCGCGAAGAAAGGATTCTTCGGCTCCTTCTCACAAATGGGTGCTCCCGCCGGGACGAGCATTGCGACCCTGGCGTTCTTCGCCGCTTCTCAACTCCCGGACGAGCAGTTCCTCAGTTGGGGCTGGCGGCTACCGTTCCTGTTCAGCGCGGTCCTGATCGTAATCGGCCTGTTCATCCGCCTGTCCCTGACCGAAAGCCCCGACTTCGCCGAGATCAAAGCCAACAGTGCTGTAGTGCGGATGCCGATCGCCGTCGCATTCCGCAAGCACTGGAAAGAAATCTTCCTCATTGCCGGCACCTACCTGTCCCAGGGAGTGTTCGCCTACATCTGCATGGCGTATCTCGTCTCCTACGGCACCACCGTCGCCGGAATCAGCCGCACCTTCGCCCTGGCCGGCGTGTTCGTCGCCGGCCTCGTCGCCGTCCTCCTCTATCCCGTCTTCGGCGCTCTGTCGGACACCTTCGGCCGCAAGACCATGTACCTGCTCGGCGCCGTCACCATGGGGGTGGCGATCGGCCCGGCCTTCGCACTGATCAACACCGGAAACCCCTGGCTTTTCATGACCGCGCAGGTACTGGTCTTCGGCATCTCCATGGCCCCCGCCGCCGGAGTAACCGGATCGCTGTTCACCATGATCTTCGATGCGGATGTGCGCTACAGCGGCGTCTCGATCGGCTACACGATCTCCCAGGTCGCGGGCTCGGCGTTCGCCCCGACCATTGCGACCGCCCTGTACGCCTCCACCAACACCAGCAACTCGATCGTGCTCTACCTACTGATCGTCTCGGCCATCTCGGTGGTCTCGGTGATCCTGCTGCCCGGCGGCTGGGGACGCAAGGGCGCGACACGCCAACTGGTTGCCGACCAGCGCACCTCGACACCGAATGCAACTGCCACCGCATCCTTTTCGACTCAGCCCACCACCGACGCCGCACAGTCCCTGCGGACCTTGGACAAGTGAAGTGACCACCATGAACGACCACGACTCCACGTACGACACCGACGTCATCATCGTCGGACTCGGTCCCGCCGGCGGCACAGCCGCTCTCGCCCTGGCCACCTACGGTGTACGCGTCCACGCCGTCTCGATGTTCCCCTGGGTCGCAAACTCACCCCGCGCGCACATCACCAACCAACGCGCCGTCGAAGTACTCCGCGACCTGGGCGTCGAAGACGAAGCCCGCACATACGCCACCCCGTGGGACCAGATGGGCGACACCCTGTTCACCACCAGTCTGGCCGGTGAAGAAATCGTCCGGATGCAAACATGGGGCACCGGCGCCCGGTACGGCGACTATCTCGCCGGCAGCCCGTGCGCGATGCTCGACATCCCTCAGCCCCTGATGGAACCGGTACTGATCAAGAACGCGGCCGAACGCGGTGCGTTGATCAGTTTCAACACCGAATACCTCGATCACAGCCAGGATGAGGACGGTGTCACGGTGAGATTCCGGGATGTGCGCTCGGGCACCGAGTTCACCCAGCGAGCGCGCTTCCTGCTCGGCTTCGACGGTGCCCGCTCGAAGATCGCCGAACAGATCGGACTGCCCTTCGAAGGCGAGCTCGCCCGTGCCGGCACCGCCTACATCCTGTTCAACGCGGATCTGAGCAAGTACGTCGCTCACCGGCCAAGCATTCTGCATTGGATCTTCAACTCCAAGGCCGGTTTCGGTGAGATCGGCATGGGTCTGCTGCGGGCGATCAGACCTTGGGGCCAGTGGATCGCCGGATGGGGCTTCGACATGTCCCAGGGCGAACCCGACATATCCGATGACGTTGTGCTCGAACAGATCCGTACCCTTGTCGGCGACCCTGAGCTGACCATCGACATCGTGTCGCGCTCGTTCTGGTACGTCAATCAGCAGTGGGCCGAGCATTATCAATCCGGCCGGGTGTTCTGTGGCGGCGACGCCGTACATCGGCATCCGCCGAGCAGCGGCCTGGGCTCGAACACCTCCATGCAGGACGCATTCAACCTTGCCTGGAAGATCGCCTACGCCGTCAAGGGATACGCGGGACCGGGACTGCTCGAGTCCTACTCCCCCGAGCGGGTCCCGGTCGGCAGGCAGATCGTCGCGCGCGCCAACCAGTCCCGCAAGGACTACGCCGGTCTGCGCGAGTGGTTCGATCCCACCAGCGACGACCCGGTCACCGCCGGCCTGATCACGCTCAAAGCCCCCTCCCCCGAAGGCGCGGCCCTGCGCGAGCGCCTGTACGAGGCACTCGAGGTCAAGAACACCGAGTTCAATGCCCACGGCGTCGAACTCAACCAGCGTTACGCCTCGTCTGCAGTGGTCCCCGACCTTGAAGCCGGTGAGGAGGTATGGGGACGCGACCGGGAACTGTACCTGCAGGCCACCACTCGTCCTGGCGCGAAGCTGCCACACGCCTGGTTGGTCGGCCCGGACGGTACCCGGGTCTCGACCCTCGACGTCACCGGCAAGGGACAGATGACCCTGCTCACCGGCATCGGCGGCCAGGCATGGAAACGTGCCTCTGCCACATTGGACCTACCGTTCCTGCGCACCATAGTCATCGGTGAAGCGGGCATCAACGACTCGTACGGGTACTGGCGGCAGATCCGTGAAATCCATGAGGCCGGGGCTCTTCTCGTGCGCCCCGACGGCTACGTCGCCTGGCGGTACAGCGCTCCGGTATGGGACGACAGCGAAGCACTCACCCACCTCGAGAACGCGCTCACAATCGTCCTCGACCGCGCCCCGCACGAGACCCCAAGCGCCAGGAACGGCGGTACGCCCCAGTACAGCACCCACGCCGTACCGATCGTCGTCCCGCACGTCACCGCCGACGACGCAACACCAGCCTCCACAGCCAGCATCACACCAATCGAGGGAGCACACGCATGACCCGCCCGTACACCAGCGTCTGGGACGATCTGAACCAGGTCGAGTTCAGCCAGGGGTTCATCCAGGCCGGCCCATACCGCACCCGCTATCTGCACGCCGGGGACGACTCCAAGCCCACACTCATTCTCCTACATGGCATCACCGGCCACGCCGAAGCATATGTCCGCAATCTGCGTTCACACGCCGAGCATTTCAATGTCTGGGCCATCGACTTCATCGGCCATGGCTACTCCGCCAAACCCGATCACCCGCTCGAGATCAAGCACTACATCGACCACGTGCTGCACCTCATGGATGCCATCGGCGTCGAGAAGGCATCCTTCTCAGGCGAGTCACTGGGCGGATGGGTCACCGCCCAGTTCGCTCACGACCACCCGGACAAAGTCGAGAGGATCGTGCTCAACACCATGGGCGGCACCATGGCCAACCCACAGGTAATGGAACGGCTCTACACCCTGTCGATGGAAGCCGCCAAAGACCCGAGCTGGGAACGCGTCAAAGCACGCCTCGAATGGCTCATGGCCGACCCGAACATGGTCACCGACGACCTCATCCGCACCCGCCAGGCCATCTTCCAACAACCGGACTGGCTCAAGGCATGCGAAATGAACATGGCCTTGCAGGACCTCGAAACCCGCAAACGGAACATGATCACCGATGCCACCCTCCACGGCATCACCGTGCCAACGATGGTTCTGTGGACCACCAAAGATCCCTCCGGTCCGGTCGACGAAGCAGAGCGCATCGCCTCCCACATCCCCGGCGCCAAGCTGGCGGTCATGGAGAACTGCGGACACTGGCCCCAGTACGAAGACCCCGACACCTTCAACAAACTGCACCTGGATTTTCTCCTCGATCGCAGTTGACAGATGCAGTCGGTGCCGCCCTCCCCTGAACCCCCTGGCGGCACCGGCAGGACCCACCCATCCGACGAACCTCATCCGCTCTCGCTCGAACCATCCGGGCAGAGGCCGTGAAGTACCAGCAAGGAGACTCCGCGATGCCTGTGGCGCTGTGCGCGATGTCGCACTCCCCCCTGATGGGACGCAACGACCCCGATCAAGAAGTCATCGACGCCGTCGACGCCGCCTTCGACCACGCGCGCCGGTTCATCGCCGATTTCGCCCCAGATCTGATCGTCATCTTCGCCCCCGACCACTACAACGGGGTCTTCTACGACCTGTTGCCACCGTTCTGCATCGGAGCCGCTGCGCAGTCCGTCGGCGACTACGGCACCGAAGCTGGCCCCCTCGACGTCGACCGCGACGCCGCTCACACTATTACGCGCGAAGTACTCGACAGCGGCATCGACGCGGCGTTCTCCGAACGCATGCACGTCGACCACGGTTTCGCCCAGGCACTACAACTACTCGTCGGATCTATCACCGCAGTACCGACTGTGCCGATCTTCATCAACTCCGTCGCAGAACCCCTCGGCCCCATCAGCCGAGTTCGGCTGCTCGGCGAAGCTGTCGGACGAGCAGCCAACAAACTGGGCAGACGCGTCCTGTTCGTCGGATCCGGAGGACTCTCCCACGACCCACCGATTCCGCAGTTCACCACCTCGCCTGAGCAGGTGCGCGAACGGTTGATCGACGGCCGCAATCCGAGCGACGCCGAACGCGAAGTCCGCGAACGACGCGTCATCGCCGCCGGGCGAGATTTCGCTGCCGGTACCGCCACCATTCAGCCGTTGAACCCCCACTGGGACCAGCATCTTCTCGAAATTCTGGCATCCGGCGAACTTGAACAAATCGACACGTGGACCAATGACTGGTTCGTCGAGCAGGCCGGCCACTCGTCCCATGAGGTGCGCACCTGGATCGCCGCCTACGCCGCGCTCCACGCAAACGGTCCCTACCAGGTCACGTCGAGCTTCTACCGCGAAATACCTGAGTGGATAGCAGGATTCGGAATCACGACAGCCCTCACTCGATCCTCGAACCACGTGAAGTGACCGGCAGCTGCACCCCCAGAAAAGGTCTGTCGTCTTCGACAAGTCCAACTGAGCGCGACCATAACCGCACCGCCGCGGTTATCAAGCAGTGCACTACTACAGGCCCACTAGTCACTCTTCCAAGCCGGGCCCATATTCCAAGTACATCACTACGCAAGGTTGAGCAGTGGAAACCACTGTGAAGCAACGCTATCGGATTTGGATCGCGGTTACCGGAGCTCGAGTGCATCGATGAGCTTGCGGCGCTCGTCGTCGGTGAAGTGCTTCCGCACCGCCGCGGCCAGCACATCCGGATCCGCTCCCAGACGCTTGAGTGCCTGAGCCACCTTGTCCACCGGCTCGAGCTTGCTGGCAGGTTCTTTCGGCTGCGGCGCGTCGGGCTCGTCAGTCTCTTCCTTTGCGGGTTCCGGTTCAGGGTTCTGGGCTGCTTCCCATGCCGCGACCTGTTCCTCGAGTGGAACACGGGCTAACGAGCGGGCCTGGCGCACAGCGAGATCGCCTGCGCGCAGGGCTGCTTGCAGCTCGGGGGCGAGTTTGAGCAGAGCGCGGCGTTGGGACACCCAGCCTTTGGAGCGGCCGAGTTTCTTCGCCGCGGCGTCTGCGCTACCGAACTCCGAGACCATCAACTCCACAGCCTTGGCTTCTTCGAGGACGTCGAAGTCACGGCGGTCGATGTTCTCACTCGTTGCCGCCCAGAGAATTTCGCCCTTGTCGACGGCGATGCTGTCGCGCAGCACCACATCGAGGCCGGGGCGGCCGTACTTCTGGGCGGCGGCGAGCCGGCGGTTGCCGTTGACGACGATGTACTGCGCTGCACCGAGGTCGTCTTCGTCCTCGGGCCACAGTTTCAGCCAGGCGGTGCGGCTGACGACGGTGCCGGGTTGCAGCTGCCGGTCGGCGATCGTCGCCAGATCCGACAGGTCCCCGAGTTCGTCGCGCGGGTTGCGGGGGTTGGCGATGAGCTGGTCGAGCGGAACATCGGCGAGCAGTTGACCTTCGAGCGGCTCGATCGTCGTCTTCGTCTTCGTGGGTGTGGGGGTGCGCTTGCGGTCTACCGGAGAGTTGTCGCCTACTGCTCCGACAAGAGAGGCGAAGTTCGCGCGCCCACCCCTGGGCGGCATCAGCGACCACCGTCCGCGAGCTCGAGGCTGAGCTTGTAGAAATCCTCCCGTGCCTGCAACGAGACGCGGTTGGCTTCGCACTCGGTGACCACGCGGCCTTCGGCGGCGGCGCGGGTGTGGACCTTGTAGTGCCGCACCACCGTTCGCGCCAGGGGCCAGCCGTTGGCCTGGACGAACTCGCGGGTCTGCTCGAGGTCCACCTTGCCGTCGCGGGGATCCCAATTGTTCACCACGACAATGAATTTCTTGCCGAGCGGTTCGATGACCTGCTTGATGGTGCGCGCGGTGGGATCGAAGCACAACGGTTCAGGTTCGATCGGAACGATGACCAGATCGGCGACTTCCAGCACTGCGCGCAGGGCGTCGGCGGAGCTGCCGGTGCCGAGCACATCGGTGCCGTCATCGGACCCGGACAGGTCGATCCAGCCCGGGGTGTCGACATAAACGTGCTTGATGCCGGGCAACTTGTCGAGATTACGCAGCACGTCGAGGTTGTCGTGGACCTGATCGATCAGAAACGGCAACTCCTCGACGCGCGAAGCCCACCACACCGCAGAGCCTTGCGGGTCGACGGAGATCGCGGCGACCGGGGACTGAACATCGTCATCGGCGCCGGCGGTCACGGCGGTGAGGACATCCGCTTTGACAGCGGCAAGGTTCATAGTGAGCGTCGATTTTCCGACACCACCTTTTTGGTTGAGCATGACATGAACAGCCACAGGTTACCTCCGTATGCTTCACCCCAGGGTGGGGCTACTTCGGACTCGCGTCGTCATCTCTTGACGGAGATGATGATTGCGCCTGCACCACGGTAATCTCCGCGAGACGCGCAACACGTACGATAGACCCTTACAGGTCTACCGAACAAGCTTTCGCCGAATCATCTCAGATGCCTTGCGTTCTCACCCTCACGTGAGAGCGCCGACCGAGTCGACGTCACCTCCAGCGCCACCGAACACCTTCTCTTCAAAGACATTCTGCACCAAGTGAATACATGGTAACTATCTCAATCCTGCTATCTCCCTGACACTGTCGATGCGGAAACGGTCCCACACGGCTCCGCAAACATACGGGTTCCCTATACCGCGCCGAACTCGGCCCGATCGGTGGCGTGCCAGGGTTCAAGAATGCAGATTGACGAGATGATGCGGGCAAGCCCTGAGGTCGAGCGCTGATCGCGCTACCTTGAACCGCCCATCGCTTTCGTCACTGTGACAGCGAACCGGCAACCAAGTCACACGACTCGGCAACCCATCGCGCTACTGAGGACCGCCATGAACCCCACTGCGGTTTACCGCGGTAAACCAGAGATCACCTCGAACCGTCGGCAGGGACGCATTGCCACGATCAGAATTCACGGGTGCACCCAAGGCCGCACCGCTAGCTACCGAGATCCCGTTGGCCGAGAACCCCAGCGCCGAAGGCTTATCCACACCCTCAGACACGCGGGAGCAGCGGAACCCGAACTTCCACCCCGAATCGAATTATTACTTTTGCAAAGCACCTACATCGCCTACAGGCGACCACATGACCTGATCGTCTCGGAAGTCGCTGTCCAACAAGTAATGTGGTGCATCGACAGCATGCTACCACCGACTTCGCGGAGTGCAATCACGCCCTTACTCTCACAGAGAGCACGCAATTGCGGCGTGGACACATTCCTGCCGAACGACTACCACAAACCCATCGATCCCCCGCTACTCGACGATCGAACCGGCAACGGGGACGCACAGCCGACGTAGACCTCGACCTATCCGCCGTTCCGCAGAAGGACACCGACCACCACCGCTTCAACATCCTTCAACGTGCCCGGCCAGTCCTTCGACGAATCGAAACGGCGAAGAGCCGCCTCGGACCCCCCGGCCGAACCGCTCGATGAACTCCCCTACACGGGTGGCGCAGAATGCCAGGACCCGTGTCATTCCACGTCAATTCACGCGCCTTTTCACCTCGTACTGTCCTGCCAAACACAAGCAACGGAGGTACGGACATGGTCGAATACACAAACACATTCAAAGTTGCTGCGGTGCAGGCACAGCCTGTGTGGTTCGACGCGGCCAAAACGGTCGACAAGACCGTGTCCATCATCGCGGAAGCAGCCCGGAACGGGTGCGAGCTCGTTGCGTTTCCCGAGGTATTCATCCCGGGGTACCCGTACCACATCTGGGTCGACAGCCCGCTCGCCGGAATGGCGAAGTTCGCCGTGCGCTACCACGAGAATTCCCTGACGATGGACAGCCCGCACGTACAGCGGTTGCTCGATGCCGCCCGCGACCACAACATCGCCGTAGTGGTGGGAATCAGCGAGCGGGATGGCGGCAGCTTGTACATGACCCAGCTCATCATCGACGCCGATGGGCAGCTGGTCGCCCGACGCCGCAAGCTCAAGCCCACCCACGTCGAGCGTTCGGTATACGGAGAAGGAAACGGCTCGGATATCTCCGTGTACGACATGCCTTTCGCACGGCTTGGCGCGCTCAACTGCTGGGAGCATTTCCAGACGCTCACCAAGTACGCAATGTACTCGATGCACGAGCAGGTGCACGTCGCGAGCTGGCCTGGCATGTCGCTGTACCAGCCGGAGGTCCCCGCCTTCGGTGTCGATGCCCAGCTCACGGCCACGCGTATGTACGCACTCGAGGGACAAACCTTCGTGGTCTGCACCACCCAGGTGGTCACACCGGAGGCCCACGAGTTCTTCTGCGAGAACGAGGAACAGCGAAAGTTGATCGGCCGAGGCGGAGGTTTCGCGCGCATCATCGGGCCCGACGGCCGCGATCTCGCAACTCCTCTCGCCGAAGATGAGGAGGGGATCCTCTACGCCGACATCGATCTGTCTGCGATCACCTTGGCGAAGCAGGCCGCTGACCCCGTGGGCCACTACTCACGGCCGGATGTGCTGTCGCTGAACTTCAACCAGCGCCGCACCACGCCCGTCAACACCCCACTTTCCACCATCCATGCCACGCACACGTTCGTGCCGCAGTTCGGGGCACTCGACGGCGTCCGTGAGCTCAACGGAGCGGACGAACAGCGCGCATTGCCCTCCACACATTCCGACGAGACGGACCGGGCGACAGCCACCCTCTGACTCGGGCGCACCCGTGGCGCCTCCGAAGCGCCACGGGTGCGTGAAGGGGCGAGACAGGGGAATCGGAGGATCACCGAGTACAACGCATCGTCGATCGCAGCGAGTCAGCCCGCCCGTAACCCCCGATAGGTCCACCCCACGTATCCCCGCCGGTCACGCCTTCTCGACATGGGGTAATCGAGGTCGTCGTGGCCTGTATCGACATCCAGAGTCCCTGAGCTGAAGGCGCCCACCACCCTATGTCGCGATGACCTTCTCGCCGCACCGCAGAGAGCCGACATCGAGACCGAGCCCGGCATCGCGATTACGGCTACCCTGAAAAGAACAATGAACGGGGTTAGCACCAGGTAGGTCGATGAACACTTTCTTCTCCTCTGACCAGGTCTCGGCACCCGATCGCGTCGCGCTCTGGCACGATGTCATCTGCCGCAGCTATGTCCCGCTCAACATCACCCTCACGAGCGAGCAACCCTTCATCGGTACGGTCTCGACGGGCAACTTGGGCACGGTACGTATCGCGACGTCCTCGTCACTGCCCCAGCAGATCACCCGCACTCGTCGCTTGATCAGCCAGGACGAGCGTGAGTACCTCATGGTTGGGGTGCAGTCCGCCGGCCATGCACTCGTGCAGCAGCACGGCAGAACTGCACGAGTCGGTCGCGGTGGACTGGTTTTCTGGGACACTCGCCATCCCTACGACATCCTGTTCCCGACAGACTGGAGAATGAGCGTATTCCAGTTCCCGCGATACTCTTTCGGCTTCACCGAAGATTTCATCGGCAGGATGACCGCGGTGAATGTCGGGGGCGATCGCGGTATCGGACGAGTGGTTTCATCCTTCATGACAAGCATCAACGATGCGACCGATGCAGGAGACTTGGCGGAGGTAGCTTCACTCCACAACAGTGCTGTCGATCTTTTGTCAGCGGCGATACGGACCGAGCTTGCCGATCAAGCCGCCGCCTCCGACGGCCTACTCGAGTGCGTGCTTGCGTATATCCGACAGAACCTGGCCGACCCGAACCTGTGTGCCTCACAGATCGCGGCGGAGCACAACGTCTCTGTGCGGACCCTCCACCGACTGTTCTCGGCCACGGGACAGGGCGTGGCCGAACACATCCGTACCCTCCGACTCGAGCGCATCAAGACTGAACTGGCAGACCCAACGAGTCGGCGATATACGATCAGCGCGTTGGCGAGAAAATGGGGGTTCCTCGATCCCTCAACGTTTTCACGCGCGTTCAAAGACGCCTACGGCATCACTGCCCGAGAGTGGGCGGCTTCTGCATCAGCACCACCGACGGAGGCTTCGTAGAAAGAGCCCGGTATCCGGCCTGCCCTTGTTCGCTTGCACACCGTTCGGTCCGTCACTTCCGATGAAGCCGGAGCTGGCAGGTTGGCTTCCTTCCGCAATTCGATCGCTCGGGGATTGTCCGGGGGCACCGCTGGTGACCTCCAGGACCATTCCGGCCTGGTGTCCGCGAGCGGTATGCACCTGCCCAGATGCATCCGGGCCGCGATGCCAGTGCTCGGCAGGACCCACCGGCGACGACGGCCAGCGTGACCCCTGGACCGGTCGGTCGAATTCGCGCCTGCCGACCGAGAGTCGGGACCCGGTGTGCCGCCGCAACGCTCCCGGCCGGTGACCGGATCGGCGGACGAGCACGCTAGGTGTCCATCGTCCTGTCCGTACATCAGCCACACCGAGTGTTCGCGTGCCGGTACGTAACCAGTCCCCCGGATGGGTCAAGAGCCTTGCGATTCGCCGAGCCGGCCCTCCATCGGTGAAGCCGATCCGATCGGTGAAGTGCTGACCACCGGATGAGTAGCACCCGTTCCGACAGGTGTCCGCGCGGGGTCGCCGCGGTACTCGAGCCGAGCGGGAACATCGCACGTGCGTCGAGCACGGGGACCGGGGCCACCGTCGCCGCTGTGATCGCAGCCGTGGTCTCGGTGGTATCGAACGGCTATGGAGCCGACCTCGCGTCGTCTCCCCTGCGTACCGATGCTGACAGCTGCCGGCATATATCCGCAGATGTCGCTGCGGGCGTTCGGTGGACAGGCGCTGCGAGCAGCAGTGCAGCGCACTGTAGTCGGTGGCTCGACGGCGATCTCGTCCACCGCCAGAACGTGGTGCCGGCTGTCACCGACGTCGGAGTCCTACCGGAATCGATCACCCGGTTCGGTCACCAGCTGACCGAACCGGACCACCCCTTCGACCACACCACCCTTCCCTCCCTCAGGTCGAACAGAGTGACGACACAGAACGACCGAGGATCGCCCGGAAGAAGACGGCACAGACGGCTGCCGAGCCACCCCATTACCGACCGGACCGCACCGTGCACCCAGCCGAGGGTCACATCAACGGGAAAGTTCGAGCCGCCTACACACCGGGGCTTGGCGCCGAGCAGGTGGACTCGGATCCGGAAGCCGCGAGCAGGCGCTGGTGCATCTCCGACGACCGGATCGGAGTGTGCAGCCCGCAGCGTCGGGCGTGCCATAACGCCGTCGGTCACCAGCGCCTGCAGCATGTCCTGCTACTGCGGCGGGCAGCGAGAAAATCGCCTGTTCAGCATGCCGTCGGGCATCGCTGAGGTTGCCATGAGCATCATGTGAACCATCGATGGTGGGTGCATCCGTGTGGACGCAGAGCGCGAGTGGTCGACGGTGCACGAGCTTGTCGACTGTGGGGCCGTCCTCACCTCGGCCGACCGAGTACACCGGGTCTCGTTCAGACGCCGGATCCACGCGCTCGGTCGCTCGGTATCGGCGACGGCTGGGACGCAGGCCTGATGCCGGTACCACTCAGAACAACCCCGACAGTGGGTCCGGCAAGCTGGAACCGTTGACGCCCCTCACAGAAGAGAACTACAGTTAAGGAAACTGAACGCTGTTATGGAAAATGACATGTCGATCAATACTCAGAACACGGTCCGCGAATCCGGGTCACGGCGCGGTGCCGTGCGGGAGTTCAAGAAAGGACTGATACGCGATGCCGCGAAGCGCATCTTCGCCGAACGCGGCATCGACGCCGCCTCGATGCGCGAGATCGCCCAGGCCGCGGGCTACACAACGGGAGCCATCTACACCTACTTCGACACCAAGGAAGAGCTCTACGCCGAAGTGCTGCGAGACTCCCTGCACGCCCTGCAGTCCGAAGTGGCCACCACCGTCGAAACCTCACCCGACAGGCCGGCATCGGCCGCGGCACTGCACGGCTTGTGGTCCTTCTACGACACCCATCCCGCCGACTTCGAACTCGGCTTCTATCTGTACGGCGGAGTCCGCCCTGCAGGCCTCAACAAGAAGCTCGACGAGGAACTGAACACCCTGTTCGACCAAGTGATGACGTTGATCGCGAATGGTCTGATCACCGACGGACTGGCAACCGAGCAGACTGCACACCACCTCGCGGTGGTCCATGCCACCTGGGTCTTCGGATTGCTCCTGATGACAAAAACCGGTCGCGTGAAATCGGTCCGCGACGACGCCGAAGCCATGCTCGACAGCTACCTGAAGATGGTGGCTACGCACCAAAGGCTATGACCTGAAACAGAATCGAGAGACGATGACCGAACACTCCATGTCGATTGCTCCTACAGCTCGGGTGCAGGAGTACACCGACCGTTTTCGCCGGTTCCTCGACGAGGACGTCCGTCCACTCGAAGAGGAACTCGCGAAGCACAACGTCGGCACTGCCGGACAACCGAAGCTCGACAGTGAAGGCCGAATGCACCCGATCGTGTGGGAGGCTCGCCGTGAGGTGCAACGGCGCGCCGGCGCCCTGAACCTGTACGCCCCACACATCAGTGCCGAACTCGGAGGCGGTGGATTCAACCGCGTGGAGATGCACCACGTCGAGGAATTCGTCTACCGCCATTCCGGTCTCGGGCTCGGTTTGGCCGCCCTTGCATGGACAGAGGGCCCGAACCCCGCGAGCGAGCACATGTCGGAAGCGATGCGGGAGCGGTATCTCACGCCGTTGATCAAAGGTCAGATCACTGCTGCGTTCGCCAACACCGAACCCAATGTCGGCACTGATGTCCTGGGTATGGAGACCTGGGCGAAACAAGACGGCAGCGACTGGATCATCAACGGCCGCAAAGCATGGATCACCAATTCCCATTTCGCCGACGTATACCAGGTCGTCGCCGTCACCGAACCCGGCGCCGGAACCCGGTCGTTGACGATGTTCCTCGTCGATGCCGACGCCCCCGGTCTCGAGCGCGGCCCCGACCTGCCGACCATGATGGACGACGGACTCACCGGCGAACTCGAATTCCGTGATGTGCGGGTGCCTGCGGAGAACATCGTCCGTGAGGTGGGCGACGGCTTCGCCCTGGCCATGTCCTGGATCAACTGGCGGCGATTGTGCCGCGGTGGCATGTGTTCCGGATGGGGCCAATGGCTCATCACACGAGCGATCTCCCGATCGCAGGAACGCAAATCCGGTGGCCGCCCCATCGGTGATCTGCAATCGATCCAGCACCTGATCGCCCGCATGGCTCTCGAGTTCTACCAAGCACGCTCGACCTCCCTGGTCGCACAAGCCGAACTCGACCAGTGGGGCGCGTTCGAGATCCCACTGCACAAGGAAGCGCCGCGCCTGATCAGCCTTCTCAAGATCATCAATGACGAGGCGTTCTACCGCCTGGCCGACAGTGCAATCCAGGTCCACGGCGCCAACGGTTTGCTGCGTGGCTCCCCGGAAGAAAAACTCTTCCGAGTGGCCCGCAACCTGCGGATCCCCGCTGGCACCTCCGAAGTGCAGCTCAACGCCATCGCCCGTGGCCTACTCCGCGAAGCAGCAGTGTCATGACCACCACGATGCGCCGCCTGACCGAGTATTCCCATGGCGGAGGATGCGCCTGCAAACTCCCACAGTCGATGCTCGACGACGTAGTCACCATGATGCGACAGGCCGGAGTTCCCCAGTCGGACGAGTCCGGATTGCTGATCGGACTCGACACCCCTGACGACGCTGCCGTCTACGCCATCGACGACACGAAGGCATGGATCGTCACCACCGACTTCCTCACTCCCCTCGTCGATGACCCCCGCGACTGGGGCCGGATCGCCGCCACCAATGCCCTGTCCGATGTGTACGCGATGGGCGGCCGCCCCCTGATCGCCCTCAACATCCTTGCCTGGCCCACCGACCTCGGCGCGGACATGTTGAACAAGGTTCTCCACGGCGGCGCGGATGCTGTCTCTGCCGCCGGCGCTCTGGTCGTCGGCGGCCACAGCATCACCGACCCCATCCCCAAATACGGCCTCGTCGCGATCGGTGAGGTCGAGCGCGACAAGATCCTCACCAAAGGTGGCGCTCGCCCCGGCGATCTACTGGTGCTGACCAAACCCATCGGGGTCGGCATCATCAGTACCGCAATCAAACGTGGTCAAGCCCCGCAGAACTCACGTACCGCTGCAGTCGCGAGCATGACCAGGTTGAACTACTCGGCCAGCCGGATCGCCAGTGAGGCCGGGCTGAAAGGAGCGACCGACATCACCGGCTACGGATTGATCGGCCACCTGCACGAGATGGCGGCCGCGGCCGGCCTCGGAGCTCGCATCGACATCGACCGAGTTCCTCTTCTGCCCGGAGTGACGGCTCTGATCGCCGACGGCTGTGCTCCCGACGGAAGCCGCAGGACATTGGTCAATGCACTGCGGAAAGGGTGGTTCGAGCCTTCTTCGCTCCCGCAGGAGCAGCAGCTCCTATTGGCCGACGCCCAAACCTCCGGGGGGCTGCTTCTGGCCGTTCCACCCCACGATGCCGTCTCGGTCGTTGCCGCTCTGCGCGCCGGCGGTGATGCCCATGCCTGCGTGATCGGTGAATTCGTCGACGACGGCCGTCCCGGCGTCGTCACTGCTGAAACGAGCACACGATGACCGAATTCGGTTGTGTCACCGGCCGATTCCAGCCTGTGCACAATCAGCACATGGAACTGTTCGAGATCGCCCTGAACGAGTGCGATCACCTGGTGGTGGCGATCACCAACCCGGATCCGAGCGCACACCACGAAGAAGCAAGTTCGGCGCACCGACACACCCGGGCGGCCAATCCGTTCACCTACTTCGAGCGGGCCCGCCTGCTCGACGCTGCCCTGACCGACCACGTCCGGGCCGGACGAGTGACCATCGTGCCGTTCGACCTGACCCAACCGCAGCTCTGGCCGCAGTATGTACCCCACTCGGCACGGCATTTCGTGCGGGTTTTCAGCGACTGGGAACACGACAAAGCCAGATGGCTCGCGCAGGCCGGCTACGCGGTAACCGTCGTCGACGGCGACCCGGTAACCAAGCTGAACGCGACCGACATCCGCCAGGCGATGCTGGCCGGTGACGACAGCTGGCGACACCACGTGCCCGCAGCCACCGTGGCGTTGCTCAGCGAGCTCATCGCCACGAGCGTGCTGGAGGAACAGCCATGAGGATGCCCGGCTACGGCGAAACCCAGCCCCGCCTCGACGACGATCGGATGCCCGTCATCCTGGTCACTCTCGACGGGCTCGGGGACCGACCCGTCCCGGAGTTGTCGGGCCGGACCCCCGCTGAGGCGGCACGCACCCCCGTCCTCGACCGATTGACCGCCCGCGGGAGCAGCGGGTGGCACATACCGTTCGGATGGGGACGCGCCCCCGCCTCCGAACTGGCCCATTGGGCCATGTTCGGATACTCCGACATACCGTTTCCCGGACGTGCCGTCCTCGAAGGAGTCGGCGCGGGCATCGACCTACCGCTCGACGCCGCGACCACTTTTGCCGCACTACGCACGTCCTGCGTCCAGAACGGACAGGTATGGATCACCGGGCGCGTAGGTAAGGACGACGCTGCCGACGCCGATCGATTATTCGAGGAACTGGCACCGCTGTTCGACAAGGCCGACGCGCAGCTTCATCCGGTCGGTCGAGGGGAAGCGGTGCTCGTCCTCCCGCACCACACCCGCGGCGACGTCACCGACTCGGACCCCTTCTTCGAAGACTTCCACCCTTGGTTGCAGGTCACATCGGCCGGTCCGGAGGCGACAGATCTGGCCGAACGCCTCAACGAACTGCTGCTGACCGCCCGGCGTCATCTCCTCACGAGTCCGGTCAACGCAGTACGCGCCGCCGACGGACGCCCCGCTCTCGACGTCATGACCACCAAATGGTCGGGCAGCCGGCGACCCGTGCCGGATTTCCTCACCCACGCCGGCGTGGCAGGAGCTGCCGTCACCAGCACCCGCCTCTATCGGGGCATCGCTGGGCTCCTCGGGATGCGGCACCATCACCTGCCTCCCGCCACCGATCACGGTGTGGATATGACCACACGTATCGAGGCGGCCGAGCACTTGATCGACGAGGGTGCACGCTTCGTCCACATCCACACCAAGGCCACCGACGAGGCCGGGCACACCAAACAGCCACGCGCCAAGCTGGACGTACTCGAAGCGCTCGACCCGGCGTTCGAACGCTTCGAGTCCTTGTCGGAGCGCGCCGTTATCGCGATCACCGGCGATCACGCCACTCCCTCGGTCGACGGCGTCCTGCACACCGCCGACCCCACCCCGCTCCTCGTCGTCGGACCCACCGTGCGGCCCGACGCAGTCACTCGATTCGGGGAATCGTTCGCGCACCGCGGCTGGTACGGAACCGTCGCTGCCCGCGACCTGCTTCCCCTGTTGTTCGGTCACGCGAATCGGCCGGTGTTCCTCGGCCACCGAGCAACTCCGCGACAGACCCTCGCGTTGCCTGATAGCCCTGCCGCGATGCCGGCGGGCTGACCTTCCTTTCCCGGTCTGCGCAGCACCGCTACGCCGAACGACGACTGTCGCCGCCATGTGCACCACTCACTCACCGGTTACACGAGGACGCCCCTCGTGCACCGTGTGCGGTACCGAAATCGGCCGTAGACCGTGCGGTCGTGCCTCGATGCCGGGGCATCCCACCACCGCCGCAAGAGCCGGGCAGGGGCCCTGCCGCCCGGCAATCCGCCAACGTGGGTGAGATAGGCGCCGGTCCGCAACCCTGACTCCGCGTTCAGAGCTGCCCGTACTGTCTAGGCTGCGCGACCGAACCGGCGTTCGTAATCCTCGCGTTCACGCGAGGCGCGCGCCTGTGCCTTCGCACTGAGCAGATCCGGATCGAGACCGTGTTGCTGGAGTCGATGACGTTGCCAGATGCTCATCAACGCCACAGAAAAGTACATCCAGGGCAAGAGCAGCAACATCATCATCGAGACGGGAATCCATACCGGTCCCGGGATCAGCAGGAACAACAGCAGCAGCGGGATGACCGGCACATTCCACCGAAGAAGATATCGGCGCACGCCACCCGGCCCCAGGATGTCGTTACGGACCCAGTCCTGCATCTGCGGAGGCAAGGGGCGGCCAACCACATAGGCCAGGCGCTGAATCACGGTAGGTCGTGTGCGAAGTGGGGTCGTCACAGCGTTCCCTTCGTTGTATCCGGTGGCTCGGATGGATCTCGGGACGGACGTCGATCCGAACTGGTTGTTGCATGTGCTGCAGCATCATTGAGACGGGTCAGTGCCCGATGCAGCTCCTGGAGCTCCGCGGGCGAGACACCGAGCTTCTCGACTACGGCGACCGGGACTTTCTCGGCTTCGTTCCGCAGGGCGCGACCTCGGGCAGTGAGATCGACGACCAGTTGACGTTCGTCTACACGACTGCGCGAACGAGTGATCAGCTGCGAGGCTTCGAGGCGCTTCAACAAAGGTGAGAGCGTGGGCGAGTCCAGCGCCAACGCTTCGCCGATCGCCTTGACCGACATCGGAGCTTTCTCCCACAGCGCCAACATCACCAGGTATTGCGGGTGAGTGAGCCCCAGCGGCTCGAGGATGGGCCGGTAGACAGCCAGGACGGCCCGGTTGGCAACGGCAAGCGCGAAGCAGACCTGTCGGTCCAACGCCAAGAGGTCGTCGTTCCCCAGCCCGATCGAAGCGAGGTCACCTGTGGTCACAGGACGAGCGTACTGGAATCGATCGTGCACGAACAAATCGTGTGCGAGGAATTTTCGAGATGTGCATCACCGGCACGGCCTGCGATGCAGTTCGACATCCGAACAAGTGCGACTCGCACCTGCGCACCCACTCCGATCGCTCGAAGTGTCGCGAATACCGAACCCAGTGGCGCCACGCGCTTCACCGGCCAGATACTTCACCAGTTCCCCATCGGGCCGAGCGGCGACGAACTCTGCCCGGGCCGGCGGTTCGGCACGATGCAGCGCCTCACGATCGACGGCCGGCATTCCGGACGGCAACGGGCCGGGAAACGGTGAGTCCCGTCCGCGGGCAAACCACCACCACCGGCGGTGCATCGATCCGGTACATCGACGGTGCGCACGTCACTGGCCCTCGGGCACATCTCGCACGTAGGTTCCGCCACTGCGCAGGAGGCCGATGCGCCTTACTTACAAGGTTGTTCGTCGATCCACTTCTGCAGGCTGTGCCCCAGCGAAGCCAACGACCTATCGAGTATGGTCAACACCTCACTGGGGGATGCGGGAGACCTCACTCCCTCGCGCAGGACGGCGAGCACCACGGACTGCACCGCACCCCCGACAGCAGCCGGCACCACCGCCGCCGGACGCGTACCGACACGGGACGCAACGAACGTCGAGACGACCTCGGACCACACCAACCACCGTTGCGCACCCTCGGCCTGGAGTTCCGGTGAGGCGTCGAGGATCCGAATCTGGGCGGTCCAGACGCCCTCGTCGTCGAGTCGGGCCGCTACCGTATCGATCACCCCGGCCCGGATCGCTTCCATGACCGGCACCTCATCGCCGACCGTGTCGAAGGCGCTCTGCAGATCGCGGGTGCTTTCCTCGAAAGGAAACCACACGAGTGCCGCTTTGCTGGAGAAGTACCGGAAGAAGGTGGTCTTGCTGATCCCTGCGGCCGCAACGATGTCCATGATCGATGTCTCCGCATAGCCCCGTTCGAGAAACAACTCGAACGCGGCGGCCTCGACCTGCGCACGAGACGACACCTGTGGACGTCCACGTCTGCCGGTAGCCATCGCGTTCCCCCCTTTTTCCGACCCGAGACTTGATTTTGGGTACCCGGTACCGTAAAGATAGGCGACGCGCGAAGCGACCGACAACATGATCTTGCGACACCCACCACGACCCGTCACCCCCTGTCGGCGGACCGTGGATCCCGGTCGGTGAACCGACCCCGTCCCGGATGCCCTGCCTGTCCCCCCTCCTCCAACGGGCAGGGCATCCGGGCCCTCCATACCGTGCGGCGCAGGGCGGGGTTGTGTGCCATCCGTTCGGTCGATGAGCTCGCCATGTCCCGCCGGTGCCGTTCGCCGGTATTTACCTGCGGGACAGTCGGTATGCCGATCGCTCTCACCGTCCAATCCCGCCCCCTTATCGGAATCCTCTTTACGTTCACCTGCGAACATGGACGGTACCGCTCATGCAGAAGAGATTCGGACATCCGATCGGAGGGTGCACCATCGATGTCGGCTGCTCGTTCGGTTCCGTGGCATGATCGACTTGATTTTCGGAACCGAGTAGCATAATTATGGTTGAACAATCGACTACCGCTGCTGTCGTCCGAGCCGATCCGCCCGGACGATCAACTCCGGCACGTAGATGGCAGGTCCGACCACGATCGGCAGACCCGTTCTCCCGACGGGACGCCCCGGCTCCACCGGACGACCCACGACCAAGGAAGACCGTTTTCTGATGATTTCCAGCCTCGTAATCCAGCCTCTGGCTCGCGCAATCGCAGTCGTGCTGATCGTCGCCGATACCGCCCTCGCCACCCGAGTGCCGGCCCTACCCGACTGGGATGAAGACGGCTCCGCCGCCCGGAGCTGACGTCGCAGGGACATCACCCGCACAACGATGTGCCACTTCCGGCGATCACCGACACGCCAACGCGCCGAACCGGCACAGAGATGACCGAGACCACATCGTGAAGCGTTGACGGCCTCATACCGTCGCGTGACGAGCAGGACCGAGCACGGCGACATTGCCGGGTGCCGCAGCCGCCGGCAGGTCGAGGACCGTCGACGTACGCAAGCGATGCAGCAGGAACGCTGCCCCGAGCCGGCTGCGCCCGAATCCCTCGAACGGGTTGAAACCGAGTGTCGCAGTGATGGTATCGATCCTGCTCTGAAGCGTGCTGTGGTGGATGTTGAGCAGTCGCGCCGCTTCCCGAACGGACTGCGCAGCGACGACGGCATCGATCGTCTCCATCCCCCAGGCGTAGTGTGCGATGGCCTCGACACGGTCGGCGTCGCTGTGCGGAGCGTGCTCATCGGCGTCGGCAAGCAGTTCGATCAGACCCCCGTAGGAGTCGGCAACAACCTGGGGTTCCTTCGGGGCTCGGCACAGGCGCAGAGCGACCATCGCGGTCCGGAACGACCGATCCAACGAGTCCGGCGGCGTGGCTGTTCCGATACCGCACGGCGAAGCGCCGAACGGCGGGTACCGCTCCGGCACAACGATGGCGTGGACCGGACCGAACGGGGTGGCAATCACGTCCTCCGGACCGGCGGGATGATTGCGCCACACCGCGAACAGCGGGGCCACCACGAGGCGATACATGCCCGTTGCCGACAAGCCGAGCGCGCTCGCCGCGGTCAACCGCTCGTCGGGAGTGCTCTCGCGACCGGTGAGTATGCCGAGGTGGCGGCGATTGTCGATCTCCCGGGCTCCACGCCCGTTCCGGATCCGCACGGCCAGTGCCAAGCGCTCGAGGATGAGTGCGTCGTTCGGCCCAGCAGCACCGTCGCGTTCGAGCCAGACGTCGATGCCGTCCTCCGACGCCACGTGCAGATTCGAAGGATCTGTCGGCGATTCGCCCTGCACTGCTTCTCCTTTCGGAGTGACTCGTAGAGTCCGCGGCGGGACGCTCTGCCGGAACCCTGCAGTACAACCGGCCAGCGCGGCAGCGGTTGCCAGCAGGGCACGGGTGTTGACGTTGCCGACGATCAACTCGTCGAAGCACGCGATGACACGCAGACCCAAACTGGCGCTGGGATCGAGGCGGGCGATCCGTCCGAGTAGCTCTTGCATGTTCGTTCCTGCCCTCAGTCCGCAAGGATTTTCTCGACCCAGGTGTTGCGGGTCCGGATCATGGACCGGCCCACGCTGGTGTGCGGGGCGAAAATGTCGCACGCGTGAAAGGCGCCGGACCATACGTGCAACTCGGCATCGCCACCGGCTTGCCAGATCCTGTTGGCATAGTCGATCGCCTCGTCCCGGAAGATCTCGGCCGCACCGACGTCGATGAAGGCCGGCGGCAATCCGCGCAGATTCTGCGCGCGGGCCGGGGCTGCATACGGCGAGACAAGGTCGGTGCCCCGCTGCTCACCCAGCAGGGCGGTCCAGCCGGTTTCGTTGCTGATCCGGTCCCACACACCGATACCGTCGAACTGCTCGATCGAAGCGGTCATGCACCGGTCGTCGAGCATCGGATAGTCGAGCACCTGCCCACACAACCGGGGACCACCGCGGTCCCGCGCAGCCAGCGCGAGACCGGCTGCCAGTCCGCCACCGGAGCTGGCACCGGCGACCAGGATCCGGTCCGCCCGCACGTCCAGATCGGTGACATGCGCAGCCAACCACTCCAGGGCGGCATACATGTCCTCACGCGGGTAGGGGTCGGGATACTCAGGGGCCAAACGATAATCGACCGTGACAAGAACCGCCCCCAGTTCGGTCACCCAGTCCAGCACCAGGTCCAGGCCGCTGAACATGTCTCCGAACATCAATCCTCCGGAGTGCGCGTACAGCACCGCAGGACGGGGCCCGCTGAAGTCCCGGGAACGAAGCACCGCAGCGTTGACGGCAGCGCCATCACCCCCGGGGAAGGTCACGTCGTTCACCGCGATCCGCCGGCGGTCGAATTCCTCGTCCATCGGAGGGGACGCATAGGACGTACGCATGAACTCGATCAGGTCCGCAGTGATGGTCGGAGGGAACATACCGCCTACCACAGCCAATCCCGCCTTGAGTTCGGCATCGAATGGTGGATGGGGCACGGCTCGGGCCATCGTCACGTCACCTCCTCGAAGACTCGGATCGAGAATACGGCGACCGCTCGACCGAGGGACCCGCCATTCGGCGGGGAAACAGAGCGAAACTGCGCCGCCGCGTCGGTTGAGACACCCATCACACGTTCATGAAACTTGGAGCAGCGTCACTGTCGACCGAACGAGAGGAACAACCTCCCATGTCCGATACCCAGCGCGTCGTCGACTCAGCCCGCGAAGTCATCCACACCACGGTGAACAGCGGTGCCGTGCCCGGAGTAGTAGCGGGCATGACGAACGACCAGGAAACCCTGTTCATCGAGTCCGCCGGGGTGCGGTCTGTCGACAACGATCAACCGATGACCGATGACACCGTCTTCAGCATCTTCTCGACCACCAAAGCCCTCACCGGCACCGTGGCGCTGCAACTCGTGGAATCCGGTGATCTCGACCTGGATTCCCCGGCCGAGGAGTACGCGCCCGCGATCGGCGAACTCCAGGTCATCGAGGGCTTCGACTCGAACGGTGAGCCGCTGCTGCGAGCACCGAAGACCGACATCACGACCCGCCAACTACTGCTGCACACCGCCGGCTTCGGATACGACTTCTTCAACGAGACGTACAACCGCCTCGCCGAGAACCACGGTCAGCCCAGCATCGTCACCGCCACCAAGGACGCGCTCAAGACACCGCTGCTGTTCGATCCCGGCACCCAGTGGGAGTACGGCTCGAATATCGACTGGGCAGGCCAGGTGATCGAAGGCATCGTCGGCACCCGCCTCGGCGAGGCGCTGAAGACACGAGTCCTCGACCCACTCGGCATGACATCGACGTCCTTCACTCCGTCCGACGACATGCGTGCGCGTCTGGCGACCATGCACCAGCGCACCGACGACGGGCTCCAGGCCACCGATTTCGTCATCCCCACCCCGCCCGAGGTCGACATGGGTGGGCACGGACTGTTCTCCACCGTCGGTGACTATCTCGCCTTCATCCGGATGTGGCTCAACGACGGCAAGGCAGACGACGGCACCGTCATCCTCCGCCCCGACACCGTCGAGTGGGCGACCAGGAACGACCTCGGCGACCTGACCGTGAAGATGCTTCCGGGTGTCATCGGGTCGCTGTCGAACGACGCCGAGTTCTTCCCTGGCCAGCGCAAGGGCTGGTGCTACACGTTCATGACCAACGAAACCGAAGCACCCACGGGCCGTCCCGCAGGCTCTCTCGCCTGGGCAGGCCTGGCCAACCTCTACTACTGGATCGACCGGCACAACAAGATCGGAGGCTACTGGGCGACGCAGATCTTCCCGTTCGCCGACCCCGGCTCACTCGGTGGTTACCTCGACATGGAGACCGCCGTCTATCGAGCCCTTTCCTGACCCGGTTCCATCCCAAGCCGCGGCACCGGACATCGACCTCGATCCGTTGACCGCTCGCGTAACCGGCGCGCTCGCCGAACAGCCACACGACGACATCAACGAGATCGGGTGAAATCCCCCACCCGACGCACGGAAACCACACCGCTGCGGGTGTCGAAACACCCGCAGCGGTGTGGTGTTGCCACGCCGTTCGAGGTCTGGGTGCAACAGGTCGAGCGCGAACACCATCTCCCACGGGCTTGCCGCGAGGGCGATCGGTTTCCCGAGGTCGCCCGGAGACGAACCATCCTGCACCCTGATACTCGGCCATGAGTCCGGTCGGGCTGTGCTGCATACCGATTGCGAGAGAGCAGCCCACCTGCCCTGGAAGCGCGCGCCACCGCCACGCTTGCCCAGGGCGTAGGCAGCTCGACACCACAAACAGATACAACAACGACATCGTGTGTGTTCAACTGTGCCCCGGCACCGCGGTCGGCCTCCGGCATGATCGACCACCACGCGATCGTGCGTGAATTCGATGGTCAGGACTACACATTCAGTCACACCTCCCCGGGCAGACTGAACTACCCGAGCACCTGCGATCAGACCTGGTGCGCCGGAAACCTGCTCTCCGGCATGAAATCAACTGCACCTTCCGACAGTCACCGCTACCGGACGCAAGGCCATAGGACGACTCTCGGATCACCGCATTCTGCGCGATCACACGTGGATGCCGAACGTGTCGATCTTGCGGTAGAGAGACGACCTCGCGATCCCCAGTAACTTCGCGGCGGCGACGCGATTGCCACCGCTGTCCCGTAACGCAGCCACTATGGCATCGCGCTCGACTCTTTCCATTGCCGTCATCGTCCGGCGAGGCGCGGAGCTGAGCGCTGAAGGCAGATCAGCTACTGCGATCGTTCCCGCGGGCTTGGCGCGAAGTACGTGATTGAGAGTGTCGACCAGTTCACGGACGTTGCCGGGCCAATGGTACTTCTTCAGGGTTCGCATCGTGTCGTCGCTGAAAGCGGTTTCGCGGTGAGGTGCAAGGTGCATTCGGATGATGTCCGGGATGTCATCGGGGTGATGACGCAATGCGGGGACCTCGACGGTGGCGATGAAATGCTCGGCGAGAGCAGAATTCTGAAGTGCGTCCCCATCAGTGGATGTGGTCGCGACGATCCACCGAGCGGGGTATCGGTGCTGGTCGGCGGATATGAGGTCGGCAAAGAGCTCATCGGTGCTCGCGTCGAGTCGGTCGATGCGACGAAGGACGATCGTGGTCGCTGCGGAGTCGAGCGCAGTGCGCAATTCCTCGTGAGCGGACTTTCCAGCAGAGCAATCCACGACGACAATCGGGGCCTGCGGATTCTTGTACAGGTGCATGCCCCGAACGAGAGTGAGTTTGCCGCTTCCGGGTTCACCTTTGAGGATCACGTTGGCATCTGTCGCGGCGAGGGACGTCAACTCCCCTCGACACCGGTTCCATTGGAGCGAAGACCCCGCCACCCCCGGAAACACGGGAACCGTGCGCCGGGGTTGCACGGTCTTCGTGGGACACGATGTCGCCTCGACTTCGAGGACGATGCCGGCGATGTCGCCGCCATGTTCGACGAGGGTGCGCTTGACGGTGATGCTACCTCCGGACGGAAGGCGCAGGTCGAACTGGGCAACTCGTGACGGATCGAGCATCGACTGTGCTTCCTCGCGCAGAAAAGCCTCGTCGATCGGGTCGAGAAGGCGCGAGCCGATCTCGTTCGACATGAAAACACCGCAACTGAGTGAGTACACCGCCGTCTGCCGGCGCCGACAGGCTACGAGGAACTCGCCGAGCACGAGCTGTTGCTTGATCGATCCCGTGGCGCGAAGAGCCGACTCGATATCACGAGCCGCTCCAAGGGCGAGCTGGCGCATCAACGGGTTCGATGTGTGGGTCAAGCCTGTGATGTCGATCAGTCCTTCGACACGACCGGTGGTGGGGTTGTGAATGGGCGCGCCGGCACAGGTGAAGTACTGGATCGATTCGTGATAGTGCTGAGCGCCGTCGACGTAGACGGCCATCCCGGTCTCGAGGGCTGTGCCCACTCCATTGGTACCGACGAGCTCTTCGGCGTAGGTGAACCCGGGAGCGAAGTACACCTTGTCCAGCTTCGCGGCGAGGACGGGATCATTGTCCCGCCGGACCAGCACACGCGCATGCTCGTCACTCAACGCGACACTGAGGGACATGTCGGACAGGTCGTCATGGAGCCGATCGAGGATCGGCAGGGCGCATTGCACCAGTCGTCGGCGAAGGTCGAGGTCTTCGACGTACTGCAGCTGTGGAAGGTGCGAGCCGTCCGGGATGACACCCGCCTGACGTGAGCGTCGCCATGACTGTGCGATGAGGGGCGAGACGTCCTCGGAGGGGGAACCGGCGAGGTCATGGAGGTGCCGGGTGGTGGTCACACGGCGTCGGCGGTTGTCACTGTCCATCACATTTCCTTGCAGGTCGCAGTACTGTCATCCCCCTCAATGTGCCGCACATCACATTCGATGGATGTCCCAGAATAGGACATCAACCTGCCGTCTCCAACGGCAGTAACGGGGGCGGGTACGACCACCCCGCCGGCCGGAGGTCGGCACTCGCGGTCCGCACCGCGCCTACTCCCCGGACCACCGACTGCCGGGATCCGGGGTGCACACCACCATCAGGAGACTGACGTCAGGTCGTCGACGGCGACCGGATCACCGGGCTCGGCTTCACCCCCAGGGGAAGCCGAGCCCGTTCCATCACCTGCCCCGCCCTACGCATAGAGGTCGACATCGCCGGCAACCGCGCGAAAATCTCGGTGTTCTCTGCCGCCACGACCGCCGGCGGGCACACTCACTACCGTCCCGCCCACGTGGACCGTTGTCGTGGCGGCACCGCTTCAGACCTCGATCGCGAGAAGATCCGCAAGGTGGCGGTCGATCTGCGGCATGTAGGTCGGAGCGACAGCGAACAGACCCAGATGCCCGAGCACATCTTCGACCACGCGCAGTTCACTGCCCTTGATCAGTTCCTGCTCGGCAGCACAGTCGCGAACCGGGAACAACTGGTCTTCGTCGATGGGAATCACGAAGGTCTTGGCGGTGATCCGTCCGAGTGCAGCGGCCAGGTCTCCCCCGGTATGCCGGGAGACGTCACCACGTTGCCAGGCCCAGGATTGAGTGAGGAGTGCGTTGGGATCCATCGCCGTGAAGTAGGGCTCGAGGAATCCGGTCAGGAACGCGTCCAGGGAATCGAACTCCATTGCTCGCCATACTTCTTGCTTCCAGAACTCGGTCGAGAATCCGAGCACTCCCCAGATGTGAGCCTGCCTGGTGAGGCCGTCGACGACCTGCGTATGCGAGGTGTATTCGCCGCCGTTCCAGCCCGGATCCGACAGGATCGCTTCGCGCATGATCTCCGCGATCAGGAAATCACCGGGAGTGTTGCGTGCCGTACCGGCAATCGGTGCGGCGCGCAGAACCTTGTCGGGGAACCTCACCGCCCATTCGTAGGTCTGCTGAGCTCCCATGGAGCCTCCCGTCACCAACGCGAGGCGTTCGATACCGAAATGCTCCCGGAGCAGCCGCTCCTGGGCCACGACATTGTCCCCGATCCGAACACGAGGGAACTTCGACATGGCGATCTCTGCGTTGACGCCGGTGGCGTTGTGCGGAGACGTCGACAGACCGTTGCCGATCTGATCCACGCAGACGATGAAATACTTGTTCGGGTCGAGAGCATGGTCAGGACCGATGTATGCGTCACGCCAGATCTGATGGGTCCCCGAGTACCAGGTGGGGATGAGGATTGCGTTGTCCTTGGCTTCGTTCAGCGTTCCGAACGTTGCCACCGCGAGCCGGCAGTCCGGGATCGAGCCACCCTCCTCGAGGTCGAGGGCTCCGATGCCGATCAGGTCGTAATCACCGTGGAAGTCGTGCGTGTAGTACGGGTTGTCGATCATCGAGATCGTCCTCCTGAGCTATGAGAAAGCGGTAGCAGCGCGTGCTCACCCAATGGACATGCACCTACGCCGCCGTGAGACGAGCAGTGGTCGACCGCAGGGGTCGGATATCCGAGAAGGTCAGCTCAGCTGGAATCCCTTGTAGCCGGCCGCGGCGGCCGCAAGAGTGAGTTCTCGGTAGGTGCCGACCCCACCGGTGTAGGACAGCACGCGGCGAGGTTTTCCGGGAACGTTCGCGCCGTTGTACCAGGAATTGGTCTTCGAGATCAGCGTGGCATTCGCGGTTTCGTCGTGGTGGGCGACCCATTCGTCCTCACCCTCGACGGTCGGTTCGATGACGGTGTACCCGTGCTCACGCATGTGCCGGATGCACTCGGTGATCCATTCCGTCTGTTGCTGCAGACAGGTGGTCATGTTGCACAGTGCTGCAGAGGGGGCGAGCGGGGCGCCGGTGGTCAGCATGTTGGGATAGCCGTGCACCATCAGGCCCATCGTCGTGCGGATGTCACGCGCCCAGTCGCTCGCGAGCGATCGATCCTCACGTCCACGGATATCGATTCGTGTCAGCGCGCCGGATCCCGCATCGAATCCCGTGGCCAGGATGATGACGTCGACTTCGTGCAGCGTGCCGTCCTCCAACAGGATCCCTTCCGGGACGATGCGGCTGATCGGATTGCTGCGCACCCCCACTGCTTCGACATTCGGACGGTGGTAGACCTCGAGATAGTTGGTTTCCAGCGGTACCCGGTGTGTACCGAAGCCGTAGTCGGTCGGAATCAACAGTTCACACAGCTTCGGATCCTTCAGTCGCGCACGCATCTTCTCTCGCACGAACTCGGACACCTGCTCACTGACCTCGTCATCGGAGAACACCTCCGCGAAAGAAGCGAGCCAGAGCTTGAGTGAACCGTTGTCATAGATCTCTTCGAGCCTTTCCCGCCGTTGCTCGGGAGTCAGGTCGACCCATGCATGCTCGAAGTCGTACTCGAAGCCACTGAACGTATGCGGCAACGTCGCGCGAAGTTCCTCGAAGCGCTCCTTGTACGCGGCAACATCCCGGTCGTCGTAGGACGGATTCTTCATCGGCAGGGCGTACTGCGGTGTACGGATGAACACCTTCAGATGTTCGACCTTCTCGGCGATGGTCTGGATGACCTGAATCCCGGTGGCGCCGACACCGATCACTGCGACCCTCTTGCCCGCGACATCGGCGCCTTCCTTCGGCCATCGAGAGGTGTGGAAGATCGGGCCGGCGAAGCTTTCCTGGCCCTCGAACACCGACGACATCGGTGCCGACAGCATGCCGGCGCAGGTGATCAGGAACTGGGTGGCAATCGTGTCCCCGCGATCGGTGCGTACGATCCATCGCTTCGACTCCTCGACGTAATGCGCGCTGGTGATCGTCGTCGAGAATTGGATGTCGCGACGCAGATCGAGACTGTCGGTCACATAATGCAACCACTGCTCGATTTCGGGTTGGCCGGGGAAACGCTGACTCCAGCTCCAGTTCTTGTACAGCTCATCGGAAAACAGGTACTGGTAGATGTAGGCCTCCGAATCGAATCGAGCACCCGGATAACGATTCCAGTACCAGGTGCCGCCGACGTCGGAGGCGGTATCGAAGGCGCGCACCCGCAACCCCAGCTCGCGAAGCTGATGCAGCTGATACAAACCGGCGACTCCCGCACCGATGATCAACGCATCCAACTCGAGTGACACCTCGGTATCAGCAAGTCCGACCGCAGAGGAAGAGTGAGGCGACATGTCCTAGCCTTTCTGTAGTGCAGGTCACGTGAAAGCCATCATCGTGATGTGCGCCTCACATGGCTGTCCCATCTTCGGACACTTCCCGGCTTCGCTGGCATGGATATCACCGAGTCCGGCGCCTCTCGCATCGCCAGCACCCCAGCAGAACCGATCTACGACTCGGGGATGTTTTCGACGACGCGGTGGACAACCTTCGGCACAGAGTCCTGTAGTACATACGAAATATGCTGTCGTGCAATGATTCTTACGACCAGTCCAGTTCCGGGCCCATCTTGCCACATGCTCGACACCGCCGCGATCGCGATCTCGATTCGGGTCGCTGCCGCACCGATATGAGCACACAGTCGGCGATCCGACACATTCCGGCCTTCCAACCGCGACCGTTGGATGCCACAGAATCCGAACCGTGTTCCGGTAGCTGCAATTCGAATTGACATCGACTGATCCCTTGCGGCCGGGATCCGCCACGAAGACGGGACGAATCACAGCCTCCCGACGACCCGAACGAAGGGGACATTCGACGAAACATGGACACCAGACCGACCGGGCCTGTTCAAAATACGCATGATCTTGCAGAAAACGAATAATCTGCACGAGCACCGCCTGATCTTCTCGCCGGCGATCTTCTGCTGACGAGGAGAGCCGACGGGGCACGACACTTCCGGCGCAGGGGGCCGGAGTCGTCGACTGCCCCGTCGGCGGTCAGGCGACCGGCCGCGCCACCGGTCGCGATCGAACTCAACGCGATGACGGAAGGAAACGAGCGGGAATCCGACACCGACGGACAGCGTGGCGTCCGCCACCGCCACGGCCGGCGTCCGCCGAAGGAGAGGCCAATCGTTTTTGCTACGGCCTCAGCCTTAATCCGTACATGGACGCAGACTCGTCCATACATCGTGCAGCCGACGAACTCGACCTTTGACTGCCTGAGGGAGATCGGGCATACAGCCCTTCACGGTGCACCACGTCGAGTCGGCAACCATTCAGCGAAGGAACCGCCGCGACCGAGGAGGCGAGGCTGTCCGGGTCGCCCCGTTGCGTTGGTCTGGTTTGAAACATAAGTCGCGTTAGGTACGCTGCTGTCGCTGCTCGGGGGGCCGAGATCGCAGTCCTGCCCGGACGGTTCGGCACGCGACCGCCGGCGCAGGTGCTTGAGCGTGCCTTGGTAAGGAACACTGATGTCACACGAAATGCACCATTTCGATCTGGGACTGTGGGTGCTCTTTCTCGCCTACGGCACCTCGATCGCCGGGTCCTTCGTCGGCCTGTCCTGCGCTCGCCGAGCCGCTACCACCCCACTCGGTCCGACGCGCTGGCGCTGGTTGGTGATGGCAGCCCTGTCCATCGGCGGTGTCGGGATCTGGATGACCCACTTCATCGCCATGATGGGCTTCGCGGTGCCCGGCACCATCATCCGCTACGACCCGATGCTGACGATCCTCTCGGCGGTCATCGCTATCAGCGCGACCCTGTTCGGGCTGTGGCTGGTCGATCTACGGGCCTTGGCCGGGCGTCCGATCCTGGACAGGTCGGCGTTACTGATCGGCGGCGCCGTGATGGGCGTCGCGGTGAGCCTGATGCACTACTGCGGCATGGCCGCTATCCGCATTCGCGGCGAACTGTCCCACGACCCGGTACTCGTCGCCGCCTCGGTGGCTATCGGGATCGGGGCATCCATCGCCGCGTTGTGGTTGGTACGAACGGCATTCATCCGAGCCACCCGTCTGCTCGGCGCGCTGGTGATGGGTTGTGCAGTGGCGGCATTGCACTACACCGGCATGGCTGGAGTTCACGCGTCCTTGGACCCGACGGCCACCATGCCGGAGGGCGCGACGCTCCTCGATTTGATGCTTCCGGCATACATTTTCGGCACGATCATACTGGCCACGCCGCTCGTCGCATTGGTGCTCGCTCGCCAGAGTGCCGACACCGAGGTCGACGAAGCGATCGCCACGTGGAGCGCGGAGATCAATGATGCTGTCCCCTACCCCGGTGACCGGGGGCAGGAGGCCACAGCTGAACTCGACACTCGTCGGGACGTTCCGCGTCGACCTGCCGATCCCCTTCGCAAGGGTGATGTGCAGGTAGTGCCACACAAACGAGTGCGGTAACCACCTCTCTGGTGAAGGACCCACCGTTCGGCGGGTCCTTCACCAGCCCCCGGCGCACGAGTGTTTGTTGAGGGCAGGGGCATTCGCCGGTCTGGATGCTGCCACTGGTGATCAGTGTGCGATGTACTTGGTGGCGAGATACTCGTCGATACCTTCGACCGATCCTTCGCGGCCGAAGCCGGACTCCTTCACCCCTCCGAAGGGTGCGGCCGCGTCGGCGATGATGCCTCGGTTGATTCCGACCATGCCGGTCTCGAGTGCGTTGGCGACTCGGGACGCTCGGTCGAGATTCTGGGTGTAGAAGTACGCAGCGAGGCCGTATTCGGTGTTGTTCGCCGCCGCGATCGCTTCGTCCTCCGTATCGAAGGTGGTGATCGCGGCTACCGGGCCGAAAATCTCCTCACGCAGCAGACGCGCGTCGGGACTCACACCGTCGAGAACGGTCGGGGAATAGAACGTTCCCGGCCCGTCAGGACGGCCACCGCCGATGCGGATACGTGCACCCTTCGCGACGGCGTCTTCGACCAGAGCATCGACGGTGGCGCACTGCTTCGCGGTGATCAGCGGTCCGATATCGGTTCCTGCTTCGAGACCGTGTCCGGTGCGCAAGGCACCGATGCGTGCGGTGAACTTCTCGCTGAACTCTTCTGCGACGCTACATGCGACGTGGAATCGGTTGGCTGCTGTACATGCTTGGCCGCCGTTGCGGAATTTTGCAGCCATCGCGCCGTCGACCGCTGCATCGACATCAGCGTCATCGAACACGAGGAAGGGGGCATTGCCTCCGAGTTCCATCGACATCCGCAGGAGCCGATCCGCTGATTGACGAACCAGCAGCTTGCCGACACCGGTGGATCCGGTAAACGTGATCTTACGCAGATCAGCACTGTCGATCAGTGGTGCGGTCAGCGCTGCAGCATCAGAGGTCGGCAGAATCGACAGCACACCCTCGGGCAGACCCGCATCGGCGAAAATCTGACCGACCAGCAGCATCGTCAAAGGCGTTTCGGCCGCTGGTTTGACGATGATCGAACATCCGGCCGCCAGTGCTGGACCGATCTTGCGCGTGGCCATGGCCAGCGGAAAGTTCCAGGGGGTGATGGCCAGTACCGGCCCGACCGGTTCTCTGGTGACGACGATGGTGCCGGTTCCCGACGGGGACGGCGAGATTCGCCCGCTGATTCGGTTCGCTTCCTCGGCAAACCAGTGCAGGAATGATGCGCCGTATTCGATCTCCGCATACGCCTCGTGGAGCGGTTTACCCATCTCGAGAGTGATGGTGCACGCGAGGTCGTCTGCCCGTTGATGGATGAGTTCGAATGCGGTGCGCAGTATTTCGCCACGTCGACGCGAGGGGGTCCGCGCCCAGTCCCCTTGCACGGTAGTGGCGTGTTCGAGAGCTCGGCGTCCGTCCTCGGGCGCGGCGTCGGCAACATGCGCAATCACGGCACCGGTCGCGGGGTCCTCTACGGGGAAAGTGGTGCCGGTAGACGAATCGACGAGTTTTCCACCGATCCAGAGTTGGGTGGGGACGCCCGCGGGGAGAGTGTGGGTCATAGCTCCTGCCGAGTGTGTGAAGGTTCATCGCCACGCCCGGCCAGTCGGCATCCGAAGGGGGTGCCGAGGCCGATGCAGGTCGCTCGGGTGTGGCCACCCGCGTTCGGTGGCCACACCCGAGCGGGCGAGTGGGTACTAGCTGGTGGTGACGGACTTGCGTGCCTTGTCCTGGAGGATTTCGAGTGCCCGGATGAGGTATCCACGGAAGACCGTGTGGTTTTCGCTCATCGGGAAGTGGCCGATCTCCTTCATTTCGATGAACTCGGCGTTCGGGATCTGCCCCGCAGTGCGGGCGCTGTCCTCGGGGGTGGTGAGGTAGTCGTAGTCACCGGTCAGCATCACAACCGGGCACCGGTCACCGTCGATGTCCGCGAGCTTTCCGCGCAGGTCGTGATCGACCGAGTAGAAGTGCAGGTCACCGCGGAAGGACTCGGAACCCTGGCTGTAGTAGAACCAGGTCTTCCAGCGGTCCGCCTCGGGCGACTGCGGGGCCATGAGGTCCCACACGCCGCTCGCGCAGACCTGTGCCGCGTTGGCGTGGGGGTGCTGCCACCAGTCGAGGTAGAAGCCGGGCGAGTAGTCCGCACCCTCGACAGGGATGACGCCGGCGAAGCGGTCAGGGTGCCGAAGCGCAAGCTGCAGGGCGATGTTCCCGCCGAACGAGGAGCCCATGAAGATCGGGTTCTCGAGTTCGAGCGCGTCGCACAGCGCCACGATGAAATTGGCGAAGTGGTCCGCGGAAAGCTGGTATTCCTCGGTCCACCATTCGGTGTTCTCCGGCGGATCCGACTTGCCGTGCCGCGGCAGGTCGTAGGCGATGACACGGTAGTTGGCGGTGATCTCCTCGTCTTCGAGCAGACCGCGCCACTGGTGGTTGTGGCAGCCGGCGGTGTGCTGGCACACCAGCGGCTGGCCGGTGCCGTTCTCGAGGTAGAAGACCTTGTACAGCAGTCCGTCGACGTCGACGTCGACGTAGTGGCCGGTGACCGGGGAAATCTTGCTCATCAGTGTTCCTTACGGCTCAAAGGGGGTGGGAGGATCAGACCGGGACGCCGACGGTGCGCAGGAGTTCGATCTGGCGGGTGATGCACCGCAGGTTCTGCATCAGCACCAGGATGTCGCCTTCGAGCTTCATGTCGCGCTGGAAGCTCGCGGCCCAGATGCCGTGGTACATCGGGGCGGGCACCGGGACGCCGAAGTTACGCCAGGTGTCCGCGCTGGCACGCAGCGCGAACTGGTACGGCACATCCAGCGGACCGGGGTCGATCGCGATGTCCACCACGTTGCCGCGGCTCATCTGGATGACGAACGTGTGGTCGGTCATGTCGAGCAGGTACGAGCAGGTGAAGTACTTGCCGTGTGCCTGGATCTCGGGGTCGGTGTTGTTCGCCTCGGTGAACGAGGCAGCCCAGTCGGCCGTGTCGAGGGCACGCGTAGTGACGGTCATGTGGGATTCCTTCGATGAGGGAGACAGCGAGGCCGAGTGCGAGCACTCGCTCCGGTATGCCGACCCGAATCCGGAAAGTGCTGGCCTCCCGGATGCCGTGCCGGCCATGACAGCCATCACACCTCGTGTCCGCCGGGTGCGTCCAATACCTATCCGGCCCGGATCGATAGGCAATGACTACTGGTCTCTCGGGGTGGTGTTGTCTATCTTCGGAAACATGCAACCCCAGCTCGACCTGCGACTTCTGTCCTATTTCGTGGCAGTTGCCGAAGAGCTGCACTTCGGGCGCGCAGCCGCCCGTCTGCACATCGCTCAGCCCTCACTGAGCGTGCAGATCCGCAAACTCGAGCAGAACCTCGGCGCAGTGCTGCTGCTGCGCAGCAGCAGGCATGTCGAACTGACCCCTGCCGGCCAGATCCTGCTCGACGAAAGCCGCCGGTTGCTGGCGAACGCCGAACGAGCAGTCAACCTCACCCGCGAAGCCGCCCACGGCGTCAGTACCCGCAAGTTGGTCATCGGCTTCCAAGGCAACGCAGCTGCAGAGCTCACACCGCACATTCTCAGCACGTTCCAGTCGCTGCATCCGGGCATCCAGGTCCAGATGCACTCCTACGACTTCTCCGACCCGTATGTCGGGTTGGCCGACGGATCCTCCGATGTCGCCTTCGTCCGGCCCCCACTGTTGATGCAGGACTGGCTGGGCATGGAAACCCTGTTCGTCGAACCCCGCGTGATGGTCGTGTCCGCGAACCATCCGCTCGCCCAGTTGCCCGAGGTGAGCGTCCAACAGGTCACCAACGAGTTCTTCGTCGCACGCAAAGCCCCCGAGAACTGGCGAAACTACTGGCTGGCCACAGAATCGCGCCAAGGCGAACCGGTGCGGGTCGGCGCAGACGTCGCCACCGTCGACGAATGCTTCGAAGCGATCCTCGCCGAGCGCGGCGTGGCATTCTCACAAGCCTCGACGCAACGCTTCTACAGCAGACCGAGCCTGGCATTCGTGCCGGTGACCGACATCCCGCCCACGGCGCTGTCCATCGCCTGGCGCACGGATGTCGCGTCCAAACCCGTACAGGATTTCATCGACACAGCACGCGCTGTGGCCTCGCTCCACACCGTGCCCGGAGCATGGTCCACCCGGCCTCACAACTCGATCACCGAAGGTGCCCACCGCACGACCGGCTGACTTCTCCTGGCCCCTCGAATCGGCATTCCGATCACTGGTGCCTTCTTACCGAACTCATTGCTCAGCGTGCGAGACCTGACCCCGCTATCTCACCGGTCTTCCCCTTCGATGCTCCTGCGCCGGAGGCGCCGAGGGCAACGAGCCCGCGTCCTTCGACACCTGGCTCGTCTCGTTCTTTCATGCGTTGCCGCCGCGGGACCCCGTACCGCCTCTGGGACGGCATCGTCCTCGACGACCCGACCCGGCCCGAGGGCCACCGTCTCACAGAGAACGACAACAGCTTTCAAGATAGAATCGTTTCTATGGGAGAAAATTCAATCAGTGGGGACCCCGTCTTCTACGTCGATTGTGATCCGGGAATCGATGATGCACTGGCGTTGATATACCTCATCAAATGCCACGCCGATCTGCGTGGCATCGGAGCAGTTGCCGGCAATGTCGCTGTGGACCAGGCCGCAGAGAACGCGCGTCGCTGGCTCGCGCTGACCGGCCGCCCCGATATCCCGGTCGCAGTAGGAAGACAGGAACCGATGACCGGGGAATTTTGGGGAGGTGCTCAATGGATCCACGGACCCAACGGGTTCGCCGGCCTGGACTTACCTCCGTCCCAAACGCCCACGGACCATATGGCCGCCGCAGAACGGCTGGTCGCAACGGCTCACGAGATCGGGTCCCGGCTTCACATCATCGCTCTCGGCCCACTGACGAACATCGCGGTCGCACTGGCGATCGACGAAACCCTCCCAGAAACTGTCGGTGCCATCACCATCATGGGCGGCGCTCACCTCGTTCCCGGCAATGTCTCCCCCCACGCCGAGGCCAACATCTTCGCCGACCCCGTCGCCGCATCGCAAGTGTTCTCTGCCCCCTGGCGGAACCTCACGCTGGTACCACTCGACATCACGAACAATCACAGTCTTTCCCGAGCCGACGTGGACCTGCTGCAGACCGCATCCACCGATCCGGCAGTCCAACTCGCTGCAACGATGCTCGCCTACTATCTCGACCGACACCCGGAGTTCGACCACTCCAAATGCCTGTTGCACGACCCCCTTGCCGCAGCAATTGCCCTCGGTTCGGTCAGCTTGAACGAGTCCCCCTCGTGCACGATTTCGGTAGAAACCGACGGAGAGCATCGTGGCCGCACACTCGTGACCTTCGACGAGGACGCATCACCGGACACGTCGGCATCGCGGCACCGCATCGCCTTGTCCGCGACTGCCGATTTCGGCCCCCTTCTCATGAGCGCCCTGCTCCCGAATGCCCAGACACTTCGGGAGCCTGACACACAGATCATCTCTTTGCCCAGTTGCCCACAATGAGCGCCGACCAGGTCACCGACAAGGCCCCCATTGCACGGACACCACCCGAAAACCCACGAAAGCATTGGCTGGTTCAGACGAATCACAACAACTCGGTCACCGATCACCCCACCACAGGCCGGCTCTCACCTACGAGGTCGAGACTGCGTTCTTGTCACGATGGCCCCGTCTCACCGAACCCCGGTCAAGGTGCGAAACCTGACCACAACCATCTCGATTGATCCGTCTTTGATGTTCCCGCCACCGGATGCCCCGAGGACACCTACCCCGTCTCGTTCGACGCCTCGCTCATCTTCTCCATGCGTTGCCGTTGCCGGACCCCGTATGCCGCCTCTCGGACGGCGGCGTCGTCCTCGAGCCCCGACCCCAGCGCCCCACCGATGGTCGCAATGGACGTCAGCAACCAGGTGAGCGTCAGATAATCGGAGAAGCTCACCCCGTGCCCGAGAACACGGGACAGCAGTTCCGGGGGAAGAGTCAAACTCGCAGTAGCCAACAGCAGACAAAACAGAGCCACGTGCAGCACGACGACACCGACGGTCAAGGTCACCACGGTCGCGGTGTTGTACAGCACCGAACGGTCACGCTCCTCCGGCGATTTCGGACGCTCCCACAGTTCATGGTCGAGGATCAGCCAGAGAATCATCGCCATGATCGACAGGACCGTCACCGCACTCATACGCCACGGTCCCATCGTGTCGGCGAACAACCAGATCGTATTGGTGGCCAAGGCGATCGCCCCCGTGGCGAACGCGCCCACGAGAACCTTCGACAGTCCGGTCACCAGCCGCCACGGCCGGTTGGCACGAACCATCCCCGACAACAACCGCAGTCGCCGCAGTCCCGAAGGCGCAAAATACCGGATGCCGTCCTCGATCTGCGTAGACGGAAACTGCCGCGCGGTCCCGGGCGTGAGTTCCGGCTCACCGAGTATGTGGGTGATCGCAAGTTCGGTGACCGTGCGAACGCGACGCTCGATGTCGAAACCACCCACTCCCGCGACCGAGACGAGCGCGAATTTGTGGTCGGCGCTGACGTCGGCCACCACAGGCAGGGTGTCATCGCGGCGCGGCAGATCGGTGAGGTAGACGACGATGTCTTCGTGTTCCGAAGACGGATCGACCGTGTCGATGACCTCCGCGAACTCCGCTTGCTCGTCGGGAAGATACGGTTCGCTGCACACACACCGTCCACCGGCGCTCGACGCGAGCAGAGCTGCGCAGGCGTTCCGG
The DNA here is from genome assembly GCF_002215235.1 of Rhodococcus sp. BUPNP1. Taxonomy (NCBI): domain Bacteria; kingdom Bacillati; phylum Actinomycetota; class Actinomycetes; order Mycobacteriales; family Nocardiaceae; genus Rhodococcus; species Rhodococcus sp. BUPNP1. Next base: position 43,121 of record NZ_NERM01000020.1, read on the forward strand.
CAGGTACTCCGCAATGCGTTCGGCCAGTGCCGCCGGCTCGCCCGGATCCGCGATCAACAACACCGAGACCTGCTCACCGCCGGCACCGGAACGCGATCCTTGCAGATGCTCGTTCGCCGACACCGTCTCCGCGTACCCGCTCGGTACCCCCGCAAACTCCATGCAGTCGGACGCACATTGCCGTGCAGCGCGACGTCGGCTGTCACCCGACGAACTCGCGAGCTTCCGCGATTCGCGATCTCCATCAACAACCCTGGGCACGGGCCGCCCTCGGTTCGTCGACCTGACGAAAAGCGAACCGAAGGACGGCCCATGCTGTGGAGACGCATTACGGCAGCGCTCACCGAACACCGACAGAGACGGCTCTACCCGGACCTACCCGCAAGCGGGTACGCGGACATCCGTTCGCGGAGCAGCCCCGGCTCCGACTCCTCGGCATGTCGCCGACTCGTACCAGCCGACTCGTACTACTTGTGCGCCAGCGACTGACCTTCCGCCACCGCACGGTCGGGGTGTTTGTCGCTCCGGACCCATCGACCCAGGAGCAGTACCGCCACGCCGGCCACGAGCATGGGAATCGACATCGCATAGAACACTGCACTGGCGGACCACCCCATCCCGAGAGCCGCTCCGACCACGATCGGCCCGACGATTCCACCGATGCGGCCCACACCCAATGCCCAACCGACACCGGTCGAACGCATCGACGTCGGATAGAACACCGCAGACAAGGCGATCAAGCTCTTCTGCCCACCGCTGATACACACACCAGCAAAGAAGTTGGCAGTCAGCAGGACCCACAACGGCGCACTCAAAGCAAGACCGGTCAACGCGACGAACGCGAATCCGACGATGTACACCGTTCCGAGGGTGAGATACGCACCGAGTCGGTCCATACACGGCCCGGTGACAAACGCCGCAGCGATGCCGCCGACAGTCGTCAGGGTCGTAGCGGTGACCACCGTACCCATGTCGTAGTCCAGGCTCGTCATGATCGACGGTAGCCAACTCTGCAGTGCGTAGAACTCACCGAGATTGATGACGAAGACCAACCACAGCAGCAGCGTGCCCAACACCCGGTCACGGGTGAACAGGTTCCTCAGTGCAGTGCGCTGTTCGTCAGGCTGCTTCTCTGCCTCGTAGGTGAAGTCGGAGCCGGCGGCGAGACCGGGATCGATCCTGCGCAGGATCGACCTGACCCGCTTGGGTTCGGCACCTTTGTTGATCATCAAGGTGAGCGAGTCCGGCAGAAAGCGCAGCAATGCCGGGAGCAGCAGAAGCGGTGCTACTGCGCCGACGACCAGCACCGACCGCCAGCCGAAGATCGGGATCAGCCAACCGGAGACCAACCCTGCCGCGACGAAACCGAGGGAGAAACCGCAGTAGATCGCCAGGACGAAGGTCGCTCGAAGACGCTTGGGGCTGTATTCGCCCGTCAGCGCGATGGCACTGGGCGCAGCAGCACCGAGTCCCATTCCGGTGATGAAACGCAACGCCATCAGCTCGGTGACGTTCTGCGACCAGGCCGCGGCCAACGTGCCGAGCGCGAAGAGGACTGTGCTCGCAATAATCATCCGGCGGTGACCGAACCGCTCGGACAGCGGCGAGAGCGCCAGATAGCCGACCATCAGACCGGCGAGAGCGGCAGAGAAGATGGGCCCGAGCACTTGTTTCGACAGACCCCACTCCTCGGCGATGTGGGGCGCCATGTAGCTGATGCTCTGGGTGTCGAAGCCGTCGATGAACATGACCAACCCACACAGGCCGATCACGATGTACTGGTATCGACTCACCGGCCGCGAATCGATGAAATCCGGCAGTGTCACGCGCGATGGTGCGATGGACATGAGTGCCTCACAGTGTCTGGTACCGGGATTCCCGGATGTGGTGGTAGCGGATCACGCGGTGACAACAAGATCGCCCGACGGTACGAAGGCGTCGCAGTAGAAGTTGTCCGGTGCCAAACCGGCCTCGTGGACGAAATCCTCGCGTGCCGCCGAGGTCATTGCGGGACTTCCGCATGCATAGACCTCGTGGCCGCTGAGGTCCGCATAATCCTCGAGCACGGCTCGATGAACGAGACCCGTGCGACCGGTCCAGTCCTCGGCGGGATGCGACAGGACCGGAGTGAAGCAAACCCGGTCCGAAACCGAGGCCCACTTCTCGGGCAACTCGGGCAGGTAGATGTCCTCTTGCCGTCGTGCACCCCAGTAGAGATGCAACGACCGCTCTCCCCCGCGTTTGAGGTGGTCCTCGACGATCGACTTCACCGGGGCGAAGCCGGTGCCGCTGGCGACGAAGATGACGGGCCTGTCCGAGTCGGGGTTCAACGAGAACTCGCCGTAGGGCAGCTCGATTCTCAGTTTGCTTCCCTTCTCGAGCGTGCGAAGCACCTCCTCGGAGAATCGTCCCCCCTGCACGTGACGAATGTGCAATTGCACTCCGTCGTTCTCGTGCGGCGGATTCGCCATCGAATAGTTCCGGCTGTCCCCGTCGTCGAGAAAAACCTTGAGGTACTGACCCGCGGCGAACTTCGCACGCACTCCGGTGGGCAGACGCAGCTGCACGACCGCAACATCGGGTGTCGGGCGAGTGATTCGGTGGACCTTCGCAGTGAGTTGCTTACGTACCACCTTGTCTCGTTCGGTGATCCGCTTCGGTGTGATGTCGACGTCCGTGGTGGGCTGCGCCTGACAGAACAGCACTCCGTTTTCGGGGCCTTGCGCCGTTCCCCGGCCGCGCACCGCGAGGCTGCCGGAATCGAGCGCACCTTCACAACTCGAACACACGCCTTTGCGGCACGAGTACGGGATCGCGTATCCCGCGCGTTCCGCCGCGTCGAGCACACTCTCGTCGGGCTCGCACGGAAAATTGATGTCCGATCCCGTGACGGTTACCTGGTAGGTCATGACGTGACTCCTGCGGTTACGTGTGATGAGGCGCCGACCAGCCGCACCGCCGCGACAACGGCGTCCGCATCGGCTGTTCCCTTGCCGGCGATGTCGAACCCGGCGCCGTGCCCGACACTGGAGAACCGCACGCCGGCGCCGATCGTCATCGCGGCTGCGGTGCGTCCGGCGAGGAGTTTGACGGGAATATGGCCCTGGTCGTGGTACATGGCGACGAACGCGTCGAAGCTGGTATCGCCGAGCATGAGGTCGGCTCCGACCGGTCCGCAGGCGTCGATCCCTGCGGCGCGCAGCCGCTCGACCGCAGGCGCTGTCACCCGCAGATCGTCGTCGCCGAACAGGCCGCCTTCTCCGGCATGCGGATTGATACCGAACACGCCGATACGCGGGGACGCGATGCCCTGGTCCTGAAGAGTCTGCACCACAGCGTGCGCTGCCCTGTACACCAGCTCCGGTGTGAGGCGCCCGAGCGCATCTTTCAATGATTCGTGCAAGGTGGCGTGCACGATGCGCAGGCCGGCACCGACGAGCATCAGGAAAACCTCGTCCCGTCGCGCGCCGACGAGTTCGGCCAGCATGCCTGGATATCCGTTGAAAGAGATACCGGCGGCGTTGATCGCGGTTTCCGAGTGCGGGCACGCGACGATGCCGCGGGCTCCACCGCCCTGCAGGCAGCGCACCGCGCGTTCGAGGTACGCCACGGTCGCCGTCCCAGCTTCTGCGCTCACCCGGCCCGGAGCGAACGCTCCGGGGGGCAACGAGTCGACGGGGAGCATGTCGACCACACCGGCGAGGGGTGCGCGGTGGCCGTCGACCGTCTCGCGGAGCGTCATGCCGGCCTGGTGGGCGAGCGATTCGATGACATGTCGATCGCCCACCAGGACCGGATTGAATGCGGGATGTTCCTGTGCTGCCACGACGGCTTTCACCGCGATTTCGGGGCCGATTCCGTTCGGGTCGCCGATTGTGAGCAGGACCCGCGGCGGGGACCCGTTCATAGTGGGAGCGCCAGCAAGGTATCGATGTTGGTGCTGTCGCACACCACGACCCGTTCGGCAATCTTCAACTGGCCGTCGACCTCCACGTACCGGTCGACATATCGCCCGCTGGTGAAGATGTCGGATTGGCCGTCACGCATCACCCGCACCACCAGGAAACTGGTTTCGGCATGGATACCGTCGCCGTTCTCGTCCAGCACCAGGGGCTGGCCCAGGATATGACGGTAGGTGTGTCGCTCGTAGATGTTGGCTTCGCGCAGTGCCGATACGCGGTCGACGAGCATGCGGCGAGTGTTGGCCCATACCAGTCCTGCGGGCAGGCCCTCGCTGTAGTTCTGCGCGGTGGTGATCCGGTACATGCAGTCCTCGACGAAAAAGTCCGGCCAACGCTCGAGCGGGCCCTCGTCGATGCAACGGGAGTAGTCGGCCTGCACACGGCCGATTCGCTGGAAGTCGTTCATGCTCATGCCTCTTCCTGTCGGTTCATCGCGGTCCGGTATGCCTTCCAGAAGCCGCGTACCGATGCTTCGGTGACACGGCTCTCGCTGGATTCGGCCAGACTTCCTCCCATTTCGAGCACTGCAGACTCGCTTGCTGCACCTGCGATTCCGCGTTGCACGAAACCTCCGACGCAGCCGTCCTCCATCGAGATGTAACCTGCGGGGCCCACCAGGTTGGACTGCTTGAGACGGATCTCCCGCTGCTCGGGCGTGTCTTCTTCGAATCCGAGATATGTCCAGTTCAAGCGGGTTTGCTCGACTCCGGTCGGGAGGATCTGGCGCACGGCCACGGAGTTCTGGATCTGTTGCAGCACGAAACCCGGGAAGACGGAGAGGATCTGCAGCGTCGTATCGTCGCCGACCTCGCTGAACCCCTGGAGCAGCGACGGATCGGCCAGTTTGTAGGCGCTTTCGGATCGGATGTTCTGGTCGGCGTAGGCGACGTCCTTCTCGGCGTCTCGGTCGATCGCCGAGTAACTGACGTGGTGGCCGCCGCTCTCGTCGACGATGATCCCGCCGCGCTGCGACAGGCGGTTGAGTTCGAAGGTGGTGAAGAACAGGTGCAGGATGCTGGCGTGGTAGGAGTCCTTGACGTTCTCTACGTACAGCTTCCAGTTGTTGGGAAGCACCTGCGTGAAGCGTCCGATGATCTCGGGCGTACGGCCACTGAGGACCCGGGCGATCCGGCTCGTGATCTCTTCGCCGAGATACTCTTCGATGTCCGGCACGTCATCGGAAAAGCTTCCGAAGACCAGGCCGTGGAGGACGGCGATGCGCATCTTGCGCGGGCCGTGATCCTCCATGCAGAACGAATCAGGCATTCCCCCTTTGCCTTTGATTCCGTCTTTGAAGGCGACGCCGGTCAGATCGCCCTGCAGGTTGTAGCTCCAGGCGTGGTAGACGCAGGTGAAATCCTTCGTGTTCCCGCGGTCGTCCAGTGCCAGGAGGGCACCTCGGTGGGCACAGCGGTTCTCGAATCCGTAGAGCTCCCCGTCGCGATCACGTGCCACGATCACCGGCGTCTCGCCGACGAAGGTCGAGCAGTAGTCTCCCGGGCCGGCCACCTCTGCCTCGAGGCACAGGTAGCTCCAATACGGCCCCTGGAACAGCTTGGTCTGCTCGGCGGCGTAGACATCCTGGTCCTGGAACACCCGATACGGCACTCGGGTGAGGTCGTCGGTCCACTCCACCGGGGTCTCGCGGCCTGTGTCGACAACGCTGCTTTCCATTATTTCTCCTCAGTCTGGACAACCAGTCGGGACATCAGAGAACTCGCTCGCTTGGGCTTGACACACCCCGCGCTTGTTCGTATAACGAACAGATGAGCAATTCTCGAACAATTAAGCAGGACGCCCAAGAAAGTGTCAAGAGTTCTTCCCGCGCCCCCGAAGGAATGGCCGGATTGGCGAAGGGTCTGGCGGTCATCGAAGCCTTCGACATCCGCCACCCACAACTGACCGTCACCGATGCCGCACAGCGGACCAACACCTCTCGCGCCGCGGCACGGCGCTGCCTGCTCACCCTCGTCGAGCTCGGCTACCTGACCCACGACAACGGAAACTTCCGCCCGACACCGAGAATGCTCCGTCTCAGCGGCGCCTATCTGGACACCGCGCCGCTCCCGCAACTCGCCCAGCCGCAATTGACCGAGGCTCGCGATGCGTTGGACGAATCGGTATCGCTCGCTGTTCTCGAAGACGGGTGGGCCCTGTTCGTCGCCCGCGCCGAGGCCACCCGGATCGTGTCGACCGGAGTCCGGGTCGGCGCCAAACTGCCCGCCCACAACTCGGCAACCGGTCGAGTACTGCTGGCAGGACTGACCGATACGCAACTGGACGACTATCTCCGACAGTGCAACCTCCAGACACGCACACCCCAGACGCTGACCGATATCGATGCCGTCAGGGAACGGATTCTGGCAGCAAGGGAGAGCGGCATGGCGTATACCGACGAAGAAATCGAACGCGGCATGCTGTCGATAGCCGTACCGGTCCGAACCGCCCGCGGTGAAACCGTGGCGGCCATGAGTGTCAGTGCATCCACTGCCAGAACCACCCTCCACGACCTCCAGAAAGCGGCCGTGCCCGTACTGAACGAGTACGCCGGAAGGCTCGGCCGGCTTCTGTGAGATCCCTCGAAGGGTGCACCCGGGCGCGACATCCGTGCGCGAACCGAGCGCGAAACGATCACTGCACCCTGCAGGCGTGCCTCCGGAAGAACACCGACATCAAGGATGCGACGACCGATCCATGGAATCAGGTCTTGATGCGGTCCTGAACACCTCAAGAAGACATGCGCGAGGGCGGTTCGCAGGGCCCTCAAAGGGTGCGAGGTCGACAAGTATGAGAACTTCTACCCGCGAACAACAGTGCCCACGTGCACGGACAGCTGGTCGCACTATCGGCGCTTCGGCGCTGGCGACAGGTCTCCAGGACCGGCAGGCCGGACGTCATCGACGTCCGGCCTGACAGTCCTGCGAGGGCAACGAGGCACTCGCGGGGATAGCCGATCTCGCCGCGGTGATTGGTACGGAATCCGAGTGCACGGTCGACGATTCCGCTCCGCACGCGGTAGTCGGCGCCCGCGGGGTCAGCACATCGGCTGGTGGAACGATTCGATCGATCATCGCTGCAGCGACCATCCGGTCGCCGCAGCTTCCACCCCGCCCGAAGAATGGACGAGCGCTCGTCAGGGCCGCCGAGGTGTGTTCGCGGCCGGAAGAAAGGCGCTGGAAGTCTCACCGATCGCGTCGTCCAGGAAGTTAGATCCGATACCGGAATCGAGGGACGCGATAGCCCCTGCCGATGCGGCACCGTCGACGCATGGTTCGAGAAGTTCTTCGGCAACGAGCATGCCCGGTTGCAGCAACCGCAGGCCCTGCAATGGATAGTGCGAGTGCGGGTGGTCCGTCCCGTGATCTGAAAACGTGGGAAGGCGGACACCCGACTCCTCGCAGCATCCCGCTACGTCAAGCGTCGAGGACCAGCGTGGGTGTGCGAGAACGTCCGACACAGATCATCATCGTCTGGCCCTTGTCTCGGTCTGCCTGAGAGAGGATCGAATCGTGATGTTCGGGAACTCCGTCGAGCACGCGGGTTTCGCAGGACCCGCAGAATCCGTCCTCGCAGGAGTACAGGATGTTCGGGTTCGCTTCGAGAACGACTTCGAGCAGGGTGCGGTCTGCAGGCACCTTCAACGTGCACCCGGTCCGGCGCAGTTCGACCTCGAATTCGGTGGGCGACTGCCCGTCCGATGCGTCGGCAGCCTCGGAAGAATCGACCTCCACGACAGGGGCACCGAACCGCTCGAAATGAATTGCTTCGTCACCGAGCGCCGGACCACACACCGATTTGACCGCCTGCAGTAGACCTTCGGGGCCACAGCAGTACACGGCGGTGCCGGCCGGAACGTCGGCCACGGCGGCTGCCAGGTCGAGGTTTCCGAATTCGTCTGCAGGACAGACGTCTACTTCGCCGAGTCCGCAAATCTCTTCCACGAATGCCATCGTGGCGCGGCTGCGGCCGCCGTAGAGTGCGGACCAGCTGGCGTTCTCCCGTGACAGTTTCCGTGCCATCGAAAGAATGGGAGTGATTCCGATTCCTCCGGCGATCAGGAGGTAGTGGGGTGCAGGCTCGAGGGCGAAGTGGTTGCGGGGTCCCCGCACCGCGAGGAGGTCCCCCACCCGGACACTGTCGTGGATTTCCTTCGACCCACCGCGTCCTTGCTCTTCTTTGAGAACGGCGATCCGGTAGGCAGTCTTGTCCTCGGGGTCACCACACAGGCTGTACTGCCGAACGGTCCCGGAGGGCAGCACGAGGTCGATATGTGCTCCGGGCTCCCATTCGTCGAGGGCGGCCCCCTCCGGGTGCTCGAGGGTCAGCGACAACACGCCGTCGGATTCGAGTCGTTGTTGCCGGACCACGAGGCGGCTGGTCTCTTGTGTCATTGTCAGATCCTTGAGGTCGAGAGAACTGGCGCGTAAGCACCCGGGGTGCGGTATCCCCCTTTGAGAACGTCGACGAAGGCGGTGGCGAGAGAGACCTGGGTGAGGGACACCAGCATGTCGAGTTCCATCCGCAGTACTGCCATCGCTTCGGCCCCTTGCGGGCTGTCCCAGTCCTGTTGGTCGATCAGGACACCGGCGAGCAGGTTGCCCGATTCGCGGGCTGCTTCGGCCATGGCGGTGGCGAAGCCGATGGGGACCTGGGGCAGTACCGAACCGATGAGAATGACCATGTCCGATTCGGTGACCAATTCGTCGATACGACGCACCACCGTGGCCTCGGCGTTGATGTCGCGTACGGCCGCCTCGGCGGGCGAGTGCGCGGTGACGACGTCGACATCGGTCAACCCCGCCCGAGCCATCTGCTCGACCAGGTCGTCACCGGACTTCCCCAGGGGCACCAGCAGTATTCGAGCTACGTAGGACAGCCGGCGGGGTGTCGTCTCGCTCATGACAGCGTTCCTCGTTTCTGAGTGTTCGGGCGGCGCAACTGTGGACGGATCACGACGTGGGGGCTCACCGGCCCCTGTCCGGTGGCCATCCGCCCCAACATGTCGTCGACCTCGTCGAGGCCGACGTCGACGGAGGGCACGATCTCCAATCCGGATCGGCCGCCGGCGAGAAGTTCGATGCTGCGTGTGACTGCATCAGGAGAGCGGCCTCGGACACCGACGATGGTGTTGGCGCCGCGCACCAGAGATTTGAGATCGAGTTCGCAGACCGGGGTCGACCCCAATCCGCCGATGACCAGCCGGCCCCGCTTGCGCAGCACACGGGCGGCGGCGGCCACGGCCTGTCCCCCGAGTCCGACGGTGTCGAGGAGTACATCGGCTCCCTCACCGCCGGTGGCTCGCAGGATCAGTTCGGCAAGGTCGTCGTTGTCGTTGATCACCGGCACCGCACCGAGAGATTCGGCGATCTCGAGGCGCCCGGCCGACTCCGGTACCCCGATCACGACGATGCGGGCGGCACCGACAGCCCGGGCTGCGGCTACTGCGGAGATACCGTGGTAGCCGGGGCCGATGATCACGACCGTCGACCCCTCCTCGGCGCCGCCGGCATCGACCGTCCAATCCAGCGCGTTGGCGAAGGGCTGTGTCCACGCTGCGAGGTCCGCATCGAGATCCGCCGGTAGGCGGTACACGAGGCTGTTTGCGCTGAGCTGCATGTATTCGGCGTTGCCGCCGTGCAGACCGGACCCGTCGTTCGCCGGGACCAGACCTACTCGCCGCTTTCCTACGAACAGATCCGTCTGGGGGCACATGCGGTGATCACCGATGCGGCACGCCGGGCAGTCCTGCTGCATACACGGCAGGTACTCCTCCAGCGCGACCCTGTCGCCGGGCCGCACGTCCCATGCGGCGGACTGGGTCCGATCCACCGAGACGACGGTCCCGACGACGTGATGGCCGAGCACTGTGGGCGAGTCCAGTCCGGCCCGATAGAGACCGACATCGGTTCCGCACACCGCGGAGGATTCGACTTCGAGCCAGCCCACGGCACCGACGGCTGCGCTGGTGTCGAGGTGGCGGATGGTCGTTGTTGTGTCGGGCATCGATACCGCGGCGCGGACCATCGTCGGCGGGCCGGCTAACGAGGGTGTCGATGCGGTGTCGATGTCGGCTCTATTGGTCACGACGGATTCCTTGCTTCTTGTTGCCGGAGTGGTCAGATGGAGACGAAGTCTTCGCCTTCGACCATGCGGAGTGCGTCCTCTGCACCTTCCTGGAAGGGCGTTGCCTTCGGCAGCAGGACCGAGGTCGACCGCACACGCTGGTGTTCGGGCTGCAGGCCGGGCAGGGTTTCCGCTTCGAGTTCCTCGAGGGCGGCGAGCAGTCGGCGGCGGGCCAAGATGATGCCGGCGTCGGAGGTTCCGAGGCGTTCCTTGGTGCGATCGCAGATTGCTCCCATCGATTCCTGCAGGGAGAAGTCCTGGGCGGCGATGCCCTCGATGCCGGAGAACGTCTTCTTCTGCTTCTGGGCCTCGCGGTCCATCAGATAGTCGTTGTCCTTGTTCGCCAGCGTCCGGTAGGTCCCGGGGATGTACTTGGCGTGGATTCCGTCTCCGTTGCGCATCGACGCGAGTTCGTCCTCGCGCAGCTCCCGGGTGGGGTGGTAGTTGATGCTCCACGCCCAGCACGTCTCGTCGTCGATGGGCACCCAGGCGTGCCCGCCGAGCGGATTGTGGGTGCCGAACGGGGGAATGATGGTGTACCAGGGCATGATCCACTGGGTGATCCGCCAGTAGTACTCGTCGTCGTTGGCGTTGCGGCGAGCACCGATGACCAGACCGCCGTCGCTCTCGGCGACCTCGAACTTGGGGCGGGTGTCGGCCTTGAGGTACTTGTTGCCCTCGGTCCCCGAGTGCATCGGGTCGTCGTCGAGGTTGAATCGGTGGGCGAACGAGACGTGGCTCGAGTCGATGCCGCCCTCCATTGCCTGCAGGTAGTTCGTCTCCTGCAGTCGCTTCGAGACGAATCGGTGGCCGTCGCCGAGCATGGCCCATTCGAGTTCGGGGAGTTCGGGCTTGAGCTCGGGCGGACCCATGTACGTCCAGATCACGCCGCCGCGCTCGACACACGGGTATGCCTTCTGCTTGATCCGGGACTTGAACTTCGAGTCCTCCGGTTCGGACGGCATGTCGACGCAGTTGCCCTCGACGTCGTACTTCCAGCCGTGGTATGCGCAGCGCAGGCCGCAGTCCTCGTTGCGGCCGAAGTACAGCGAGGCGGTGCGGTGACTGCAGAACTCGTCGAGCAGTCCGAGCCTGCCCTGGGTGTCGCGGAATGCGATCAGTTGCTCGCCGAGCAGCTTGACCCGGACCGGGGCGCAGTCCGGCTCCGGCAACTCCTCCGCCAGCAACGCCGGGATCCAGTACCGGCGGAAAAGCCGGCCCATGGGCGTATCGGGGCCCGTCTGAACCAGCAGAGTGTTCTGGTCTTGCGTCAGCATGGCAGTCCTTTCGACCTTCAACGACTGATTGCGTCCGAATAGCGCGCACGTGCGCGGAAATTGATCGGTGGGAGCACTGTGGCACACGTCGCTTCGCACCGTCAACCATGGGCGGCCTTACTTTTCGCCCTAAGACCCCTGGTACTCGCTGTTTCTGTCGCCGGGACACGCGATGGATCACCACCGGCGAAGGTGCGCACGCCGCCGTGGAAGGTCCGAAAAGAACGCGCATATGCGCGCACATCGGACTCCACTACACTCGCGGTCGTGGGATCGAAGAAGCCCACTCAGTGAGGGCACCGGAGAGGGAACAGATGACGCGAGCCAATAGCGCGGTGGACGCCATGCCGACGTCGACCCCCGTGCGGCCGGCCCGCCCGAAGGACGCGGTCCAATCACTCGAACGCGCCATCGCAGTGCTGACCGCCTTCGACCGCGAGCATCGCCACCTCACACTGACCGAGGTGGCAGAGCGGTGCCGACTCCCCCGCTCGGCGGCGCGCCGATTCCTGCACACCCTCGTCGAACTCGGATTCGTCGAGGTCTCCGGCCGCAAGTTCACCCTGACACCGCAGGTACTCGAGCTGGGCTATGCCAACCTGTCGAGGTTCACCCTCGCCGACGTGTGCCAGCCACACCTCGAGGCACTTGCGCGAAACCTGGGTCTCTCCGCGTCCGTCACAGTGCTCGACGGTCCGGACATCCGGTACGTCAGCAGAGTGGAGGTTGCGTCCGGCATGTCGGTGTCCTTGAAGGCGGGCAGCCGATTGCCCGCCCATCGGACAGCGACCGGACGGGTGCTGCTGGCCGCACTTCCCGAAGCCGAACTGAACCGACATCTCGACTTCTCGGCTCCCCAGGACCCGCACCCGGCGCCCGCCCACGACGAGCGCAGTCGACTCGAGCGCGAATTGGACATCATCCGCCGCCAGGGCTGGGCCTTCGCCGACCAGGTTCTCGATGTCGGAGTGCAAGCGTTGGCCGTGCCGCTGCGCTCCCGAACCGGCCGCGTCGTCGGCGCACTCACCGTGTCGATGTACCAAACGCACGAATCCGCGCGCACCCTGGTTCCGCGGTACCTTCCCCCACTCCTCGAAACCGCCGGTCGAATCTCCCTGGAACTGCGCGCCGGAATCGACGTCTGAGCGCATCCCATGCCGCGAGGACGCGCACGTCCACCCGTCGCCGAACACCCACGGCGTGCTCCGCGGCCTCCCGTCACATGTCGCCACGCTTCGATGGCCCACGAGAGTCGGGGACGCGGCGAGGTAGGTGCCACACCCTAGGACGTGCGACACTTGCGTCCGAAGATAGGTTTCTTGAACGCTATGCGGACGCTTTGCGCTGAGATCGTGCGCACCGTCGCGCAGCGATAGGACTGTCGATGGAGTGCCTGTAGTGAACAACCGCAATTCCCGAGCACTACTGCCGTTGCTGACGGCAGCCATGGCGATCGGCCCACTGCTGACCTACGGCCTGAGCGCGACGAGCGCGCTGGTCATCGACTCGCTCGGCATCACCGCGGCGCAGTTCGGAATGCTCGCCACGCTCAGCTTCCTGGCGGCGGCTGCCCTGTCCCTGACCTTCGGGCGATTCAGCGACCGCTTCCCCGCTCGCGCACTGCTCGTCACGATCTTCGCGGGCGCCGCACTCTCGTTCGTCATCGCGGCGCTGTCGACGAACTACCTGTGGCTACTCGCAGCCATGGCCTTGTCCGGGGCTGCACAGGCCCTGTCGAATCCCGTCACCAACCGCGTGATCAGCGATAATGCCCCACCGGCCAAACGCTCTCCCTGGATCGGAGTGAAGCAGTCCGGGGTGCAGGTCAGCCAACTCGCCGCCGGAGTCGGATGCCCCACCCTGGCACTTGCCTGGGGATGGCGAGGCCCACTATGGGTCGGCGCGGCCATCGCGGGCATCTCGGCCCTCTGGGCCTGGCGTTGCGCACCGTCCCGGAACCGTTCCCAACGGCCGGCGAGCGCCCCCGAGCGTGCCGCACCCTCCTCCGACCGCACCGAGCGCCGCACCCTGCCTCCGGCCGTCTGGCTGTTCGCCGCCTACGCCTTGTTCTCCGGCGCCGCCCTTCAGGCCACCAACGTCTATCTTCCGTTGTTCGCGCACGACGAAATGGGATTGAACCTGACCGTGGCCGGGCTGACCGCCGCGATCGCCGGCCTGATCGGTGTCACCGCGCGAATCGGCTGGGGCCGCGCGCTTTCCGGAAGAACCGGCCCCTTCACCCTGCTACTGGTCCTCGCATCGGGCTCCCTGCTCGGCGCACTCGCCCTGCTCGGTGCCGAACTCTGGGGATGGCTTGCCCTCCTGTGGATCGGCGTCGGCGTGCACGGTGCGACCGCCCTCGCAGCCAATGTGGTGTTGATGGCCGGTGCGCTCCGCGTGGTTCGGACCAGCACCGTAGGCCGCGCCTCGAGCGCCATCGCAGTCGGGATGTATCTCGGATTCGCCGGCGGGCCCGCTCTGATGGGCCTGCTGACCGATCACACCGGCGGATTCGCGACCGGCTGGTCTGCGGCGGCAGCGCTGTACGCAGTATGCGTCGCGCTCGGCCTCTGGGGGATCCGCACTTCTCACGCCCCCACTCGATCGGCAGCATCACACGAAGTAGATAGGTTGAGCCTGTGAGCGAGAACGAAGCAACCACGACGACCCCGGAGCAGAACCGCGATCACGTTCAAGCTCTCGGCCGGGGGCTCGAGGTACTCAAACTGTTCGGGCGAGAACGTCGCCCCCTGTCGGTCACCGAAGTCGCGACCCTCGCCGGTATCACCCGCACCGCGGCCCGGCGCTTCGTGCTGACACTCGAGTACATGGGCTATCTGTCCTACGACGGCACCGCCTACACCGCCCGCCCCGCGATACTCGAGATCGGCGACGCCTACGTCCTGAGCAGCGGACTTCCCGAGATCGTCCGGCCCCACCTCGAACGCCTGGCCGAGCAGACGCAGGAGACGGCCTCGCTCACCGTGCTGCATCACGACAGGATCTTCTATGTCGACCGGGTCCAGGCCGACCGGGTCCTCACGGTCGAAATCGTGGTCGGGACGAGTCTGCCGGCCTACGCCGTCGCCACCGGTCGTGTACTCCTGGCCGACCGCACCGATGCCGAACTCGACGCCTATCTGGCTAGCGTGGACACCCACAGTTACACCGCGGCCACCACGATCGACACCGACGAACTACGCGAGAAGATTCTCGCCGCACGCAACGAGGGATGGTCGCTGGCGGATGAGGAACTCACCGAGGGAGTGCGGTCGATCGCCGTGCCCGTTCGCGACGCCGAAGGCTACGCAGTCGCTGCTCTCAACGTCTCCGCCCAGTCCTCGCGGGTATCACTCGATCACATGCGGGGATCGATCCTCACCGCTCTGCGCACTGCGGCCGAGCAGATCCGCGAGGAGCTCGCAGCCGTGTGAGGGCCCTGTCCGGTGATCGCGGTCGTCATCGGGACAGCGCCCTGCGCGCCGCGTGATCGACGGATCGAGCGGCGATCACACGATCCGGCCGGTGGGAGCCTCTGCAGACCGGGCCAGCGAGCTAAATGCGTCCGAATAGCGCGCAATTGCTCCACAAACGGACGCAAACATTGTGTGAACGCGATCACCTTGATAAAACAGGTGCAGCGCTCGACCGGTCGAAGGTGACCCACCCTGAACTTTCCGCGACATACCCCCTCGTGACGTTCACAGTCCCTTCCACACCTCGACTGCACCAACGCTATTCGACCGACGGCAGCGATCCTCTCCCCCGAGAACCCGGGTAGCAGCAACCCAACCCGAGACCCCCTTATCGCGCCGAGACCAGACAGGAAACCCCTCGTGCAGACGATTTCCACATCACCTGATCAACAGGCACGCAACCGATATCGGTGGGTCGTGCTCGTGCTCTGCTGGCTCGCCTTCACCATGACCTCCGTCGATCGCTCCACCTGGGGCCCGGCATCGGTGTTCGTCGGCGAGGACCTCGGCGTACCACTGGCCAGCCTCGGCGTGTTCGCCACCGCGTACTACATCGGCTACGTCTGCTCCAACGCCCTCACCGGGGTGCTCTCCGACCGGTTCGGTGGCCGCGAGGTGGTCACCGTCTCACTCGCCGGCGCAGGCGTGTTCATGATGATCTTCGGATCGACCACCTCCGCGGTCATCGGCATCGGCGTGCAAGCAGTCGTCGGCTTCTTCGCCGGCGCGGATTACGCCGCAGGCGTCAAGCTCCTGGCAAGCTGGTTCCAGCCCAAGGAACTCGGCAAGGTCATGGGACTGTTCACCTCCGCGACCTCGCTCGGCACCGTCATCGCCAACACCGCCGTCCCGTGGATGATCAACCACTACAGCTGGCACGCCTCCTACCATCTTTTCGGTGCCATCTCGATCGTCACGGCGGTCATCTGTTACGTGATCATCCGGCCGGGACCGGTCACCAACACGATCGCTACCGCAGGCGACGGCAAGCGCCCCTCCGCCTGGAAGACCCTGACCACCAACCGCGATCTCATGCTGCTCTCCCTCGCCGGATTCGGCGGGTTCTGGGGCACATACGGATTCGTCACCTGGTCCAACGCCCTGCTCATCAAGGGACACGGCGTTTCCGGCACCACCGCCGGGTTCATCGTGGCGATCTTCGCGGGCGTGGCGGTCGTCAGTAAACCCCTCACCGGAATACTCGGCGACCGGATAGGCAGCGCCCGAAAGCCCGCGATCGTCATTCTCGCGCTGTTCTCCGTCATCCTGATCTTCTTCGGAACGCTGGACAACGTCCCTGCGCTCCTCATCGCAGCACCCATCCTCGGTCTGGTCGGTTACGGATACCTGCCCCTGATCGTCGCAATGATCCCCCGCCTGGTCTCGAGCGAGGTCACCGGCACAGCCGCCGGCGCATCCAACGCCTTCTGGCAGATCGCCAGCACCCTCGTCCCCCTCGCCATCGGCGCGGTCTTCTCCGCCACCGGCTCGTTCCTGGCAGCGTTCGCAGCCCTCGCCGTCGGACCGATGATCGGCGCAGTGATCCTGTACTTCGTCGACGAGAACGGCGGAAAGACCACCGTCGCCGACACAGAACCGGTCACTCCCGACACCATCACCTCCTGAGACCCACAACCAACGACACGGCGGCCTCCCTCCGGAGACCGCCGTGTCGTTGGTTGTGCAGCACACCTGGGCGCAACTACCCGCGCCGGTCCGGAAGGTCGTGTGACACAACGCCACATACAAACCCGGTCCGGAGCCACGCAACAGACGTAGTCCTCTGCGCACCCAGTCCGAACCGAGGCGACATCGCGAGCACCGGTGGCCCTACGACAGCCGGCCGTTCACCCGGCGGGGGATACCCCACGGGTTCGCATCGACGAGAGCGGACGGCAGGTTCGCTTCGGGCACCGACTGGTAGGCGACCGGACGCAGGAACCGCCGAATCGCGGTCGCTCCGACGGAGGTGTGTACCGAGTTGGTGGCCGGGTAGGGACCACCGTGGTGCTGAGCCCAACCCACGGCCACACCGGTGGGCCATCCATTCCAGATGACGCGCCCCGCACGGCGCGCAAGCGCACCGAGCAGTCCCGCAGCATCGGGATCGTCATCGGTTCCGTGGACGGTCGCTGTCAACGTGCCCGGCAGGACAGCCATCGCCGCGTACAACTCCTCGATCGATGTGTATGTCACGATCAGCCCGAACGGACCGAAGCATTCTTCGAGCAGGTCCTGAGGGTTTCGACACAGTGCCCGAGCGTCGGTCACGCCGATGACCGGGCGCACCGACAGATCGTCCAGACCACTTTGCTCGGGCACTGCCACCGGCCGGACCTCGGGATGGTCGAGGATCTGCTGGGACACCTCGAGAAACGACTGACGGATCCCTGCGTGCAGCAGACGGAACGAATCCTCGGCGACCGCGGTTCGAACGAGCCACTCGATCGAACTCTGCTCGGGAACGAACAGCAGCCCCGGCTTGGTGCAGAACTGCCCCGCGCCGAGCAGCAACGATTCGAGGAACTCGCCGGCGATCTTGCCCGACCGGTCCTCGGCGGCCGCAGGTGTCACGAACACCGGATTGGTGCTGCCGAGCTCACCGTAGAACGGGATGGGATCCGGGCGGCCGGCTGCCAGATCTGCCAGCGCACGGCCACCCGATGTCGAGCCGGTGAACCCGACGGCGGTGATACGCCGATCCTGGACGAGCTGACGTCCGATCTCGGCGCCCTGCACAACCCCGAAGGTGCCGTCCGGGGCGCCGCCCGCCCGCAGTCCCTCGGAGATCGCCCGCGCATAAGCGGCGGTCAATCGCGGCTGAGCGGGGTGGGCTTTGGCCACGACGGGGCAGCCGGCAGCCAATGCCGAAGCGGTGTCTCCGCCGCCGAGTCCGAATGCGAACGGAAAGTTGCTCGCACCGAACACTGCGACAGGTCCGGTGGGCACGAGCATCCGACGCAGATCGGGACGCGGAGCAGGGTGCGCATCCGGATCGGCCGTGTCGATGATCGCTTCCAGCCAGGAGCCCTCCTCGACGACCTCGGCGAACATCCGCAGCTGCGTCGTCGTCCGCGTGACTTCGCCGCGCAGGCGCGGCTCGGGCAGTGAACTGTCGGCGGCCGCCAGCGGCACCAGTTCCGACGCTGTGGCGTCGAGCGCATCGGCCACCGACCGCAGAAGGTGCGCTCGCTCGTGCAGATCCGTACGAGCAAGAGGCGCCGCGGCGGCCTCGGCGGCGTCGAGAATCCCCTCGTAATCCTGCGCGGTGGTGTCGAGGAGAGTGTCTGTCGCAGTGGTTTCCATTGCTGTCCTGTCGAATTCGGAGCGTCCCGTGCTGAGTGTGTGGATCTCAGTGTGCGGGAGAACCGATGTGATGCGACATCTCCACATGGAGATGGTGTGAGTGCAGTCACCGCCTCCAGGATGGGTATCACACGAGATACCGCATGACTTTGGAGGACGACGATGACCGCAACGACAGGACCACTCGCGGGGGTTCGGGTACTGGATATGACACGTCTGGCGCCCGGACCGTACGCGAGCATGCTGCTCGCGGACCTCGGCGCAGAAGTGATCGCAATCGGTGGTGGTCGTTCCGGGCTCCCTGTGCCCGCGCTGTCGCGAGGCAAGGAATTCATCTCGCTCGATCTCAAGACCGCCGACGGCCTCGACGCCCTGCACACCCTCGTTTCGGAAGCCGACGTCTTCATGGAAGGATTCCGCCCCGGGGTGGCAGACAAGCTGGGCGCCGGCTACGCGGAACTGTCGGCCCTCAATCCCGGACTCGTCTACTGCAGCGTGACGGGCTACGGCCAGAACGGGCCCATGGCGCAGCGCGCCGGGCACGACATCAACTACCTGGCCATCGCCGGTGCCCTCGGGACCTTCGGCCCCTCGGATCACCCGCCGACACTGCCGCTGAACCTGGTCGCCGACTTCGCAGGCGGCGGATTGCTGTCGGCATTCGGCATCATGTCCGCCCTCTACGACCGCACGCGTACAGGCAAAGGCCGGTACATCGATGCCGCCATGGTCGACGGCGTGCTGTCGATGATGGGAATGAACTTCGTCGATTGGCAGACGCCGACGCTGCCCGGACGTGGACACGGCGTACTGACCGGATCGATGCCGTTCTATCGGTGCTACCGCTGCTCCGACGATCGCTACGTCGCAGTCGGGGCCCTCGAGACCGCCTTCTTCGAACGGTTGTGGACCACCCTCGACCTCGGTTCCGTTCCGAACCATTTCGACGAGTCCACCTGGGACCACATCGAAAAGTCACTGACCACAGCATTCGAGACGAAGACGATGGCGGAGTGGACCACAGTGTTCGCCGATGTCGATGCCTGCGTGACACCGGTACTCGAACCGCACGAACTGGCCACCTTCGATCAGATCGTGGCCCGGGACCCGGACTTCACACTTCATTCGGTCCCCGTGGTCCCGGTGTTCTCCGACGGCCCGACACGGCGCGCCACCGACACCCACGTCAAGACCGAGGACGTGCTGCGCCGTGCCGGTGTCGCCGAAGACCTCGCCCAACGGGCGGCCGCAGCCGGTATCCCCTCGTCCGTGACGGGTCTGAGCTGGCCCCCACTGTGACCGTCGAACTTCCGAATCATCACCTTCCCCACACAGACCAGGAGTAATTCATGAGTATCGAATATCGCGAATTCCGCGAGAGCGTCCGCAAACTCGCGCAGACCAAGATCGCACCGCACGCCGCCGATGTGGACGACAAGGAACGATTCCCCGCGGAATCCTGGGCAGCCCTGCGCAGCAACGACCTGCCCGGACTCGCCTACCCCGAGAGCCTCGGCGGCAGTGGAGCCGACCTGCTCGCCCAGGTCATCGCTGTAGAAGAAGTCGCAGCGTCCTGTGCAAGCACGGCACTGGTCATGCTGGTCAACTGGGCCGGCACCTCCACCGTGCTCCGCCAAGGCTCCGACGAACTCAAGCAACTGGTGGTACCGAACGTCGCATCGGGCGCCGCCGGCGCCGCATGGTGCATGACCGAGCCGCGCGTGGGCTCGGACCTGTCGGCGATCGCAACGACCGCAACCCAGGATGGGTCCGACTGGATCCTCAACGGTCAGAAGCGGTTCATCAGCAATGCGCCGTGGGCCGACTGGTACGCCG
Source organism: Rhodococcus sp. BUPNP1 (assembly GCF_002215235.1). Lineage (NCBI taxonomy): Bacteria > Bacillati > Actinomycetota > Actinomycetes > Mycobacteriales > Nocardiaceae > Rhodococcus > Rhodococcus sp. BUPNP1. The sequence goes on from NZ_NERM01000020.1 coordinate 63,101, forward strand.
TGCTGGCGAAGACCGGCGAGAAGTCACTCGGCATCTTCATGGTGCACAAGGACGACGCCGGCGTCAGTTTCGGCGCTCCCGAAAAGAAGATGGGTATGCGCGGCAGCCCCACGACCGACGTGAACTTCGACGAGTGCCGACTGCCCGCCGTCCGGGTCGTCAACGACCCCTACCAGGGGTTCGCGTACATCTCCGAGGAACTGAACGTCAGCCGGGCACTCATCGCCGCGCAGGCCCTCGGCATCGCACAGGGCGCATTCGATGCCGCCGTGTCGTACACGACCGACCGCGAGCAGTTCGGCCAGTCCATCTCCCGCTTCCAGCTTCTGCGCGGCATGGTCGCCGATATGGCCGTCAAGATCGAGTCGGCCCGCACGCTGCTGTACGACGCAGCCCGTCTCATCGACGACGGGGAACCGGCGGGACGGACGAAGGCGGCCATGGCGAAGCTGCTGTGCAGCGACACCGCCATGTCGGTGACCACCGATGCGCTCCAACTGCACGGCGGATACGGCTATGTCCGTGACTATCCGGTCGAGCGGATGATGCGCGACGCCAAGATCACCCAGATCTACGAGGGCACCAACCAGATCCAGCGACTCATCATCGCCAAGTCGGTATACGGAAAGTAGGCGCACCGTGCACCACCCCCAGCAACAACAAGCGCTGAGCGGCATCCGGGTCCTCGACCTCGGCGAGATCATGCAGGCGCCCGTGGCCGCACAGGTTCTCGGCGACCTCGGCGCCGAAGTGATCAAGGTCGAGCGCGGTGTCAACGGAGACATGCTGCGAGGCCTCGATCGCGAGTCACTCGACGAAGGTCGCCCCAGTGCCTACTTCGCCGCGGTCAACCGCAACAAGCGCAGCATCGCACTGAACCTGAAAACCCCTGAGGGGCAGGACATTCTCCATCAGCTCCTCGCGGAGGCGGATGTTCTCATCCACAGCTACCGGACCGCGGCAGTCGAACGACTGGGCTTGACCTACGACGATCTGCACGAGCGCTATCCTCGGCTCGTCTACGGCACTGCGACCGGATTCGGCGAGACCGGACCGTACGCCCACAAAGCAGGCCAGGACATGCTCGCGCAGGCACTGAGCGGAATGGCACGCGCGTGCGGCGACCCGTCGATCTCGGCATACGTACATCCGGTACCGACCGTGGACTACGCCTCGGGTATGGCCCTCGCCCAGGGAATCTTGGCAGCACTGTTCGAACGCGAGCGCTCCGGCCGCGGCCAGAAGGTCAGCGTCAACCTCTTCGATACAGCACTGGCCCTGCAGACTCTCGAAAGCTCCACACTGCTGGCGTACCAGCGTGAGACCAACTGGGTCAGCGACTGGTACAGCGGCATCTTCGAAACGACCGACGGTCTGCTCTTGGTACTCGGCCTGTTCCGCGAGAACGCTCTGGGTCTGGCATGCAAAGCTCTCGGCATCGACGATCTGTCCGTCCAGCCGACGTTCGCCACACCACAGCTCCAGGCAGAGAACAAAGAGGCCGCCAACGCGGTTCTGCGTCCGCTGGTCGCACAGCTGAGCACCGTCGAGGCGGCGGAATTGTTCGACGGGGTCGATCTGCTGTGCGCACCGCTGCTCACCCTGCAAGAAGCGCTCGATCATCCCCAGACGCGGCACAACGGCACGCTCGTCGACGTCGAGATCGAGGGTGTGCGCACCACCCGGTTGATGGGCAACCCTGTCACGTTGTCCCGCACCCCCGCCCAGGTGCGCCGTGGGGTGCCGGCGGTCAGTGAACATGCCGACGAAATCCTCCATGAGCTCGGTATCTCCGAGTCCGATGTCCAGACCTTGCGCAGTAAGGGAGTGATCCGATGAGTAATACGATGCAGACGGACCCGACGAGCCCGACCACCGGCACCGCCACGGCGATGGTGCTCGAAGGCTTCGGACAGACCATGACCGCGACGACGTTTCCGCGCGTGACCCCCGACGCCGGCGCGGTCGTCGTCGACGTCACGCACGCGGGAATCTGTGGAACCGACATCCACCTGCAGCAAGGTCGCCTGCCCATTCCGGTACCGCTCATCCTCGGACACGAGGCGGTCGGTCGCGTACACGCCCTCGGGGAGGGAGTCACCACCGATGCCCGGGGCGAGCAACTGCACGTCGGGGACGCGATCTCATGGGCGTCCAACATCCCGTGCGGGCACTGCTACTACTGCCAGGACCAGCACGAACCGTCGCTGTGCGAGACCCGCAAGGTGTACGGCATCAACCAGTCATCGGCCGACTGGCCCCATCTGTCGGGTGGGTGGTCCGAACAGATCTACCTCCAGCCCGGCTCGACGATCATCCGCATCCCGTCCTCGGTGACCCCGCAGCAGGTAATCGCACTCGGCTGCGCCGGCCCGACGGCCGTGCACGCCGTGAACGATATCGCCAAGCCGCAGACAGGTGATGTCGTCGTGGTCCAGGGCAGCGGACCGGTCGGTCTGGCCTGCGCCATGTACGCCACACTCGCCGGCGCGGCGAAAGTGATCATCGTCGGCGGGCCGGCCAACCGTCTCGAGGTCGCGCAGGCCGCCGGCATCGGCGACATCCACATCGACATCTTCACCGAGACCGATCAAGAGGCCCGCCTGGAACGGATCCTCGCGCACACACCGGACGGGCGCGGCGCCGACGTCGTCATCGAGGCCACCGGAGTCCCGACCGCCGTGGCCGAAGGCATCGACCTCACCCGCCGCGGCGGCAAGTACCTCGTCGTCGGGCAGTACACCGACCACGGCACCACCCCGATCAACCCCCACTACATCACCAAGAAGCAGTTGCAGGTGCTGGGAAGCTGGGCGTTCTCGCCGCAGAACCACCTCGAATACGTCGAATCCCTCCCCCGGCTGACCGCCCACTTCGATCTCGCGTCGATGGTCACCGAATACCCGCTCACCGAGGCGGACGACGCCATGGCCGATATGCGGGACGGGCGCACGCTCAAGTCGGTCCTCACCACCGGAGGCCGGTCGTGACCAACTCCCGGTACACCGCGGCGATCGAGGCGATGCTCGAGCGGATCGACTCGACCGCCAAGCAGACCGACGGCACCTTCCCGCACTACGGCGACATCGAATCCGGCGAATGGACCACCACCGCCGACGGAAACTGGACCGGAGGATTCTGGGGTGGCCTGGCCGCACTCGGCTTCGCCGCCTCGGGTGACAAGCGCCTGGCACACCTCGCCGACGACATCACCGCGCAGATCCTGCCCCGGCAGAATTCCGACACCGCCTTCCGCGGCTTCCTCTTCTGGTACGGGGCGGCAGTCAACCACCTCGTCACCGGAAGCGACGACGCGGCGCAGACCGCTCTGGCAGGTGCCCACGGACTGCTCACCAGCTTCAACGATCGCGCCGGCATCATCCCACTCGGAGCAGAAGCAGAAGAAGCAGAAGCGGTCGGAGAAGGCGCCGCGAACATCGACGCCGTCCCGGGCACCGTCGCGCTGCTCTCGTGGGCCTCGGCACATACCGGCGACCCACGCTTCCACGACGCCGCGATCCGCCACGCGCAGCGGCACATCGAACTGTGCATCCGCACCGATGGCTCGGTCTGTCAGTCGGCACGATTCGACACAGCCAATGGTGCACTGCTGGACCGCTACACCCACAAGGGCATGAACGCCGACAGCACCTGGGGCCGGGCACAGGCGTGGGCGATGGTGGCATACGCCCAGGCCGCACAGTGGTCATCGCCGTCCTTCCTGCCGACCGCCGTGCGCCTGGCCGAGTGGTGGCTCGACCGCACACCGACCGGCGCCGTCGTGTCCTGGGACTTCGACGCCGGCACCGGTCCGGACGTTCCGATCGACACCTCCGCCACGGCCATCGCCGCTGCCGCGCTGCTCAAGCTCGACCGGCTCGTCCCTGAGCGGACCGACTTCCGGGACCGGGCCGTCGCCCACGTCGAGGCACTCCTCGATCACCTCACCCCCACCGGACCGCACGACAGCAGACCGGCAGGGATCCTGATGGACGGTTGCTTCGACAAACGCCGCGACTTCGCGACCCGAAACGAACTGATCTGGGGCGACTACTTCCTGCTCGAGTGCCTGATCAACCTGAACAACCGGTCCGATACGCTGAAGCTGTGACCGAGCCACCATGACGGGTCACCCGAGACCCCGGAAAGAAGATCGAGGAAAGCCGGTGTCGGAAAATACACCTACTGCAGCTCACGAGTTCACCCACTCGGACCTCAAACCGTCGATCCTCGACAATCTCGCACTTTCGCGCGCCGAGCTGCTGGTTCTGACCGACGAAGCGTCGGCGATGACCACGGCCGGCCAGCGGATCCGGGAGATCGGCGACTTCGACATGTCGCTCATCGGGCGCGTCGAGGTCGATGGGGTGATGGTTCACCGCAGTTGGCAGGGCACGAAGAGCAACGCTCTGCACCGACTGGTGGTGCCGGAAGGGATCGGGCTCGGCGGCAAGAGCATCATGCTCCAACAACCCGTCTGGGTACGGGACTATCTGTCCGACCCCGGAATCACCCACGACTTCGACGCGCTCGTCGAACAGGAGTCACTGCGAGGAATGCTCGCCGTGCCCATGGCCTATGAAGGTCATGTTCTCGGCGCCATGTACGTCGGCACCCGCGAATATTCGTCCTTCGGTGATCGAGTCATCGCAGAGATCCAATCGATCGCCGAAACGGCCGCCGTCACTCTCCTCAGCGCCCAAAGGGCCGCCACCCAGACAGAACTCGCCCTCGAGGCCGAACGGAAACGGCTCGCCGAATCCCTACACGATTCCGTGAGCCCGGTCCTTTTCCGGATCGGCGCCGAACTGCAGAGCCTGCGCGCCCTCGCTGACGCGCAGGCGATCCACGATCGCCTGCAGGAGATCACCGAACAGGTACACGCCGTCAATGCTTCCATCCGCCGATCGCTGACCGACCTCACCGCGCGGCCTCCCGAACGAAATCTTCCGGTCGGCATCGAGGAGGACTGCCAGGCATTCACGCTCCGGACCGGTATCCCGGCTCGTTTCGTGCCCCTGACCGAATCTCCCGACCTCGATGCCAGCCGCGTCGAGGCCCTCCAACGCCTTGTTCGCGAGGCGCTGGTCAACGTGGAAAAGCACGCCGATGCGTCCACCGTGGTGGTCAGCTTGTCGGTGCGGTCGGGCAGGGTGACGGTCGTCATCAGCGACGACGGCCGGGGCGTCGACGGCACCGACGATCCGATGCGAGGAAGCCAGCTGGGGCTCGGATTGGCTGCAGGGCGCCTCGAGCGGCTCGGGGGTGGCATGTCGGTCGTCAGTGACGACGAAAGTGGCACCACCGTTCGCGGCTGGGTAGACGCTCTGGAGGGATCGAGCACATGACCGCGCCACCGAAGACCATCCGCATCCTCGTCGTCGACGATCATCCGATCGTGCGTGGCGGCGTGGAACTGCTCGCCCGTGAGGACACCGACCTCGAAGTCGTGGGAGGGGCACTGACCGGCGCGGCCGCGGTCGAATTGGCCCGCACCCTGCCCGTCGACGTCATCCTCCTCGATCTTCGACTCCCCGATATCCCTGCACCGGAACTGATTCCGCGTCTTCGGCGAGCCGCGCCGCACGCGCGGATACTGCTGTTCACCGCGTTCGCCGATCACGGTGCCATCGATCTGCTGATGGAAGCAGGCGCCGACGGCTGCCTCGTCAAGGACATCAGCGGACAGGACTTCGCCACAGCCATTCACCGTGTGTCCAGCGGAATCCGGGTGGTCGACCCGAGGTTGACGGGACCACGAAAAGTCGTGACCTCCGAGGCGCTGTACCGGGCCGGCCTGACCCGGCGCGAGTACGAAGTGCTGCGTTTTGCGGCCATGGGTCACAGCAATCCCGAAATCGCTCAGGAACTGTCTCTCACCCGCAACACCGTGAAGACCTATCTGCAGAGCGCCATGCAGAAACTGAACGCGCGCAATCGCGTCGAAGCCATTGCGCGCGCGCACGAACTTCGCTTGCTCTGAACCGAATTCGCTTTCTCCGGAGCGCACTCCACCTCTCCACATGGAGATGTTGTGTGTTCTGGGTCACCCATATATTCGAGCCGCAGAAATCATCTCGCGCTCGCGGCAACGGAGGCCCCACATGCCCAAAATGTCCCAAACATCGAAAGTAGGATTTGCCAGCGGTGTCGGCACAACGGTCGAATGGTACGACTTCTTCATCTACGGCACCGCAGCCGGACTCGTCTTCAACAAGATCTTCTTCCCCGAGTTCGACTCTCTGATCGGCACTCTGCTCGCCTTCGCCACATTCTCCGCCGCCTTCGTGGCGCGCCCGCTCGGCGGAGTGGTGTTCGGTCACTTCGGTGACCGGATCGGACGCAAGTCCATGCTCGTGATCACCTTGACCATCATGGGCTTGACCACTCTCGGAGTCGGGCTACTCCCGAGCTACGAGACCATCGGCGTCGCCGCACCGATCATCCTCGTCACCTTGCGTTTCGTGCAGGGTCTCGCACTCGGTGGTGAGATCGGCGGGGCAATTCTCATGGCCGTCGAACACGCTCCCGCCGACAAACGCGGCTACTACGGCAGCTGGGTGCAGATGGGCGTGCCGGCAGGACTGATGCTCGGTAACACGGTCTTCCTGTTGATGGCCGGACTGTCTCCCGAAGCGTTCGAATCCTGGGGATGGCGCATTCCCTTCCTGATCGGCGGCGTATTCGTCGCGATCGGCCTGTTCGTCCGACTGCATGTCGGCGAAAGCCCGAACTTCGACCGTGTCAAGAAGAACGCACAGCTGGAGAAGCTGCCCATCGGGGTGGTCCTTCGCCACTACCCCAAGCAGGTCCTCCTGACCTGCGGTGCCTATTTCGCCATCGGCGTCACCTTCTACGGCACTACGGTATTCGGCCTCAGCTACGGCGTCACGCAGGTCGGCTACACCCGAAACCAGATGCTGACACTCGTCCTCGTCGCCATGGCGGTCACGTTCGTCGCACTACCGTTGTTCGGCAAGCTCTCGGACGCCTACGGCCGAAAGCCGGTCTTCCTCGCCGGGGTTCTCGCCATGCTGCTGTTCACCTTCCCCTGGTTCTGGCTGGTCAACTCCGGATCCTTCGCGCTGGCGATGATCGGGTTCGTGGTGTTCTGCCTCGCCTTCGCCACCTCCTACGGTCCCCTCGCAGCCTTCTTCGCCGAAGCCTTCGACACCCGCATCCGCTACACCGGAATCTCCTTCGGCTACACGATCGGCACCCTCGCCTCGAGCGCTCCCGCACCGATCGTCGCCACCTACCTGCTCGATCGCACCGGCTCGTACGTCGCCGTGGCGCTGTTCATGGTCGCAATGTGCGCCGTCTCCGTCGTCTGCGTGATCGCCATGCGCGAGACCTACCGACAGGACCTGTCCGACAACGACGAAACCTCCGGACAGGAACAGCTGTCACCGACCTCTCACTGAGCACGCTCACGCACCGGTCCCCGGTCGCCGACGCCCCGCCCCCTTCGGCAGGCCGCCGATTCGTCCGTGCAGGATCCCGCGGCCGTGGACCTCGACAGACATCCATCCCACCCCGATTCCCGGGGGCGCGGAACTCCTCCCCCCGCGCCCCCGGCACCCTCGAAACGAGTCCAGATGAGCATCGCCGAACCGTCGCTGCACCCGTTGGCTCTACCCACCACCTCACTGCGTGTCCTGGTCACCGGCGTCGAACAGAACGAAGGTGCCCACGTGGCCCGAACGTTGGCAGCAGCTGGACACCACGTGTTCACGCACAGCTTCACCCTCGATGCTGCCGAGCACCTCGCCGGCCGAGTCGCCGATGACGACGGGATCGCTCATCCGGTCGCGGCCGATCTGACCCTCGAATCCGACGTCGACAACATGTTCACCCACCTCGAGCGACGACATGGCGGCATCGACGCGCTCGTGCACACCGCATGGCTACCCGGCCCGGAAACCGCATGCCACTCGCTGAGCAAGATCCGCCCCGCCGACTGGGGCCGGTTCACCTACGACCACATGGCGTTGTTGTTCCACACGACCAGACGTGCTGCAGTATCCCTCCACCGCACCGGCGGCATCGGATCGATCGTCACCGTCACCGGCCTGGACACGCTCCGCAGAATCACCGACACCGATCGAGGACCGGCGCGAGACTCCATGGACGGCGCAATCGAATCCTTCGCTCTCGCCGCCGGACGTGAACTCGGCAGTAACCTCTTGCGGATCAACAATATTCGTCTGGTACCCACCCCGACTCCGGAGACAAGTGTCACCGCTGCTGCCCCGATACGCCTCGAAGCGGTGCTGCCGGAGCTGATCGACCCAACATCCGATATCAGCTCCGGTGGCATCTTCACTGCCTACACCTCGTTCCCTGCACCTGTGCGGTGATCGGCGTCGGCCCGATGTCCCCCTTCGTTGTCATCGGCGCGTCGAATGTTGCCCGGCTCGTGTGCGCGTCACTCACCCAACGCCACTTCGATGTTCTCCACCTCGATGCACCCGACGACCCGGAACTTCTGCAGATCACCCAGCACGACCCGGCCGGGGTCGCCGTCGTCACCCACGACGACGCGGTCGCCGTCCGTTATGCCCTCGCCATCGCCCACATCAGTCCCCACACACCGATGGTCGTGACCGTCTTCGATCGCACCATCGCCAACCAACTCACCCAATTGATTCCCCACTGTCAGGTCACCTCCCCCGCAGACCTCGCGACACCGTCCCTGGCCGGCCCGTGCATCGCTGCCACGATCGACGCCGCGCACACCGCGCCCGATGGCACCACACGCGTCCTCCGGCAATCGGCCCACGGTGACCAACCGACCTGGCAGCCGCTACCCCACAGCCGCACCAGCAGAATTCGCCGCCGATTCGTCCACTCCGTAGGCACACTGCGATCCCACGACGCCGGCACCCGCATGCTGCTCACCGGCCTTATCGGACTGCTCGCCATCCTCCTGATCGATTGGATATGGCTCACTGTCGGCAAAGGCCACCACTGGGTCGAGTCCCTCAAAGAAGCAGTCCAGGTCGTCGCCACCGTCGGTCCCGCACCGGCCTCACACGGCGACCACACCTATGACGTGTTCGCGGCTCTGGCGATGTTGGCGGCGATCGTGTTCACCGCCATGTTCACCGCCGGGATAATCGAACGTCTGCTCGGAACCAGCCTCATCGGCTTGATCGGTCAACGGGTTCTCCCCCGCCGCAACCACGTCATCGTCGTCGGATTGGGACAGGTCGGTCTCCGGTTGTGCCTCGAACTCCGCAAACTCGGCATCCCCGTCGTCGCCATCGAACGCGACGATCGAGCCCGCAATCTGCGCCTGGCCCGAGCGCTGAACATTCCCACCATCGTCGGGCACGGTACCGACAGAACCCTCCTCGAACGCGCCCGCCTCGACCGGGCCCGATGCCTTGCCGCCGTGGGCTCCGACGACCGTGACAACATCGCCGTGTCCGTGGCAGCCCACGGAGTGCACCCCGACGCCAGACTCGTCCTCAGAGCCGGCGAACACGAAGCCCTCACCGACACCGGATCCCTCCTCCCACTCGGGATCACCAGAAACGTCGCAACCTTGAGCGCAACCTTCGTCGTCGCCCGACTGCTCGGTCTCGACGCCCACCGCGTCGTAATCGCGAACAACGCAATCCACCTCGAACTCGACGACGCCTTCGAGCAGTTCACCCTCACCGCACCGCACCATTGCCCGCACCTGACCACACAAACATGCCCACCTCTCGCTCACCGCGCGTATCCGGAAAAGACCTCAACGAAGCGATGAATATTCATCCGAGGAGTCCTCTCCGATGGCGACGCTGCAGGCCGGCGCGGGCACGGCCTTATCAACCCTCGCCGAACTCGAAGAATTCGATGTGCTCACCTACGTGTCGGACTGCTCGTCCGTCGTCGTTGTAGCAATCACACGTATCGACATCGAGGTCTCACTTCAGCCGCCGGCGAACGGTGGTAGCACGTCGACTACAGGACCCACAGCACGAGCGGGGTCACGGGTGAGCTCATCCCCGACCAAGAACATCGCCACCGACAGCACACGAGCCATATCGGGGCCGTGTCGGTCGATCAGCACCGTCTTCAACGTCCCGAGGTCGGTGGTAGGCGGCAATGCCACCGTTTCCTTCTCCGTCCCTGCGGTCTCTGCCGCTGCGGCGAAGTAGCGCACCTCGATAGCCACTGTCCTATCCATCAAAAGCTCCGGTAGAAGTGCTCGCAGAGTCGAGACCTGCGTTCCCCGTACCAACCCGTTCGGCGCGGGTATAGACGTTCATGGTGTCCCCGCGCAGGAACCCGACAAGAGTCAAACCGGCGTCATGAGCAAGGTCGATGGCCAGCGACGACGGCGCGGAAACGGCCGCCAGAACAGGAATGCCGGCCATGACCGCTTTCTGGGTCAGCTCGAAGGAGGCACGTCCGCTCACCAGCAGCACGGTATGGCGCAGCGGTAATCGTCGGTGCTCGACCGCCCAGCCGATGATCTTGTCGACGGCATTGTGGCGTCCGACATCCTCGCGCAGTGCGAGGAGTTCCCCTGCAGCGGTGAACAATCCGGCAGCATGCAATCCGCCGGTGCGGTCGAAGGTCTCCTGCGCCTGTCGCAGCGCGGAGGGCATCACCGCCAGCACTTCCGGATCGACCACGACCGGGTCGTGAGCCGGTGAGTGGCGGGAGCGTTGGCGGATCGCATCGAGGGAGGCCTTCCCGCACACCCCGCACGAGGAGGTGGTGTAGAAGTTGCGTTCGATGCCGGTCTCGGGCAGAGCCACTCCGGGTGCGAGATCGATATCGAGGACGTTGTAGGTGTTGCGCCCGTCGTCGCCCGTGCTGTTGCAGTAACGGATTGCAGCAATATCGTCGCGGCCGGTGACGATCCCTTCAGTGAGCAAGAACCCCTGGGCAAGTTCGATGTCGGAACCGGGAGTGCGCATCGTCACCGCCAGTGCAGTGCCATCGACGCGCAGTTCGAGTGGTTCTTCGACAACGACCGTGTCCGGACGCACCACCCGCTGCGTTCCCTGCAGTCGGGTGATGCGGGCACGGGTGGTCACTCGCCCCATGATTCGAACCCATCGTCGAAACTGTCGCACCGGCCGGCGAGCACACGCTGTTCCGACCGGGGCGCAGATAACGCCGAGGACATGCCCACACAACGCAGCAGCAGCTGGACGACAGCAATGAACACATGAGCGAACAGAACAGGCATCGAGATTCTCCTACGCAGACTTCGGATCGAGCTCGATACCCGGCCCGTCCGGCCGCTTCCCAGGCGCCCGACGAGGCACAAGGCGGACGGTGACCGCCTTCGAAGCAGGAGTGTTGGACTTGAGTGCCACATGGTCGAGAGGCACGAGCGGGTTCGTTTCGGGATAGTAGGCCGCAACATTGCCCATCGGGGTCGAATAGGGCACGAGCCTGAAGTCCTCGGCCCGGCGCTCCTCGACGGTGCCGTCGGGACGGGTCCACTCCGACACCAGATCCACCCGGTCGCCGGGAGCGTATCCGGACGCTTCGATGTCGTCGGGATGGATGAACAGGACCCGCCGGCCCGCCTTGATGCCGCGATAACGGTCGTCGAGGCCGTAGACGGTGGTGTTGTACTGATCGTGGCTGCGCAACGTCTGCAGGATCAGCCGACCCTCGGGGACAGGAAGCCAGTGCAGGTCGTTGACGACGAAGGTCGCCTTGCCGGTGTCGGTGGTGAAGCGGCGTTCGTCCCGCGGCGGGTGGGGCAGGACGAACCCGTCCGGCCGCCGTACCCGGGTGTTGAAGTCCTCGAATCCGGGGATCACCCGCGAAATCGCATCGCGAATGCAGTCGTAGTCGTCGGCGAACCGCGCCCACGGCACCCGATGGCCGGAACCGAACAGGTGCTGGGCGAGCTCGCACACGATGGCGACCTCACTACGCAGATGCGAACTGGCGGGTGTGAGCCCTCCACGCGACAGGTGCACCACCGACATCGAATCCTCCACCGACACCATCTGTTTGCGTCCGCCGCGGATGTCCTTGTCGGTCCGCCCCAGGGTGGGCAGGATGATCCCGGTCGCTCCGTGCGCGAGATGACTGCGATTGAGTTTGGTGGAGACCTGCACCGTCAGCGCGCAACTGCGCAGTGCGGCGGCGGTCACCTCGGTGTCGGGGGTGGCAGACAGGAAGTTACCGCCCATGGCCATGAACACCGACGCCTTGCCGTCGCGCATGGCGCGGATCGCGTCGACCGCGTCGTAACCGTGCTGGCGGGGACAGCGAATCCCGAACTCGGTATCGAGGGCCTGCAGGAACGACTCGGGGGCTTTCTCCCATATGCCCATGGTGCGATCACCTTGAACGTTGGAGTGTCCCCGCACCGGGCACACCCCCGCCCCACGCGTGCCGATCATCCCGCGCATCAGCAGCAGCGCTACCGCGTCTTCGATGGTGGCCACGGCGTGGGGATGCTGGGTCAACCCCATCGCCCAGCAGATGATCGTCGCTCTCGAGGCGACCAACGCTGCTGCAGTGTCCTCGAGCTGAGATCGGCTCAGACCCGTCGCAGTCGACACGGTGTCCAGATCCACGGCGCGGATATGGGTGGCCCACTGCTCGAAACCGGCACAATGCCGGTCGAGGAAGTCGCGGTCGAGGACCGTGCCGGGAGCACGGTCCTCGGCGGCGAGCAGCAGTTTCGCCAGACCTTGGAACAGGGCCTGGTCACCGCCGAGGCGGATCTGCAAGAACTCGTCGGCGATCGCCACTCCCTCGCCGAGCACGCCACGCGCCTTCTGAGGATCTTTGAAACGCAACAACCCGGCTTCGGGCAGCGGGTTGATCGCGATGACTTTCGCGCCGCGGGCCTTGGCTTTCTCGAGTACCGACAGCATGCGGGGATGGTTGGTCCCGGGGTTCTGGCCTGCGATGAGGATCAGGTCGGCGTGTTCGAGGTCGGTCACCGACACCGAACCCTTGCCGATGCCGATGGTCTCCGACAGGGCCGTACCGGAAGACTCGTGGCACATGTTCGAGCAGTCCGGCATGTTGTTGGTGCCGAACGACCGAATCATCAACTGGTACAAGAACGCGGCCTCGTTGGAGGTCCGCCCCGAGGTGTAGAAGATCGCCTCATTCGGGTCCGGCAGCGCCCGCAGATGCTCGGCGATCACCGCGTAGGCATCGTCCCAGTCGATCGGCTCGTAGTGGAGGCTGCCAGGCCGGATGATCATCGGGTGCGTCAGCCGGCCCTGGCGACCGAGCCAGTAGTCGGTGCGTGCGAGCAGTTCCGGTACAGAATGGCGGGCGAAGAAACCGGGGTCGACGGTGCGAGTGGTGGCTTCCTCGGCGACAGCCTTGGCGCCGTTCTCGCAGAATTCGGCACGTTTCCGGTGACCTGGTGTTTCCGGCCACGCGCAGCCCGGGCAGTCGAAGCCATGCTGTTGGTTCAGCTTCGTCAAGGTGCGGGCGGTGCGCACCGGACCCATCTGCTCGAATCCGTGCCGCAGCGAGACCAACACCGCCGGTACCCCGGCGGCATAGGATTTGCGCTCGCTGACTTCGATGTCGTTCTCGTCGTGAACGAGCGGATCGCTGATATCGGTCATACGCTGTGTCGTACCCATCGATCGGTCGGCGAGCACACCCCACCGAGAGAAAGTCGGTTTCGACGCCGAGAAGACGAGACCCCCTGTCGCGGCAGTTGATAACCGTGCCCTCTCGGAGGTTCCGTTGGTTGTTTCCTGACTGCATCCGAACCTATCGAGCGTGGCGGCGTCTCCACGATTCGGAGGTGATGTACAGAATCCGGATTACTGATCATCCAGTAATATATGCTGGCGGCGCGCAGCCGAAAGCTGCGCGCCGCCAGCATGTATCGGAGCGGCAGAGGTGGTTCGCCGAACCACGGTGGTACCGGTGAGTTGCCGAATGCGCACCTTTGCCGGCGGGGTCTGCTCAGCTGCTCTTTTCCATGGTCCGGCCTCCATGTCCCCACCGCTCACGCGGTACACCATGCAGCACGACCGTTGTTTCCGATCCGATCTCTTCTCCCAGGATCGAGGACACCGCTTCGGTCAGCGCTGCCACCATCTCGCCGGAGAACTTCGTCTCGGAGAACCTTTCTTCGAAGAAGCTTGCTTCGATGTACGGCATTTCCTTCTCGCTTTCTCGTCAATTCAATTCGTGCAACTACTATCGGCCGAGGCCGGAGTCGTTGATGTTCGGCCCCGGTTTTCAGATTTCCGGTACCGATATCTGCTTCCCGACGGAGACGACTCTCAGAGCGAGAGCAACGCGGCCGATTCCTCCAGATAGCTGGTGACGTCACGGCCCGATCGGACGACCGCTTTGATTCCCTGTCGCAGGCGAGTTATGTCCGAAAGGATGGTCCCATCGACCACCAGCGCATCTCCGATCGAGCCGGGTCGCAGCGAGCCGATGTCCGGGCGGTCGAGAAGTTCCGAAGCCACGACGGTGGCTGACGCCAACGCTTCATTCACCGACATCCCGTGTTCGACATACAGTTCGAGTTCTCGGTAATGGGCACCGAACGGGCACAGGGACCCGGATGAGTCCGTTCCCATCGCGATCTTGACTCCAGCCGAACGGGCGATATCGAACGATTCCAGAGCCCGATCGTGCGCCTCGCGCAGGCTTTCGACTCCGGCTTCGGTCAGGCCTCGGGCCGTCCCTTCGCGTTGGCACCAGTCGTTGAACGCGAGGGTCGGGACCAAGAATATTCCCTTTTGCGCCATTTCCGAAGCGCATTCTTCGTCGAGGAACGAGCCGTGCTCGATGCTGTCCACGCCGGCTTCGATACTGCGTCGAATCCCTTCCAACGACAGGGCATGCGCGGCGACGCGCAGATCCATGTCGTGCGCCTCTTCGACGATCGCCGTGAGTTCCTCGACACTGTAATTGGGCCAGTGCGGTTTCTCTCCTTTCGACATACCACCGCTGGCCATGACCTTGATGAAGTCCGCACCGCTTCGGGCCTGCAACCGGACCATTTGCCGGCAGGCATCGACACCGTCTGCGGTATCCCATTCGCGGCGTGGCGTGTAAGGAGGGTAGAACAGGTCACCGTGGCCGTTCGTCATGGTTATCCACCACGGCGCGACCAGAAGGTTCGGAGCGACGATCAGGTCGTCGGCGACCATGTCACGCAGTTCGACTTCGCCCACTCCCCGATGCCCCATGCATCGGAGCGTGGTGAACCCTGATCGTAGGGCACGGAGCGAGTTGCGATAGCCATGAAGCAGCTTTTCCGGACCGCTTTTTTGACCCCGGAACACATCGCTGGGAAGGATCCGCTCGTGATCCGAGTTCGTTGTCAGGTGCACATGACAATCCACCAGACCCGGCAGAACGACACATCCCGATGCATCGAGCCGCGCGACGCCGGGCCGGACCACCTCTGCCTTGTATTCGCCCGCATAGCTGACCCTGCCGTCTTCGATGTAGAGCAGTCCCTCCGAATAGGATTCGTCCGGGCCTACCCACACCAAGCCGTGTTCTATGGCAATCTCAGTCACATGATCCTCTTACGGTCGGCTTCGGTCGTCTGACCCGGCCGTGGTCTCTGCACCGCTCCGGGCACGGGTCTACTCGGGAGGTGCGTCCAGGACAACAGTCTTGTTCTCCAGGTACGCCTGCAGTCCTGCTACCCCGCCTTCGCGTCCGATACCGGATCTCTTGAATCCTCCGAACCCGATACCGAAGTCCACACGATTGCCGTTCTGCCCCACGGTGCCGGAGTGAAGCCTACGGGCAATGTCGAAAACCTTCTTCGAGTCATGGGTGAACACTGCAGCATTCAGACCGAACTCCGTTGCGTTCGCAATCCGAACGGCGTCCGTGAGATCCCGGGCCGGGGTCACGGCCAGCACCGGACCGAATATCTCTTCCTGAGCGATCCGCGACGTCTCCGACACATTTCCGAAGACGGTGGGCTCGACGAACCAGCCGCGATCGAGGTGGGACGGGCGTCCGCCGCCGTAAGCCAGTGTCGCCCCTTCCCTGATCCCGATCTGGATATAGTTCTCGACACGGTCCCGCTGCCGATCGCTGGCCAAAGGTCCCAGCGTGACCTGAGGATCGTACGGGTCGCCGATTACCACCCGGTCGAATTCGTCTGCCAACGCCTTGACCATCTCATCGTGACGTTCCTCCGAAACGATGATCCTGGTGAGCGATGCGCAGATCTGACCCGAGAGGAAGCACTCCGCAGAAGCGATGGTGTGTGCCGCCTCGGCAATGTCGAAGTCGTCCAGGACAATGGCAGGAGACTTGCCGCCGAGCTCCAGCGAAGACCGTGCAATTCGACCACCGAGGATGCTCCCGATTCGTTTGCCGACTTCCGTTGATCCGGTGAACGAGATCTTGTCGACCCGAGGGTCGGAGACCAACCGCTCGGAGGCAGCACGATCAGCGGTCACCACGTTCAGGACACCCGCCGGAATGCCGAGCTGATCAGCAATTTCCGCCATGATGTATCCAGCCCCCGGAGCTTCCGGGGACGACTTGATGACGACGGTGCATCCCGCCAGCAGTGCCGGCGCCACCTTGAACGCGATCAGTCCCATCGGCGCGTTCCATGGAATGATCGCTCCCACGACGCCTACAGGCTCTTTCACGATCATGCCGAAGCGTGCGCCGTTGGTGGGTGTGACTTCTTCCTGGAACGGGAAGCTCTTCGCCAGACCTGCGTAGTACCGGTACGCGTCGATTACCTCGCGCATGACACCGGGGACCGACGATGCCAGAATCCCGGTCTCTCGCGGCCAGATCTCCACGATGTCATCGATCCGCGCTTCGACGGCATCAGCGATATCGAGCAGCACCTGAGCCCGCTCGGCGTGCGACAACCGCGGCCAGGGTCCCTCGTCGAATGCCTGCCGGGCCGCTGTAATCGCGCGATCGATATCGTCGACATCGGCGTCCGGCACCGAGTAGTAGACCAATTCGCTTGTCGAGTCGACTACATCGATTAGAGCAGACGAGTGCGGGGGAACCCACTTCCCGTCGATGTACAAGCAATCTGTATTGGCAAGTGGCACACTCGGCAACTTTGTCATCATGGATCCCTAGTTATCTGTTCAACAGTTGTTGTGGTCAGGCAGGCACCGCGGCGCTGTCCTGCGCACGCATCTGTTCGATGACGGGGTAGTAGTACTCCTCGGGGACCTCCGCCTCGCTCCGCTCGATCAGCTCGGAGAAATCCCACTTCTTCAGGAGCTTGCCGTTGCGGTACACCGGCTGAAGGAGGTTCTCCTCGGGAGAAACCGAGTCGCGTCGCACCGTGCGGTACTCACCATCCCGCTTGACGAGGGCGAGACGGCCGGCCTTGGACACCTTGAAGCTCGCCCCGGTCGGCTGCTTGGCCACATCGCGCCATTCACCGTTTACTCGCACAGCGTTGCACTTCTGCCCGAAGTTCAACGTGTCTCGGTTGAAGTGCTGGAGCAGACCGCCGCCCATACCGAAAATCGCGTTCTCTGCCGCCATGCCCCGGCGTTCGAGTTCCATGTAGATCTCCGACAGGGTATCGAGCGTGATGCCGTCGCCCTGGACGACCCGCAGATACCGGGGCAGAACCTTGAATCCCTTGGAGTTGACCTCATAGCCGAAGGCATCCATGAGCCACTCAGCGGTATCCGCGGTCACCTGCACAGGGTCGCCCGAGTCCGGACGAGCACAGACCACGCCCGGGAAGTTCTCGATCTCGGCCTTCAGTTCTTTGCCGAGGATGTTCTTCACAGCGTTCTCATGGTCGTACGAGTCGGTCAGCAACAGCACCACACCGGCATCGCGGTAGGTGTTCATCATGTTGCGAAGAGCGTCGACTTCCTGATCCCGACCCCATGCCGTGAAACCTGCATGCTCGCTGTTCGGGCCCGAGTTCGCCGGACACACCGCGTTGTAGTATTTCATCGCAGCCAGGATGCCCGGCACCGTGTCACTCTGGTTGAAGTTGACCAGGTGTGCCAGACCACCCAATGCAGCAGATTCCTGGGAGCTCACGCCGCGAGCGCCGTAATCGTGCAGCTGGAAGCGCAGCAGATCCGGATTGTCCGAGGTGCGAGCGAACGCTTCCTTGATGATCTGCTTGCACATCCAACTGACCGTTCCGATCGTGGTCGGGTACCACACCGCTCGCAGCAACGCGGTCTCGAAGAAGCTGGTCACCCAGTGGTACTTCGGATCGGTGTTGATAACCTGCACAAGGACATTGCGGGTGGGCAGCACAGTCCCCTCGGGGACTGCCTCGATCTCTACAGGAAGGAATCCGCCGTGGTCGTTGAGGATGCCCATCCAGTTGTCCCTGCAGAAGGGCATCCCCTGCGCCCTGGTCACCGCTTCGGCCTCATCGATGTCGGCGAGGGTGATCGGCCGGAGCAAGCGCTCCTGGATGTAGGCCTGCAGTCCGACGAACATCGTCGCCGGGAAGATGCCACCACGCGATTCGACGTAGCTGGAGACGTACTCGGTTCCCTGAGGATAGAGAGTGTGGTGGCAATGCTTGTAGGTATCGGTGTTGAGGATCAGATTGTCGAATCCCGAGATAGTGGGCATGGACGTTTCCCTTCGTTCGTGTGATGCGAAGACAGTTGTTGAAACGTTTCTACTGCTGCACGAAAACTGGGCCAGAAAGCCTGGGGACATACCGCGAGTCGCAGCATTTGAATTCGTGCGGCCGTGTCGGCGGTTGCTAGAGATCATGGTCGAGCCCACACCTCAGGTCAAGCGTTGACGCGTAAAATCTTCCGGCAATATTCGCGCAACACAGTCGATACCTCCGGCAGCACCCAGGTCTGTCTACAGACCGCCACAACCGGGATGCAGCCCGTCACCGAACGATCGATAGTGCTCTGCGCCCTCGGAGCTGTGTTGCGAACAGAAAGTGTGTTGTAGGAACACTTCCCGGAGCAGGGATGACAGAACCGTCTGCACAATCACGCAGCAACCGACACCCGCCGGCACGTCTCCCCTGTGCACCACCACCCGACCGCGGCCGACCACGCCTCTACCGACTGCCGGACGAATCCTGCCGAGCACCCGGGTTGAATCGCTTCTACATCTGCGTCGCTCATTGCCTTCGTGATTCGCGGATCTTGGAGGTTGATCCAAACACCGGAACACCCGGCCTTACGTCTCTCACCAGCGTGAACAACGTTTATCGAGTTTCTCGAAAGAAAACGAGTTCGGCACTATGCACAGGGCGCCGGACCGTTGTATGCTCCGGATGTACGCGATAGAACCGTTTCTACATCGCCCCACAGTCCGAGTTCGGCAGGGACCCACGCACCGGGTCTGGCCCGGAACTGCACGAGCAGCGTCCGCTCTGCAGCCGGAACTCGGCACGCCTCCAGCAATACAGGAACTGCCCAACCTCGTAGAAAGACAGCTTCCATGAAGATCTGGGTCACCACTCCATTCTTCTACCGCGACATGAGCCGTCCGTGGTCCGAACTCCTCAACGACATGCTCAGCATCGTCGATGCCGCAGAGGACCTCGGCTTCGAGGGCGTCACAGTCAACGAAAATCACTTTCAGAACTACGTCAGCAATCCTTCATCGCTGATGTTCAGCGCTTTGGCCGCAGCGCGCACCGAGCGCTTGCGAATCATGCCCGGCATCGTGGTCCTTCCGTACTACAACCCGTTGCTCATCGCGTCGGAGATGAGTTTCCTCGACCAGATGGCACCGGGGCGCATCGGCATCGGCGTGGCGCGGGGTGGCAGTCGCTACCCGCTCGACCGACTCGGCATCAACCCCAAAGAAGCACGCGACATCTACGAAGAATCCCTCGAGATCATCAAGCGGGTGTGGGTCGAGGACGATGTGTCGTTCGACGGCAAGTACTTTTCGTTCCCGCCGACGACTCTTGTGCCCAAGCCGGCATCCAAGCCGCACCCGGAGGTATGGGCGGCCTCGCAGAGCATCGACGGCGTACGCCGCGTGGCACGACAGGGAAACAACCTGATCACTGCTCCGAACTACGGCAACTTCGAGCCCTACGGCGATCTCGAAGCGTTGCTCGCCGCGTACAACGACGAGATCGAGACGAGCGGGATGCCTCGAAAGCAGGTGATGGCCCTTCGCCACACCTGGCTCGGCAACACCGAAGAAGAGGCGACCGAGTACTTCGACGACGTGCTCAGTGAGTACAACTACTATCTCACCCTGGTGCATGCCTCCAGCTCCGGCCAACAGTCCCAAGAGGAGCGTCTGGCAGCACGCGCCGAGGGAAAGAAGGACGACTCGGTGGTCCAGGGCGGAGCGATGAGGCCCGCCCAGGAGTCGTTCTCCAAGGAAGGGCTCCTCGAAAAGTACGCCGATCCCATCCTCACCACCCCCGACAAGATGATCGAACGATTCAAGTCCTACGAGGCATTGGGCGTCGATCACATGGCGTGCCTGATCGCCGTGGGACAGCCGATCGAGGCGATCATCAAGAACATGCAGTTCATGGCCAAGGAAGTGCTCCCGGAGTTCTCCTGAGACCCGGCCCGACGACTTCCACAGAAAGCAACACATGCCCACCCGACTGCACGTATTCGATATGGACGGCACGCTGCTCAACGGAGCAGCCGCCCTGGAACTGTCGACATTCTTCGGCCGCCGCGACGTTGGACTCGAAATCGAACAGCTCTGGCACGCTGGACAAATCACCGACTTCGACTTCTGGTCAACCCTGCTCGAGGTCTGTGCGCACGCGACGGAGGACGACCTCGACGCCGCGTTCGAACAAGCGGCCTGGCTCGATGGCATCACCGATACCTTCGACGATATCCGCAGGCGCGGTGAGATTGCCATCGTGATCTCGCAATCGCCGGCGTTCTTCGTTCAGAGACTTAGAAACTGGGGCGCTCACGAGGCCTACGGATCCGATGTGGTGATCGGACAGACGCTCTCCGAAGAGGCAACACTGTCACCGCAAGCCAAGGTCCACATCACGCGAGATGCACTGGAGCGCTACCACATCGAACCAGCCGACTGCGTCGCCTACGGTGACTCGTCCTCCGATGTGGATCTGTTCGGATGGCTACCGAACACCGTCGCTGTCAACGCCAGCCCGTTGGTGTCCGAGCTTGCCGCAGTCCAGTACCAAGGTAACGACCTTCGCCAGGCGTACGCATTGGGACGGAAGTTACTCAGCGCGAGCACCCCGTCCTGAACACGCGCCGGGCCACCGACGAACACTTCGCTACCGACACCCACCTCCCATTCCCAGGCACCACAGGAGACCTTATGGAACCGCTCAAGATCCTCTTCACCGGCGAATCCTGGATCAAGCACGTTATTCACATGAAAGGCTTCGATCAGTTCCACACCACTGAGTACGAGGAAGGCGCAAGCGTATTCCTCGAAAATCTCACCCGCGAAGGGCACGACGTCAACTACGTGCGCGGCCACGAGATTTCTTCACGTTTCCCCAAGACGGCACAGGAAATCGACGAGTACGACGTAGTTGTCATCTCCGATATCGGATCGAATTCCTTCCAGCTCCCCGACGAGACGTTCCTACGTTCGGAAGCATCGCCCAACCGTCTGGGAGTAGTCGCTGAATACGTCCGCCGGGGCGGCGGATTGGTCAAGGTCGGTGGCTATATGTCGTTCACCGGAATCGACGGCAAGGCCCGCTTCGGCATGACCCCCCTCGCCGACGTGTTGCCTGTGACCATGCTCCCCTACGATGACCGCATCGAGGTCCCGGAGGGCTGCAAGGTCGAGGTATGCCGACCGGAACATCCCGTCCTGGGTGACACCTCCAGCGACTGGCCTCCCCTGCTCGGCTACAACCGAGTGGTGGCCCGCGACGACGCCGAGGTCGTCGCCCGCACCGGAGACGACCCCATCCTGGTCACAGGACATCATGGCGACGGCCGAGTGGTCGCGTTCACCTCGGATCTCGCTCCCCACTGGGCCCCGCCGGAGTTCGTCGAGTGGTCGAACTACGCGCTGCTGTGGTCTTCGATACTGTCGTGGGCTAGTGGACGATCCTAATTCCGCAGAGAGGGATTGCTGTGGCGTCATCTGAGCACAGACGCACGCGCAAGCGCACGACCATCAAGGACGTCGCGGAACACGCTGGAGTCTCCATGAGCACGGTGAGCTACGTACTCAACGACTCCGGCCCGGTTGCGCCCGACCGCCGTACCCGTGTGCTCGACGCCGTGCGAGTTCTGGAATACTCGCCGAACGAGTCTGCGCGTAATCTCAAACGCCGCAGCGCTTCCCGTATTGGCATGGTCGTACCCGACCTGACCAATCAGTTCTTCGCCATGATCACCGAAGGGGTCCATCAAGCCGCATCGGCACGTGATGTCCTGGTGGTCCTGGTGGTCCCGGGCAGCTCGGAACAATCCGAGGAAGCCCAGACCAGATTGCTGCGCAGCCAACGCGTGGACGGAGTCATCTACCTGACCAGCACCGGGTCCATGCCCGAAGCTTGCTACGAACTGGCTCGCTCTGGTCCGGTGGTGCTCGTCGACGAGCAGATCCCGGGCATCGACCTGCCCGCCGTGGTCTGCGACTCCCGCAGGGGAGCTCGCCAGGTCGCGCAACACGTCCTCGACAAGGGCCACCGGGACGTTGCGGTCATCGGCGGTCCGGAGGGTCTGTGGACGGCTCAACAACGACTGGCCGGCTACCGCGAGGCACTTGCCGGGGCAGGCATCGACCCGGACACGGTCCCGGTGTACTACGGCGACTACCAGCAATCGTCCGGCCGGGACCTGGCCCAACGCGCGTTGGCGGCGCAGACTCGGCCCACTGCCCTGATCTGCGCCAACGACCTCATGGCTGTGGGCGCGATGGAGTATTGCCGCGCACAAGGGCTCCGTATGCCCGAGGACGTCAGCATCGTGGGCTTCGACGACCTTCCTCTGTCGTCGCTTCTCACGCCGCGGCTCACCACCGTGCGCCAGCCGGCGCGAGACATGGGCTACCGCGCAGCGACAGTCCTTTTCGATTTGATTGAGAACCGCACACCGGAACCCATGGATCCGTTACCGACGACACTCCAGGATCGGTCATCGGTGTGCACTATCAGCGGGAGCGTCAATGAGTAACGGGGTTCTAGTGGTCGGCGCCCTCAACGTCGATCTGGTCGTGGCCGTCGATCGGTTACCCGGTCCGGGTGAGACCGTCGTCGGTCCACACCTGGACAAGTTCGGCGGCGGCAAGGGCGCGAACGCGGCTATCGCAGCCGCCCGCATGAACGTGCCGGTGCGCTATTGCGGAGCGATCGGCGATGATGAACTCGGACGCGAGGCATTGGTCGAGCTCCGCGCCTCCGGTGTCGACGTCACCGACGTCGCCGTCCTCGACGACACCGCCACCGGCACTGCCCTGATCGTGGTCGACGCGGTGGGGGAAAACCAGATCGCCGTTGCCGCCGGGGCCAACGCTGCCCTTACGCCGGCACTCGTTCGCCGGGCCGTCGAGCGTGCATCGGGGTGGGCCGGATGTGTACTCGTCAGCACCGAAATCCTCCCGGCAGCGGTCGAAGCTGCCGTGTCGACAGCCTCCGACATGGGACTGCGCTGTGTGCTGAATCCGGCCCCTGTGCGCAACGAGTTCATCGCCAGCGCCCACGCAGCGTCGGTTCTGACACCCAATAGTTCAGAGCTTCGTGACCTGTGCGCTGCACTGTCCATCCCGTTCACCGACGTCGGTGACGCCTCGGCGAACGTCGCTCGGGCCACGGGAGCGTGCCTCGTCGTGACCAGAGGGGACAAGGGGGCGATCGTGGCCTATCCCGACGGAACCATCGAACCCGTCCCGGCCCTGCAGGTATCGGACGTGCGTGACACAACCGGTGCGGGCGACACGTTCAACGGTGTGCTCGCAGCGTCGCTTTCCTCCGGGATGCCGCTCGGAGCCGCAAGTGCGCTTGCAGTAACGGCAGCGTCACTGTCGGTCAGACATGTCGGTGCCCGCACAGGGATGCCGATCGCCGACGAGGTCCACGCCGCACACGTATAACCGATCACCGTGTGATCATGCTGGGCGCCGTATCCGCCCACCCTCCATAGAAACGTTTCTATCGCCGATACGGGAATCTCCACCTTCGAACCCACCGCTACATCCCCACGATGCTCTCGTCCTTTCGCGCCACACTCCCCGCACATGCCCGATTCCCCGGCATCTACCTGGAAGGCCACCAATGACGACCTCCATTCCGTTCGGATCCCAGAAACAATTGATGTTGTTCTCGGGCCGCGCCAATCCGGCGCTCGCCTCGTCGATCGCCTCCAACCTGCAGGTCGATCTGGGTCGGGTCGCTCTGAAGACATTCTCCAACGGAGAGGTGTACTGCAGATTCGACGAATCCATTCGAGGCGCAGACGTCTTCCTGATCCAACCGATGTGCGCAAACCCCATCGAAGGCCTCAGCGCCAACGACGCACTGGTCGAACTGCTCGTGATGATCGATGCAGCCATCGGCGCCAGTGCACGCCGAGTAGTCGCGGTCACCCCCTGGTTCGGCTACTCCCGTCAGGACAAGAAATCCTCACCCCGCGAACCCATCTCGGCTCGTATGGTGGCACGAATCCTCGAGGCAGCCGGTGTCGACCGGGTACTCACGATGGACCTACACGCGGGACAGCTTCAGGGCTTCTTCAGCGTTCCGGTCGACCACATGACCGCGCTGATGGCACTCGCGGACCACTTCGCCGCGCTGGACGACGACCTGGTGGTCGTCGCGCCGGACGCCGGTCGCGTAAAGCTCAATAAGCAATTCGCCACTCGCATCGGTGCCGGCCTGGCCATCCTGGACAAGGAACGTCCTCAGCAGCAGGTCGCGGAGATCACCACCGTCATTGGAGATGTACGAGGTAAAACCGCGATCATCGTCGACGACATGATCGACACCGCGGGAACCCTACGCGCAGCAGGCGAGGCGGTCGTCCGCGCCGGATGCTCGCGAGTCTTCGCCGCCGCTACCCACGCAGTGTTCAGCGGCTCTGCGCACGAGAACCTCGCCAACTCTCCGTTCGAGCGCATCGTCGTGACAGACACCATCCCCCTCGGGCCCGGAGCCCCGTCGACCGTCGACGTCGTATCGTGCGCACCGATGCTCGCCGACTCGATCCGGTGCATCTTCACCGACGACTCCGTCAGCGAGGTATTCGGGGGGAAGAACCATGTGTTCTGACAAAGCCCTACACGCCGAAGGCCAGATCATGACGGCCATAAACCTCAGAGGTGTCCACGACGACATCGGTACGGTCGACACAGCGGCGTTGCGCGCAACGTTCGGCCGCTTCCCGAGCGGGGTCACCGCGCTGTGCGCGACCGACGTGACCGGTGAGCCGATCGGTATGGCCGTCAGTGCGTTCGTCAACGTGTCATTGGAGCCTCCGTTGGTGGGCGTGTTCGTTCAGACGTCCTCGACCACCTGGCCCAAGCTACGAGAACGACCACGGATCGGACTGTCGGTCCTGGGAGCAGGACAGCAGACACCGTGCCGGCAACTCGCCGCCCGCCAGGTCGACCGGTTCGCCAACGTGAGCTGGGAGAGCGGGCCCGACGGATCAGTCTTCCTGCACGGTGCAGCAGCCTGGTTCGACTGCGAAATCGAATCGGAAACCACGACGGGCGATCATCGATTCGTGCTTCTCCGCATCATCGGACACGACTTCGAAGCCGAGCAGGACCCACTCGTATTTTACGCCAGCAAGTTTCACGAATTGCCCAACGGCATTCCGGATAACTGACAGAAAGGACAGCTGTGATCTACGAGATCAGGGAGTACGTCGCGGTACCGGGCAAACTGTCGGCGATAATCGACCTCTTCACCAACCACACGGCCCGCATGTTCAAGCGATACGACATGGAGCTGATCAGCGCCGGCCACACACTGATCGGAGAACACTCCTTCGGCGAATTGGTGTACACCGTTCGATTCGCAAACCTGGCCGAGCTCGAAAACAAGTGGTCCCAGATGCTCGCGGATCCTGAATGGCAGCAAGCGTTCGCTGCTGCCGAATCAGACGGACCACTGATTCGGACAATGCGCCGTCGGGTCATCGACGGATCATCGATCGAAGAAGCGCCATGATAGTCCAGATCAATGGGTGTCACGACATTCAACTCATCCCTACCGAGGACGATGACGTCCGGGTAGTAACACACGAGATCTTGCTCCCCTATCTACCGGGCATCGTGAAACTGACCGGATTGGGACGCGTCAACGGCCGCTCCGTGGAGCTCGACGAGAACTGGTCCGGATGGCCTTCTCATTGCTGTTCCTTGCCCAAAACCGCGACCATCGTCACTCGTTCCCTCTGAGCGGAAGTCGATGATCCGGCTCTTCGCAGAGCTTCACTTTTCACGAGTCAGGCTCGCACCCGCTATTGCCACGGTTGGCACCATCCGAAAGGACTCTCAATGATCCTGTCAAGCCGCCACCGCGGTAACCGGCACATTCGGTTGCCAGGTGCGGTTGTCGCGGAGCAGAGCGTAGAGAACGTCCACGCGCCGCCGAGCCAGGCAGATCGTGGCCTGG